>NZ_BAAANG010000005.1:41855-195540 GCF_039529675.1 Microbacterium paludicola
GGGGCGTCGTCCGTGAGAGGCGTCAGCCGGCCAGCGGCACCGACTCGCCGTCGGGCAGGTCGATGTTCACGGTGGCGCTGCCACCCTCCTCGACCGTGAACTCCACGATGCCGCCGAGCTCGCTCGCGGCCGTGCCGAGCTCGGTCGCGGCGGGCGCGGTGACCTCGCCCACGGCGTCGTCGACCGTGCTCTGCAGCTCCTCGACCGCGGCGGGCTGGATGCCCTCGAGCTGCGAGGCGAGCTCGGTCGGCAGGCCCTCGGCGAGTCCCTGCACCTCGGCGAGCAGCTGCTCGTCGATGCGGTCGGAGACGCCCGAGAGGATCTCCTGCACGTCGGCCTTCACGAGGTCGACGACGGCCTGATCCGCGAGGGTGGCGTCGGCGGGCAGGCCGTTGACCTCGATCAGGGTCTGCAGGTCGACCGTGACCGCGCCGGAGGCGAGGTCGATCGACACCGCGCCGTCCTCGCTCACGAGGGGCTCGGCGCCGACGTCGGCGATGACCTGGGCCGGGTCGATCGGGAGTTCGGGGATGTCGGTGTGCCCGCCGTTCAGGAGGCCCTCGAGCGGACCGAGGTCGAGCGATCCGGTCTCGACGGCGGCGCGGAGCGCCTCCTCCGCCCGCTCGTCGAGGCCGGCGATGACGGTGGCGAGCTTCTCCTCCAGCTGCGTCGAGGTCTGGGCGACGGCCGGGCTGTCGAGCTTCACGGTCGACGCATCGACCTGAGTGGCCGTGGTGGCGCCGTCGGCCTGCGCGGCCGCCTCGGCGTGGTGGCGCTCGTCGCCGGTCGTGGCGCTGGCGGCCGAGGCGCCGAACGCGGCGCCGGCGATCACGGCTCCGGCCGCACCGACGGCGGCTGCGCCGCGCAGGGTGCGCTGGGTGGTGGACTTCGGGCTCGTGCTCTTCGACATGCAGTCGATTCCCTTCGTTCCGGTTGCCCCTCCGCGGAGTTCGCGGAGGCGGTGCCCCACGGGGCACGTCGGCGACGTTAGGCAGATCCGTCCGCCCGTCTCAAACGCACAGCCGGGCTCACACGCGATGCATAACGGCCTTTCAGACACGCCGCCGCGTGCGTCCCGGGCGTGTCCCGGCGGCGACGCGCGGCGCCGGATCGTCGCCGGGTCAGCGGTGATCCACGTCGGAACCGGACCAGAGATCCGCGCACTCGACCTGATGCGCGTCGTGCGCCGCGAGGTAAGGCCGCGCGCCCCGGTCGCCCGAGACCGATGCGGCGACGGCGTCGAGGTGGTCGGCGCCGAGCAGCACCGGATGACCGGGGCGGCCCGCGTAGGTCGCCTGCACGAGGGCCGCGCGCGGAGCATCCAACGCCGCGGCGAGGACGCGGGCGACCGCCTCGGGAGGGGTGTCCGGGGTGTCGACGGGGAGGATCACGACGGCGTCGGGTTCGCGTCGTCGGGCGGCCGCGATCCCGGCGCGCAGGGAAGCGGAGACTCCCTCGGCCCAGTCATCCGCGACGACCTCGCGCGCTCCGGGCGGGACGAGCGCCGCCGCCTCGCCCTCGCCCGCGCCAAGCACCACCAGCACGTCGTCGCATCCGCCCGCCCGCAGCGCGTCGACCGCGCGCGCGATCCACGGCGTGCCGTCGGGAGTGCGGGCGAGAGCCTTGGGGCCGCCGAAGCGTGTGCCTGCCCCGGCCGCGAGCACGATGCCGCAGACGGCGGGGGCGGCGGGCGTCATGAGTCGCGAGTGTAGCCGCGCGCGGGCGCGCCGGCCTGCCCCCCGAAGTGCCGGTTCGCAGCGGCATCTCGGGGACACGGGCGCCGAGATGTCCCCGAAGTGCCGCATCCATCCGGCAACTCGGGGACACGGGCGCCGGGATGTCCCCGAAGTGCCGCATCCATCCGGCAACTCGGGGACACGGGCGCCGGGATGTCCCCGAAGTGCCGCATCCATCCGACACCTCGGGGACACGCCGACCCGACGCACGGGCGCGCCGTTGCTGTAGCGCACCGGAAACATGGCGGGGCTAGCGTTGCCGCATGTGGGAACTCGCGGACCGGCTGCGCGACCGGCTTGAGGCGGGACGACGGGTTGCGGTCGTGACGATCACGGGCGTGGCGCGAAGCGCCCCACGCGGCCTCGGAGCATCGATGGCGGTGACCGACGAGGGCGAGGTGATCGGCTCGATCTCGGGCGGCTGCGTCGAGGGCGACGCGGTCGTGCTCGCGCACAGCGTGCTCGCGACCGGCACCGCGGCCACCGCGCGGTTCGGCTTCGATGACGCGACCGCGCACGCCGCCGGCCTCGCGTGCGGCGGGCAGATCGATGTCATCGCGTACGAGGCGCGGCGGGATGACCCCGTCCTGACGCGGGCGCTGGCGGATGCGGCGGCCGACCGGGCCGTGACCGTCGGCCTCGCGCTCGAGGGACCGGATGCCGGCCGGCTGATCGACGACCCGGATGCGGCGACCGCCGCGGGGCTCGACGCGGCCGCCCTGCTCGCCGAGACGCGCGTCATCGCCGGCGCATCCGGATCCGTGCTCGCCCTGTCGCACGCGCCCCGGCCCCGGCTGATCGTGCTTGGCGCGGGAGATCACGCCGCCGCGCTGTGCCGCGTCGCGTCGGCCGCGGGCTTCGCCGTCACGGTGTGCGACGTCTGGCCGACGCTCGTCACGCGCGAGCGGTTCCCCGAGGCGGTCGAGCTGGCGGCCGAGGAGCCGGCGGCCTACCTCGAGGCTCAGGCGGGCCGCGTCGACGCCCGCACCGCGGTGTGCGTGCTGACGCACGACACCCGCCTCGACGTCCCCGCCATCCGCACTGCCCTGCGGCTGCCGGTGGGCTTCGTGGGCGCGCTCGGCGCCCGGGCCACGGTCGCGCGCCGCGCCGCGCTGCTGCGCGAGGCCGGCGTCAGCGAGGCGGACCTCGCACGCCTTCACTCCCCGCTGGGCCTCGACCTCGGCGGCGCCGCCCCGGAAGAGGTCGCGATCGCCGTGCTGGCGGAGATCGTGCAGACCCGCCACGGTGCGACGGGCCGCCCGCTGCGCGAGGCATCCGGACCGCTTCACCGCCCGCACGCACGCGCCGACGAGGCGTCGCCCGCGGCCGCATCCTGCGCCCTGCCCGTCCCGGCGCCGGGGGCCTGAATGGACCTCCACACCGTCACCTCGTTCCGCCGCGCGCGCACGCGGGAGGATCTCGCGCTCGCGCCCGGCGAGGCGTTCGTCGCGGGAGGCACGTGGATGTTCGGCGAGCCGCAGCCCGACGTCACCGGCCTCGTCGACCTGACCACCCTCGGCTGGGCCGACCTCGAGGCCACGGACGCGGGCCTGCGCATCGGCGCCACCTGCACGATCGCGCGGCTGGTCGCCTTCGCGCGCGAGGCGCCGCCCGCCTGGCCCGCCGCGCGCGTGATCCCCGACGCGGCCGACGCGCTGCTCGCGTCGTTCAAGATCTGGAACACCGCCACCGTGGGCGGCAACATCGCGCGCTCGTACGCCGCCGCGGCGATGGTGTCGCTCGCCGCAGGGCTCGACGGCGAGGCCGAGATCTGGACGCCGGATGGCGGCAGCCGCCGGATGCCCGTGTCCGCGATCCCCGCCGACAACGGCGTCAGCACCCTCGCCCCCGGCGAAGTGCTGCGCGCGATCGAGCTCCCCGCGCGCACGCTGCGCTCGCGGTTCACGCTGCAGAAGATCGCGCTGGCCGAGCTCGGCCGATCCGGATCCGTCGTCACGGGACGCGCGGACGACGACGGATCCGCGACCTTCGTGATCACGGCCGCCACGCGCACGCCCGTCGTGCTGCGCTTCGGGGCGCTGCCGGCCGCGGGCGAGCTCGCCGCGGCCGTGCGGGACGCGCCGGGTTACTACACGGATCCACTCGGCCCCGCCGACTGGCGGCGCGGGGCAAGCGTCGTGCTCGCCGAGCGCGCGCGGATCACGCTCGAGACGGAGGCGACGGCATGAGGATCGACGTCGACGGCACCCCGATCGAGACCGACCCGCGCCCGGGCCAGGTGCTGCGCACGCTGCTGCGCGAGCACGGCGCGACCCAGGTGAAGAAGGGGTGCGACGCGGGCGACTGCGGTGCGTGCGCGGTGCTGCTGGACGGCGAGCCCGTCCACTCGTGCCTTGTCCCCGCCGTGCGCGCCGAGGGCCGCGCGGTCACGACCGCCGCGGGGCTCGCGCCCGGCGACGACCTGCATCCCGTGCAGGAGTCGCTCGTCGAGGGCTTCGGCTTCCAGTGCGGCTTCTGCACGCCCGGGATGAGCGTGACGGCGTCGTGCCTGACGGCCGACGACCTGCCCGAGCTCGACAAGCGCCTCAAGGGAAGCCTCTGCCGCTGCACCGGCTACCGCCCCATCCGCGACGCGGTGCGCGAGGCCGTGCTCGGACCCGTCCGGGAGACCGGGCCACGGGCCGCGACCCCGGAGGACGCCGGCGTCGGCCGCTCCGTCGTGCCCGAGGCCGCCCGCCGCGTGGTGCAGGGCCGCGAGCCGTACGCGTTCGACGAGGTGCCGCAGGATGCGCTCATCCTGCGCGTCGTGGGATCCCCGCACGCGCACGCGCGGATCCTGTCGATCGGCGTCGAGGCGGCGCGGGCCGTGCCGGGCGTGGTGGCGGTGTTCACGCACGAGGACGTGCCCGCCATGCGGTACTCGACCGCGCGGCATGAGCACCGCGAGGACGACCCCGACGACACGCGGATGCTCGACGACATCGTGCGGCACGTGGGCCAGCGCGTCGCGGCCGTCGTCGCCGAGACGGCGGCCGCGGCCGAGGAGGCGTGCCGGCTGATCCGCGTCGCGTACGAGCCGCTGCCCGCCGTGTTCGACCCCGAGAAGGCGCGCACGCCCGGCGCTCCCCGCGTGCATCCCGACCGCACGCCCGCCGACCGGGTCGCGGACGCGTCGCGCAACGTGGTGGCGGCGCTGCACTCGGGGTACGGCGGCGATGTCGACGCCGCGCTGGCGTCCAGCGACGTCACCGTGTCGGGAACGTGGCGCACGTCGCGCTCGATCCACGCCCAGCTCGAGACCCACGGATCCGTCGGCTGGATGGATGACGACGGTCGGCTCGTGATCCGCTCGTCCACGCAGGTGCCGTTCCTCACCCGCGACGAGCTGTGCCGGCTGTTCGAGCTGCCGCGCGAGCAGGTGCGCGTGTACGCGCCGCGCGTGGGCGGCGGGTTCGGCGGCAAGCAGGAGATCTTCACCGAGGACCTCGTGGCGCTCGCGGTGCTGCGCACGGGGCGCCCCGTCGCGTACGAGTTCTCGCGCGAGGACGAGTTCTGGCGCTCGGCACTGCGGCATCCGATGCGCGTGTCGGTCTCGCTCGGCGCCGACGCAGACGGGCGCCTCACGGCGATCAAGCTCGACGTGCTGAGCGACACGGGCGCGTACGGGAACCACGCGATCGGCGTCATGTTCCACGGCTGCACCGAGTCGGTGACGCTGTACCGCTCCCCCGTCGTGCGGGTGGACGCCGAGGCGGTCTACACGAACAACGTGCCGTCGGGTGCGTTCCGCGGCTACGGCCTCGGGCAGGTGACCCTCGGGATCGAGTCGGCGCTCGACCTGCTGGCGCAGCGGCTCGGCATGGATCCGTTCGAGCTGCGCCGGATCAACGCGGTGCGTCCCGAGGATCCGCTGCGCCACGCCGACGGCACGATCGACCACGAGACGGTGTGGGGAAGCTACGGCCTCGACCAGTGCCTCGACCTCGCGCAGGATGCCCTCGCGCGCGGCAACGGCACCGCGGCGCCGGACGGCTGGCGGGTCGGCGAGGGGATGGCCGCGTCGATGATCGCGACGCTCGCGCCGCGGGGCCACGTCGCGCACGCTTCCGTGACCCTGCGCCCGGACGGCACCTTCGCGCTGCGCACCGGCACCGCCGAGTTCGGCAACGGCTCCACCACGGTGCAGCGCCAGATCGCCGCGAGCGTGTTCGGCGTGGGCCTGGACCGGATCGCCCTCGCGCACGCCGACACGGACGTCGTCTCGTACGACACGGGGGCGTTCGCGTCGGCCGGGATCACGGTGGCCGGCAAGGCGCTGCACGCGGCGTGCCTCGCGCTGCGCGACCGGATCACGACGGCTGCCGCCGAGCGGGCGGGCGTGCCCGCGCCGGAGTGCGCGCCGGAGCCGGGCGGCGTGCGCACCCCCGCCGGGCTGCTCACCTACGCCGAGCTCGCGGGGCCCGACGGGCTGACCGCGACCGGCGAGGAGCACGGCGACCTGCGCTCGATCGCGTTCGACGTGCACGCGGTGCGCGTCGCAGTCGATCCCGAGACGGGAGCGGTGCGCATCCTGCAGTCGGTGCACGCGGCCGACGCCGGTTTCGTGATGAACCCCGCGCAGTGCCGCGGGCAGATCGAGGGCGGCGTCGCCCAGGGAATCGGCGGGGCGCTGTACGAGGAGGTGCTGGTGCAGGACGGCGTCATCCAGAACGCCGTCTTCCGCACCTACCGCGTGCCGCAGTCGGTCGACATCCCCGACACCGAGGTGCTGTTCGCCGAGACCTCGGATGACCTCGGCCCCTTCGGCGCCAAGTCGATGAGCGAGTCGCCGTACAACGCGGTCGCTCCCGCGATCGGCAACGCGATCGCCCGCGCCCTCGGCGCCCGCCCGTTCGTGCAGCCCTTCACACGGGATCGCGTCTGGCGCCTCGCGCAGGGCGGCTGACAGGTCCGGCGCATTTCGCGCGCCATCCCGCCCTTGCGTGAAGCGCGAGCTTCACGGATTTACGTGGGCGAAACCGTGGGGAAACGGCCGGGAGCGGCGGGCGCGATTGACTGCGGGCAGCGCGATCCCCGCACCGGCGTCCCGCCCGCACGCGCACCGTCCCCCACGAAAGGCGCCCCTATGTCCCCTCGCCGTCTGCTCGTCCCCGCCGCCGCCCTCGCCGCGCTCGCCCTGACCGGATGCTCCGTCGGCACCGGCACCGCCGCGGACACCGCGGATGCCGCCCCGGGAGAGACCGTCACCGTCAAGGTCGGCACGCTGCGCGGCCAGCCGCACTTCTACGCTCCGTTCCTCTACGAGGACCACGCGGTCGACGGCGTCGAGTTCGAGGTCGTCACGCTCGACACCACCCCGGCGCTGAGCGACGCGCTCGTGGCCGGCACCGTCGACTTCGCGATCAGCGGCGTCACGCCGACCATCTCCTCGATCGCCCAGGATCGCGACCTGAAGATCGTGGCATCGGCCGCGGACGGCGGAGCGGGCTTCGTCGGCAACGACGAGGTCGCCTCGCCCGCGGACCTCGTCGGCAAGACGGTGGGCTACATCCAGGGATCCGCGCAGGAGGTCGCGATGCGCCTCACGCTCGAGGAGGCCGGCGTCGACCCCGAGGACATCGACCTCGTGACCGTGCCGGTTCCCGAGATGGCCGGGCAGTTCGCGGCGGGCGATCTCGATGCGTTCTTCGGCGTCGAGATCGGCGCCTCGATCGCGCTGCAGAACGGCGGCCAGGAGTTCGCCGACCCGTACGCGACCCCGATCGGCAAGGTGAACATCGGCCTCATCACCACCGGCGCCCTGATCGAGGAGAGCCCGGATCTCGTCCAGAAGGTCGTCGACACGCACGTCGCCACCACCGAGTGGATGACCGGAAACGAAGAAGAGTGGCTCACCGAGATGGTCGACACGTTCGGCGGCGATCAGGCGATCTTCGACACCGCGATCGAGAACTTCTGGATGCGATCCGACCTCTCCGACGAGTACCTCGGACAGCTGGAGGCGCTCGCGGGCGAGATGGCCGAGCTCGGCTTCATCGAGGACGCTCCGGCGATCGAGGACATCGCCGACACCTCGTTCGTGGAGTGATCGTGACCGCCACCGCCACCCCGCTCGCCGCCCCGGCCGCCGCGGTGGCCAGGCCACGATGGCGACGCGGCCCCGGCCGCTCGGCCGCGGCGCGCGTCGCGCTCGGCCTCGTCGTGCCGATCCTGTTCGTCCTGTTCTGGCACATCGGCCGGCAGATCGAGCTGGAGCTGCCGTTCGGCATCCGGATGGGCTACCTGCCGTACCCGGTGGACGTGGCCGTGACGCTGTGGGACTTTGCCTTCGGCGGGCTGCGCGACGACGCCTTCAGCGCGACGCTGTGGCAGCACCTGGGGGCGAGCGCCGCGCGCGTCGGCGCCGGCTTCGGGATCGCCGCGCTGATCGGCGTGCCGGTGGGCGTGCTGATGGGGCGCTTCTACACGGTCGACACCCTGCTGGATCCGTTCATCAACCTGATCCGGCCCATCCCCGCGACCGCCTGGGTGCCGCTCGTGGCCCTGCTGATCGGCATCGGGGATCAGGCGACGATCTTCCTGATCACCCTGTCGGCGTTCTTCCCGATCGTGCTCGGCGCCGCGAGCGGCACGCGGCAGGTGTCGGAGCGGCTCGTGGAGGCGGCCCGCATGCTCGGCACCACGCGCGCCGCGGTGCTGTGGCGCGTGATGGTGCCCGCCGCGGCGCCGGCGATCATGAACGGCCTGCGGGTCGGGCTCGGGCTCGCCTGGGTCGTGCTGGTGCTCGGCGAGACGACGGGCGTCAACGAGGGCCTCGGCGCCACCATCACGCTCGCGCGCGACATCGTGCGCACCGACCTCATCGTCGCCGGGATGATCGTGATCGGGCTCGCCGGCTTCCTGTCCGACAAGCTGCTCAGCCTCGTGCTGCGCCTGATGGTGGGACGCCGTCCGGTGTTTCAGAAGGGAGCGCGCTGATGAGTGCGGAGATCCGGATCGAGGGGCTCGAGAAGCGGTACGAGACGCCCTCCGGCGACGTGCTCGCGGTGGCCGACGTGACGCTGGACGTCGCGGCGGGCGAGTTCGTCGCGGTCGTCGGCGCGAGCGGCTGCGGGAAGAGCACGCTGCTGCGCATCCTCGCCGGCTTCGAGGAGCCGAGCGGTGGCACCGTGACGGTCGCCGGCGCGCCGATCACCGGGCCGGGGCCGAACCGCGGCGTCGTGTTCCAGGACTACGGCCTGTTCCCGTGGCTGACCGTGCACGAGAACGTCGCCTACGGCCCGGTGCGGCGCGGCCTGTCGCGCACCGATGCCAGGGCGAAGGCCGACCGGTACCTCGAGACCGTGGGCCTCACGCGCTTCGCGAAGAAGTTCCCGGGCGAGCTGTCGGGCGGCATGCAGCAGCGCGTCGCGATCGCCCGGGTGCTGGCGAACGATCCCGCGGTCATGCTGATGGACGAGCCGTTCGGCGCGCTCGACGCGCTGACCCGCAGCGACCTGCAGGCGCAGCTGCGCGGCCTTCAGCGCGCCGAGGGCCGCACGGTCGTGTTCATCACCCACTCGATCGAGGAGGCCGTCTACCTCGCCGATCGCGTCGTGGTGATGACGGGCGGCGCCTCGCACGGGCTGCCGGGTCACATCCGCGAAATCGTGCAGATCACCCTCGGAGACGATCGCGACGTGACCTCGCCCGCGTTCAACGCCTTCAAGCGCCAGATCTCGGAACTCGTGCACGAGCGCGCGGCGGCCTGAGCCGCGACCCTACGCCACGGGCTCGGCCCCGAGGTGGGCGACCGCCTCGGCGAGGGCGCGGAGCCCGAGGGCCACGTCCGCGGAGGACACCGCCTCGTCCGGGTGATGGCTGATGCCGTCCGGGTTGCGCAGGAACAGCATCCCCACGGGCGCGACGGCGCCGAGTGACATGCCGTCGTGGCCCGCGGGGCTGAACAGCGTGGCCGGCTCGGCGGCACCCGTGCCGGCGACGATGCCCTCGCGCACGACGTCCTGCAGCAGCGGCGCGCAGAACACGGCGGGCGCGCTGTGCACCTCCCGGGCGTGCCAGCGCAGGCCGCGCCGGCCCATGATCTCGTCGAGCTCGCGCTCGATGGCACCCCAGGCCCTATCCCGCCGCTCGTCGAACTCGCCGCGCAGGTCCAGGCTGAACCGCGCCTCGCCGGGCACGACGTTCACCGCTCCGGGGAACGCCTCGAGCTGGCCGACCGTGCCGATGATGTGGTGCTCGCCGCGGCAGATCCGCTCCACCGCCAGCGCGGCCTCGCTCGCACCGAGCAGCGCGTCGCGGCGCATGTCGTACGGTGTGCCGCCCGCGTGCCGGGCCTCGCCCTCCACGACGAGCTGGAACCGGCGGGCACTCGCGATCGACGACACAACGGCGAGCGATTCGTCGCGGCGGTGAAGCTCGGGCCCCTGCTCGATGTGCGCCTCGAGGTACCCGACGAGCTCTCCCGGCCGCCGCGCGGCCTCGCCGATGCGGCCGGGGTCGAGACCGAACTCGCGGAATGCCTCGCGCAGGCTCGTGCCGTCGGCGTCGGTCAGGTCCCACCACGCATCGTCCCATGTGCCGGCGACGGCCGAGGATCCGAGCAGCGCCTTGCCGAAGCGGGTTCCCTCCTCGTCGCTGAACGCCGCGACCTCGATGCCGAACGGGAACGGCGAACGGGATCGGCCGTCCTCGCCCTCGACGCGGAGCAGGCGGACGACCTCGATCGCCATCAGCACACCCACGATCCCGTCGAACCGTCCGGCGTCGATCACGGTGTCGAGGTGCGATCCGAGCATCAGCACGGGCGCATCCGGATCCGCGGCGGGAAGCAGCCCGAGCTGGTTTCCCGCGGCATCCTGCCGGGCGGTCATGCCGGCCTCGCGCATCCACTCGGCCGCGAGGCGGTTCACGCGCGCGTGCTCGGGCGACAGGTACACGCGCGTGATGGCTCCCTCGTCGGCGCTCACCCGGGCGAGCTCGTCGCAGCGGGCCATGACGCGCCGTGCGGCGGCCGCGACGACGTCGGGCGCGAGCTCGCGCAGCCGCGTCACATGGCCTCCCGCACGGACGACGCCGCGAACACGTCGGCGGCGGCCTCGACGCCACCGCCCGCCGGCACGGAGACGCCGTAGCGGCGCAGCACGGCCTCGAGGGCCGCGAGCGTGGTGAGCACCGTGTCCTTGCGCGCGTTGGCGCCCATGGTGCCGATGCGCCAGACGCGGCCGTGAAGCGGGCCGAACGAGGTGCCGATCTCGATGCCGAAGTCCTCCAGCAGCGCCCCGCGCGCCTCGTCGCCGGGCAGCCCCTCGGGGATCTCGACCGCGACGACGTTGTTCATCTTGTGCGCGACGTCGCCGAACACCGTGAGCCCCAGCCCCTCGACCCCGGCGAGCATGGCGGCACCCGCGACGCGGTGCCGGTCGATCACGGCGGAGCGCCCCTCCGTCAGCATCACGCGCGCGCACTCGCGGGCCGCGTAGAGCATCGACGTCGCCTCGGTGTGGTGGTTCAGGCGGCGCGGGCCCCAGTAGTCGAGGATCATGCCGAGATCGAAGTAGTTCGACCGGATGAAGTCAGCCGAGTTCTCGTCGCCCTCCTCGCGGATCCCCGCCTCGATCCGCTTCCGGGACCGGATCACCTCGACCGCGCGATCCGACAGCGTGATGGGGGCGGACCCGCTGGGCCCACCGAGGCACTTCTGCAGTCCGGCGGTGGCGGCGTCGACGCCCCACGCGTCGGCGTCGAACTCGTTGCCGCCGAGCGACGCCGTCGCGTCCGTGTAGAACAGCACGCCGTGCTTCGCACACAGCTCGCCGACCTCGTCGAGCGGCTGGTTCATCGTCGTCGACGTGTCGCCCTGCACAAGCGCGAGCAGGTGCGGCTTGACGCGCACGATCGCCTCCTCGATCGCCGACAGCGGCACCACCTGGCCCCACTCGACCTCGATCGTGTGCACCTCGGCGAGCGCGCGCTCGGCGATCTCGGCGAGCAGGTGGCCGAAGCGGCCGAAGACGGGCACAAGCACGCGGTCGCCCGGCTTCACGAGCGACACGATCGCTGCCTCGATGCCCGCCCGCGCGGTGCCGTCGATCAGCAGCGTCGCGTCGTTGCGGGTCGCCCACACCTGGCGGTACAGCTCCTGCGTCTCGGTCATCGTGGCGGTCATGAACGGGTCGTACTGGCCGATCAGCGGCGACGACATCGCGCGCAGCACGCTCGGGTAGGCCGAGATCGGGCCGGGCCCCATCAGCAGCCGGGCGGGCGGGTCGAGCGGGGCGATGTTCATGCGATCTCCAGGGTGGATGCGAGCTGCCGCGCGAGGCGGACGAGCGCGATGTCGGTGCCCGCGCGCGAGGCGAGGCACACGCCGACGGGCGCGGGCCCGAGGCGCGACGGGATGGTGAGCAGCGGGGCCGACACGGCCGGGATGCCGGCGACGGCGACGGGCGTCGTGAGGCGCAGCGTCGCGGTGCGCACGGCGTCCACGCGGGCGCCGTCGGCCGTGCGCATCGGGGCGGGGCCCGGAACGGTCGGCAGGATGAGCACGGCGTCGGCCACAACACCCTCGATCCGCTCCTTCAGCGGCTCGAGGGCCGCGCGGGCGTCGCGCTCCTGGTCGGGCGTGATCGCCGCCGCGGCGCGGAAGCGCTCGGCGACGGCAGGCCCCACGGATCCCGGGTGCGCGCGCAGCCACTCGCCGTTGTTGCGCCAGGCCTCGGCGCCCTGCACGATGCGGAACGGCTCCTGGTACGCGGCGAGCGCGCCGATCCCGATCCGCTCGACCGGCAGCTCGAGCCGCTCGAGCAGCGCCTCGAATGCCGCGCGGGTGTCGGGCTCGACGATCTCGAGCGCCTCGGCGGGCACCACCAGTCGGCGCGGAAGCTCGTCGCTCGATTCGCCGTAGACGTTCTCGGTCGATGCGGATCCGTCGTAGCTGAGGCACCAGTCCGCGACCCGCTGCAGCGTCGCGCCGTCGCGCGTGAGCCAGCCGACGGTGTCGAACGACTGCGCGAGCGGCAGCAGGCCTTGCCGGGGCACGAGGCCGTGCGTGGTGCGCAGGCCCCACAGCCCCTGGTACGACGCCGGCACGCGGACGGATCCGGCCGTATCGGTCGCGAGCCCGATGTCCGCGTGCCCGGTCGATACGGCTGACGCGGGGCCGCTCGAGGATCCGCCCGGCAGTGCGCCGGGAACGGCGCCGTTGGGCGGGGTGCCGTAGTGCGCGTTGTCGCCCGCGACCGAGTACGCGAACTCGTCCGTGCGGGCGATGCCGCGCAGCGACGCTCCGCCGCGCAGCAGGTCGGCGACCGCCGCGGCCATGCTCGTCTCGGGCTTGACCGACTCCAGGTACGCGGGGTTCCCCGCGCCGATGCGGTAGCCCTTGATCGCGAACAGGTCCTTCACCGCGACCGTGAGCCCGGTGAGCGGGCCCTCCCACGCCCCCTGGAACAGCGGATCGCCCACCGTGCGCCAGATCGCGCGATCGAACGCCCGCGGGCGCGGCGAGACGTGCGCAGCGGTGATCCGCCAGCCCTCCGCTGTGCGGGTCCACACCTGGGTCTGCAGCCCACGGCCACCGGCGTGGAAGCGGGAGACCGAGGTGATCAGCGCGACGTCGTCGGCGAGCGCGCGGTGCTCGATCCGCTCGATGTCGCGGCCCGAGACGCCGCCGCGCAGCGACCGGAAGGCGCTGATCGCGTCGTGGCCGACGAGCAGGCCCGCGTCGTCGCCGCGCATCGTGCCCTCACCCGGCGCGAAGAACGCATCCAGCGCGTCGAGGTCGTTCGCCAGGATCGCGCGCTCGTAGGCGAGGAAGGCGGCGAGCAGGTCGGCGGGCACGGTCTCGGCCCCGGGAATCGCAATGCCGTCCACGTGCTCGGTGTCTTCCACGCGCTCAGTGTCTTCCACGGGCTCAGTCTCGGTCATCCGGCGCCTCCTCGAAATCGGACAGCCGGATGCGCGCGTGAACGCCCGACACGATGTCCACGACCTGCGAGATGTCGAAGTCGGTCGCGGCGGACAGATAGGCGTACGCGAGGTGCTCGTCCATCCCCCACCGGGCCTGGATCAGCGCGATCGCGGCGCGCACCGCCTTGCGCATCGCCTCGCCGAGGTCGGCGTCGAGGCCCGTCGGAACGAGGTACTCGGGGGTGCGCACGAGGGGCCCGGCGACCTCGCCGAACGCGGCGAGCGCCTCCGCGCGGGGCACCACGTCGAACCGCAGCGTGGCGCGCAGCGATGCCTCGAGCGCCGTGAGCGCCACCTCGCCGTCGCCCTGCGCGAAGTGCGGGTCGCCCACGTAGGCGAGCGCGCCGTCGACCTGCACGGGAAGGTGCAGCTGGGTGCCCTCCACGAGCAGCTTGATGTCGATGTTGCCGCCGTAGTCGCCCGGCGGCACGGAGTGGGGCCGCTCGCCCGTCGCCGGCGCGACGCCCATCGTGCCGAGGAACGGCGCGAGCGGGAAGGTCACGTCGCGCGGCCCGCCCTCGACCCGCGGCAGGGCACCGACGAGGCGCCCGTCGCGGCGCTCGACCGGCGCGAACACGCTGACCGTCGCGCCCGACCGCGGCAGCTCGCCGGGAACGGCGCCGCGGCCGTGCCGGTTGGAGATCACGCCGTAGGGAACGCGCGGCTCGAGCCGCAGCACCGTGATGCGCAGCAGGTCGCCGGGGCGTGCGCCCTCGACGCGGATCGGCCCCGTCACGACGTGCGGGCCGTCGGCGGCGGCATCGCGCGGCGACTCCGCGGCGATCGCCATCGCGTCGCGCAGCACCGCACCCTCCGCCACCCCGTGCCCGGCGAAGAACGCGGCCGGATCCTGCCCCTGGTCGGGAAGCAGGCCCTCGTGGCTGACCGTGTCGATCACGACCGAGTCGCCGGATCGGATCGTCAGCACGGGCGCGTCCGTCGCGCAGGGAAGGCGCCCCCACAGGATGGTCCCGGGCCCCGCGGGGAGGTACGTCGCGCCATCCGGCACGCGCTCCCCCGGCTGCAGGATCGGCAGGTCGGCGAACGCGGGCACGTCCGATCCGCGGCCGAACACGTTCGATCCCGGCGCGGGGGTCATGCCGCACCGCCCGCGAGCACGTCGCGCCCCTCGCGGGCGAGCACTCCCTCGCCGTCGCGATAGACGACGCGGCCGTGGAGGTACGTCTCGGTCACGACGCCGCGCAGGGTCGCGCCGTGCCACGGCGACAGCTTGTTGCGGTACTCCAGCCGCGCGGCGTCGACCGTGTGCTCCCGCTCGGGATCGAACGCGGCCAGGTGCGCGGGCGCGCCCGGCGCGATCCGGCCCCGGCCGCCGAGCCGCACGAGATCGGCCGGCCCGGTCGTGAACAGCGGCAGGATGCGCTCGAGCGGGATCCCCCGTCGGCGCGCCTCGGTCCAGACCGCGGTGAGCCCCGTCTGCACGCCCGAGATCCCGCCCCACGCCTCGCCGAGGTCGGGCCGCAGCTTGAGGTCGGCCGTGGCGGGCGAGTGGTCGCTCACGATCGCGTCGATCGTGCCGTCGAGCACGCCCTCCCAGAGCAGGTCGCGGTTCGCGGCGTCGCGGATCGGCGGGCAGCACTTGAACGTGCCGGTTCCGTCAGGCACGTCCTCCGCCGTGAGCGCGAGGTAGTGCGGGCATGTCTCCACGGTGATCCGCACGCCGTCGGCCTTCGCGGCGCGCACGTCGTCGAGCGCGGCCGCGGCCGAGACGTGCACGATGTGCGCGCGGGCGCCCGTGCGCCGGGCCGCCTCGATCACGATGCGGATGGCGGCGACCTCGCCCTCGGGCGGGCGGGAGGCGACGAAGTCGCGGAACACGGGCCCGGATGCCTCGTGCAGGTGCTCCTCGAGCTCGGCGTGCGCGATCAGCAGGCCGTCGCCATACGCGCGCAGCTCAGTGAGCGCGGCCTCGATCTGGCCGGCGTCGAGGTGCCCGAACTCGTCGATGCCGCTGGGGGCCATAAAGCACTTCACGCCCACGACCCCGGCGTCGAGCAGAGCACCGAGCGATCCGAGGTTCTCCGGCACCGCGCCGCCCCAGTATGCGACGTCGACCGCGAGCTTGCCGCGGGCGGCGTCGCGCTTGACTGCGAGCGCCTCCGGATCCGTCGTGACCGGCACGCTGTTCAGCGGCATCTCGACGACCGTCGTGATGCCCGCCGCCGCGGCCGCGGCGGTGCCGGTGGCGAAGCCCTCCCAGTCGGTGCGGCCGGGCTCGTTGAGGTGCACGTGCGAGTCGACGAGCCCCGGCAGCAGCACGAGCCCGTCGTCGAGCACGACGTCGGCGGTGTCGTCGAACGGATCGACCGAGGCGATCCGTCCGTCGGCGATCCGGACGGTCGCGGGCGCGAAGGCGCCTTCGAGGAGCACGCGCTGCGCGGCGATCGAGCCGGGCGCAGCGGCGGATGAGGGGGTCATGCCCCCACGCTAGCGACGCGCGCCGTCGCCGCCTCACCGGCGGCCACCTCCGCCGGCCGCACGGGCGGCGGCGCGTACTCGTCGCGCTTGCTCGTGCCCACGCGCATGCGCACCATCGCGGCGACCAGCCCGGTCGCCGCGGCGACGCCGTCGATCACGGGCACACCGAGCCGCTCCTGCAGCCGGTGGCACAGGTCGGCCATGCCCGCGCAGCCGAGCACGATCGCGTCGGCGCCGTCCTCGCGCACGGCGCGCTCGCACCACCCCAGGATGTCCTCGAAGGCTTCGGATCCGGTGTCCTCGAGCTCGAGCACAGGGATCCCGGTGCCGTACGCCGCGACGCAGGCGCGCTCGAACTCGTAGCGCGCAAGCAGATCCTGCGCCCGGCCCAGCGTGCGCGACAGCGTCGTGACGATCGCGAACGACCGCCCCGTCATCGCCGCCACGTGCATGGCGGCCTCGGCGATGCCCACCACGGGCACGTCGACGAGCTCGCGGGCGGCGTCGAGGCCGGGATCGCCGAAGCAGCCGATCACGTAGCCGTCGCTTCCGCCTGCCGCGAGATCGGCGCGCACCGCGTCGATCACTGCCGCTCCGGCGGCGATCTCGTCGACGTGGCTCTCGACGGCCGCGGGGCCGGCTCCGGGAGCGGGGCAGACCGCGACGATCTCGACGCCGGGGCCCGCCACCTCCCGGGCGGCGTGACCGATCTTGTCGGTCATCGCCCGGGAGGTGTTGGGGTTGATCAGGGTGATGCGCATCGCTCCGTGTCACTCCTTGGCGCCGGCGGCCGCCGGCTGCTCGGTCTCGTCCTCGGCGGGTGCCGACCGCAGGGCGGCCTCCGCCTCGACGATCGCCACCGCGGCGGTCGCGGTGTCGGGGTAGCCCTCCCGCACGTCGGGCCCGAACACCGAAGGCACGGTGCCGTCCGACACTCCCGCGGTCTCGCCCTCGAGCGTCGGCACCCGCGGGTGAAGGCGCTCGAACAGCACGAGGAACACAAAGCCGAGCCCGCAGCCGACGAACCAGCTGAAGTCGCTGATGGTCCCCCAGCCCGCGTCGAGCACGCCCGCGAACACAAGCGACTTCGGGATGATCGCGACCGCGATCGTCGGCACGCCGGCCGCGAGCAGCGCCCACATCGCGTTGGGGTTGTAGCCGCGGCGGTACCAGTACCGCGCTCCCTCGTCCATCGTGTACATGTCGTCAACGTGGATGCGCTGCCGCGCGATCACGTAGTAGCCGGCGATCAGGATGCCGAACAGCGGCCCGATGAGCGCGGCCAGGATGCCGAGCGAGTAGTGGATCGCCTGGTCGTTTCCGTACCAGTTCCACGGCGTCAGGATCACGGATCCGACGGCGGCGATCATCCCGCCCATCCGCCAGCTGATGCGGTGAGGCGCGACGTTCGAGAAGTCGAACGCGGGCGAGATGAAGTTGGCCACGATGTTGATGCCGACCGTCGCGGTCACGAACGTGAGGCCGCCCAGCAGGATCGCGAACCAGTGGTCGATCCGCTCCACAGTGTGGATCGGGTCGGTGATCAGCTCGCCGAACACCGGGACGGTCGCCGACGCCGTGATGACGGTCAGGATCGAGAAGAACAGGAAGTTGATCGGCAGGCCCCAGAAGTTGCCGCGCTTGACGGCCTGGAACGACTTCCCGTACCGGGCGAAGTCGCCGAAGTTCAGCATCGGACCCGAGAAGTACGACACAACGATCGCGATGGCCGTGAGCATGACCGGGATCGAGGCCCAGAAGTCGAGCGGCTCGCCGCTGGACAGGTCGAGGCTGATGTTCTCCCATCCGGCCTGCGAGACGAGGTAGATCGCGAGCACGATCATCACGACGTAGACGGCGGGCCCCGCCCAGTCGATGAACCGGCGGATCGCCTCCATCCCGTTCCAGAACACGGCGGCCTGCGCGACCCACAGGATCGCGTACGAGATCCAGCCGAGCGCGTTCAGCCCCAGGAAGCTCGGCTCGAGCAGCGCCGCGCTGCCCGGGATGAACTTGAGGAAGATGATGTTCAGCGATTCCGCGGCGAGGAACGTCTGCACGCCGTACCAGGCGATCGCGATGATTCCGCGGATGATCGCGGGGACGTTGGCGCCCTTGATGCCGAACAGGAACCGGTTCACGACCGGGTAGGGAACGCCCGTCCGCTGGCTCGGCTTGGCGACGAGGTTGGTGAAGACCTGCACGATCAGGATGCCGACGATCAGCGCGATCAGCACCTGCCAGCTGGCGATGCCGAGGGCGAACAGGGATCCGGCGGTCACGTACCCGCCGACCGAGTGAACGTCGCTCATCCAGAACGCGAAGATGTTGTACGACGACCACTTCTGCTTGCGCAGCGGCGCGAGGTCCTCGTTGGCGAGGCGGTGGTCGTAGCCGGGCCGCATGTTGCCGGAGCCGACGGGATGGCCCGCGGCCTCGACGACGTCCTGCGGCTTGGCCAGGGGCGCCGGTGTGGCGGCGTCCAGGGGGATGCTGCTCTGAGTCACGGTGGAGCCTTTCGAGTGGGGGACGGTCTCGAGGCGGAAGCTCCGGAGCGTGGCGCTCTCTCCGGACGGCGGATCGTGGTGTGAAGTTATCGCTTCACACTCACCGCACCCGTGTCAGACGTGTTTCGAGCGCGTAAATCGTGCCGGGAGGCCCGGCATCCGCGCCGGTTAGCATGGCCGCGTGACCGACACCGCCACAGGGACCGACGCGGACGCCGACGCCGATCGGGGCCACGTCGGACGGCGCCTGCGCGAGGTGCGCGCGCGGGCCGGGGTCTCGGTATCGGAGCTTGCGCGGCGGCTCGGGATCTCGACGAGCGCCGTCTCGCAGATCGAACGCGGCGTGATGCAGCCGTCCGTGTCGCGCCTGATCGCCATGACCGATGCGCTGGGAGTTCCGCTCGCCACCGTGTTCGGCCCGGGCGGAGACCAGCCGGCGGCGGATGGCGCCGAGCCGGCCGGCTACACGCTCTCGCGCGCCGCAGACGCCGCGCCGCTGCCGCTCGGCGGGGGCGTGACGTTCCGCCGCCTGTCCCCGGGCGACAGCCCCGGCATCGACTACTTCGAGTCGACCTACCCGCCGGGAAGCACCGCCACGGGAAAGGACCGGCTCTTCCGCCACGAGGGGTACGAGATCGGCGAGGTGCTCTCGGGCGAGCTCACGATCGACTTCACGCACGAGATCGTGGTGATGCGCGCGGGCGACACGATCAGCTACCCGTGCGACGTGCCGCACCGCCTGCACAACACCGGCACCGAGCCCGCCGTCGCCCGCTGGCTCATCGTCCACCCGGCCCGCTGACCCGAGCCCGGCGCGAAACGATCGCGAAACACGCCGCGCGCTAGCCTGACCCCGTGCTGCTCGACGACTTCCATGCCCTGCCGACCCACGAGGCCGCGTCGGTCGTGCGCGTGTGGGCGGATGTGCCGGGCTGGGTCACCACGCTGGTCGCGGAACGCCCCTACGCGTCGATCGACGCGCTCGCGGCGCGGGCCCAGCAGCTGGCGGCCGGGTGGACGAGCGACGACCTCGACGCCGCGCTCGCGCACCACCCGCGCATCGGCGAACGCCCCACCGCGGCCGGGGCCGACGGCGACCACTCCCGCCGCGAACAGGCCGCCATGGCCGACGCCGACGAGACGATCGCGGCGCGGATCGCGGCCGGCAACGCGGAGTACGAGCGGCGCTTCGGGCGCGTGTTCCTGATCCGCGCGGCGGGTCGCACGCCGGACGAGATGCTCGCCGAGCTCGAGCGGCGCCTCGCGAACGACCCCGACGCCGAGGCGCGCGAGGCCGCGGGGCAGCTGGCCGAGATCGCGCTGCTGCGGCTGCGCGCCGCGTTCGACGATGGGGAGGCCTGATGCCGCACCTGACCACGCACGTGCTCGACGCCGCGACCGGAACGCCCGCCGCGGGCGTCGCCCTGACCCTCACCGCCGCCGACGGCACCCCGGTCGCCACGGGCGCGACCGACGCGGACGGGCGGGCGGGCCTCGGCCCCGACCGGCTTGCTCCCGGTGACTACACGCTGCGCTTCGAGACCGCCGCGCACTTCGCGGCGCGCGCGGTCGAGACCTTCTACCCCTTCGTCACGGTGACCTTCGCCGTGACCGACGAGCGGCACCTGCACGTGCCCATCCTGCTGAGCCCGTTCGCCTATTCCACCTACCGAGGGAGCTGACGTGACCTACGTCCCCGCCGCCGAAGTCTCCGTCCACCTGGGCCCGAACAAATACGGCAAGGCCGAGAACCGGCTCGTGCGCATCGCGCGCGACGGGGCCCGGCACGAGATCGAAGATCTGAACGTCACGTCGCAGCTGCGCGGTGCCGCCCTCGCCGGCTCGTTCCTCACGGGGGACAACTCGCGGATCGTCGCGACCGACACCCAGAAGAACACGATCTTCGCGTTCGCCAAGAAGCACGGCATCGGGTCGCCCGAGCGGTTCCTCCAGATCCTCGCCGAGCACTTCACCGGCGAGTTCGACTGGATCGAGGGCGGCCTGTGGCAGGCCGAGCAGTACACCTGGGAGCGGATCGTCGCGGGCGGCGCCGAGCACGACCACTCGTTCGTCCGCACGGGGCAGGGAACACGCCTCGCCGCCGTGCAGGTCCTCGACGGCGCGACACACGTGATGGGCGGCGTGAAGGATCTCACGGTGCTGAAGTCGACCGGATCCGAGTTCTGGGGCTACCCGAAGACCGAGTACACAACGCTGCCCGAGACGACCGACCGGATCATGGCGACGTCCGTGACCGCGCGCTGGCGCTACCTGCCCGACGCGGTCGCGGCGGGCATCGACTACAACGCGCTGCACAACGAGGTGGTCGCGGTGCTGCTGGAGCAGTTCGCCGTCGTGCACTCGCTCGCGCTGCAGCAGACGCTGTACGAGATGGGCCGCGCCGCGATCGCCGCCCGCCCGGAGCTGGCGGAGATCCGCTTCGCGATGCCCAACAAGCACCACTTCGTGTACGACATCGGCCGCTTCGGGCTCGACAACGCGAACGAGGTGTTCATCGCCGACGATCGTCCCTACGGGCTGATCGAGGGAACCGTCGTGCGCGACGGCGTGGCGGACGCGCCCGACGCCTGGCGCGACGTCCCGAGCTTCATCTGACGGTTCGCCGCCCCGGGCAGGCCGGGGCGGCGGGGCGTCAGACGTTCTTGAGCGGGTGCATCCCCATGCGCGTCAGCGCCACGTCCTCGATGACCTGCATGAGGTTGTACAGGATGAGCGCCGCCGCCGTCACGAGCACAACCGACGCCCACACCTCGGGGAACTTCGACTGCGAGATCGCCGGACCGATGCCGCCGCCGATGCCGTCGCTCGTCGCGAGCCATTCGGCCAGCAGCGCGCCCGTGATCGCACCGGGAACGGAGATCCGGACCGCCGCGAAGAACGCCGGAAGCGACGACGGCAGCGCCACCTTGCGCAGCGCGGTGAACGCGGATCCGCCGTAGACGTGCACCACGTCGGTCATCTGCGGCGAGGCCGAGCGCAGTCCGAACACGATGTTCACGAGCGCCGGGAAGAGCACGACGATGCCGCCGATCACTGCGACGGTCCAGAGGTCGCGGCCGAAGACGAGCGTGATGACGGGCGCCATCGCGACGAGCGGCACCGAGCGCAGCAGCATCGCGAGCGGCATGAGCGCGTGCTCGACACCGCGGTTCAGCTGGAACAGGATCGCCGCGGCGAGCGCGACGACGAGTCCCGCCGCGAAGCCGATGAACGCGTGGCCGAGGGTCACCCAGAGGCGGCCGAGGAGCAGATCCCGGTTCTCGGGCGCCGCGGGAGCCGTGACGAGGAACGCCCAGATGTCGGCGGGTCCCTTGCCGACGTAGGCGTTGACGCCGAAGGCCCACAGCAGCACCTGCCACAGCACGGTCACCACAACGAGCGTCACGGCGAACATCAGCAGGCCCCGCCCGAGCACGCGGGCGGTGGAGGTGGCGACCTCGCGGCGGAGCGAGGTACTGGTCGCGGCTTCGACGGACTGAGCCTCGGGTGGCGGGCTGTATGACGAGAGGGCGGTCATCCTCATGCCCCCTTCGACCAGGGTGCGGCTGCGCGCGCGACGAGCCCGACGATCCAGTAGCCGACGAGCGCGACGAGCCCCGAGAGGATCGCGAGCGCCCACACGAGCGGCGGGTTGAAGTCGACCTGGGCGATCATCATCGCCCGCCCGACACCTGCCTGCACCTTGCCGAAGAACTCCCCCAGCACGGCGCCGAGGAACGCGGCGGGCACCGCGATCTGCAGGGCGTTGAGGATGGCCGGCAGCGCCGCGATCAGTCGCACCTTCCGCAGCTGCGTGAAGCGGGATCCGCCGTAGACGGTCACGACGTCGAGCGCGCTGCGGTCGGCGGCCTTGAGCCCCAGCAGCGAACCCACGACCGTGGTGAAGAACACACTCAGGGCGGCGAGGATCACCGACGTGAGCGACGGGCGCCCTGCCTGCGGGATCGGCAGCATCACGATCAGCACCATCCCGATCGCCACGATCGGCAGGCAGTAGGTGATGGTGGCGAGCTGCATGACGAGGCCCTCGACCTGCGGCACGACGAGCACGAGCGCGGCGAACACCAGCGCGAGCCCGTTTCCCCACAGGTAGCCGAGGCCCGCCTCGGCGAGCGTCACGCCGAACTGCGGCGCAAAGAACGACCAGCCACGCTGCACGGTCTCGGCGAGCACCTGCGCGGGCGTCGGGATCGGCTGCGCGCAGTTCGGGCCGAGGCACGACAGCACCGTTGCCGCCAGCACCCACCACAGCGCGACGATGCCGGCCACACCCACGACGCCCCACGCCCACGCGGGGACGGGGCGGCGCGCGGGTCGCGCGTCAGTGCTCATCGGCGTACGCGGCGGCGGGCGCGCCGAACAGCAGGTCGGATGCGTGGTCCACGTACGCGTGGAATTCGGGGGTCCGCATCATCTCGGGCATGCGGGGACGCGGCAGGTCGATGTCCATGACCTCCTTGATCCGGCCCGGCCGAGGCGTCATCACGGCGACCTTGTCGCTCAGGAAGATCGCCTCGGAGATGCCGTGCGTGACGAGCAGCGTGGTCGCCGGCTTCTCGGTCCAGATGCGCAGCAGCTCGAGGTTGAGGCGCTGGCGCGTCATGTCGTCGAGCGCGCCGAACGGCTCGTCGAACAGCAGCACCTCGGGCTTCATCACGAGCGAGCGCGCGATCGAGACGCGCTGGCGCATGCCGCCGGACAGCTGCGCCGGCTTCGCCTTCTCGAAGCCCGTGAGGCCCACGAGGGCGATGAGCTCGGCGACGTAGTCGCGGTCGACGGGCTTTCCCGCCACCTCGAAGGGCAGCTGGATGTTCGCCTGCACGCTGCGCCACGGAAGCAGCGCCGAGTCCTGGAACGCGATGCCGAGACTGTTCGACGCGCGCAGCTCCTTTGGCGACTTGCCGTCGACGCGCGTGGTGCCGCTCGTCGGATCCTCGAGCCCGGCGAGGATGCGCAGGATCGTCGACTTGCCGCAGCCGGACGGCCCGAGAAGCGACAGGAACGTTCCCTGCTCGGTGTGGAGGTTCGCATCCTGCAGGGCGACGACGTCGCGACGCCCCTGCCGGAAGGTCTTGTTCAGTCCGCTGATGTGCAGACCGGTGCCCAGGACGTCCTGGGCACCGGTCGCGGTCTCCGTGTGGGTCACGGTGTGGATCTCCGTTGGTTCTGGCGAAGGCCCGGGGTCAGCCGGCGTAGTCGACGAGCTCGGGGTTCTCCGCGTAGACCTCGTCGAGGAGGCTCAGGTCGAAGATGTCCTCGACCGCGACGTCGATGCCGGCCCCGGCGAGGCTGTCGACCGTCGCCTGCTGCATCTCCTCGGTGACGGTGAACAGGCCGTTCGCCTCGGTGTCGGGGGTCGAGATCAGCTCGGCCTGGGCGTTCATCGCCTCGAGGGTCTTGACGGGGTCGAGGTCGGTGCCGAAGTCGGCGACGACGTCCTCGGCGGCCTGCTCGGGGTCGGCGAGCACGTCGGTCCAGCCCTTGATCTCGGCGACGAGGAAGTCCTTGAGCAGCTCGCGGTTCTCGGCGAGGTACTGGTCGGTGACCGAGACCGTCTCGGCGACGAGCGGGAAGCCGTTGTCGGCGAGCGGCAGGTTGGTGATCTCGTTGCCCGCGAGCTTGACGGTGAGGGCCTCGTTGGTCAGGTAGGCGTAGAAGCCGTCGACCTCGCCGTTCGTGAGCGGCGCCGGGTCGTACTGCACCGCGACGATCTCGAGCTCGTCCTGGCCGATGCCGTTCGCCTCGAGGAACGCGTCGAACGCCGCGCGGTTCGAGTCCTGCACGCCGATCTTCTTGCCCTTGAGGTCGTCGACAGTGGCGATGTCGGCGCCGTCCTTGAGCGACAGCACGGTGAACGGGTTCTTCTGGAACGTCGCACCGATCATCTTGATCGTGGCGCCCTCGTTCGCGACCGCGGCGCCGACGGCGAGCGGGTCGTTCAGGGCCACCTGGACCGTGCCGCCCATAAGCTCCGCGACGCCGGTCGAGGGGCCCTCGAGCAGCGTGACCTCGTCGAAGCCGGCCTCCTCGTAGTAGCCCTTCGAGGTGGCGTAGAACTCGCCGGCGAACTCCTCGTTCTTGATCCAGCTCTGCTGGACGGTGATCGAGCCGTGGCCCGCGTCCTCGGTGTCGCCCTCGGCGGCCGGTGCTGCGCCTGCGGCGCAGGCCGACAGCGCGATGGCGCCGGTCAGGGTGAGCCCGGCGGCTGCGAGGCCACGACGGATGTAAGGGGTGCGGATCATTCGGGTACTCCACTCATGCGGGGATGGGGCGCGATCCGACATCCGGCGGGTACCGGGGGGTCTCGCGCCGGGAGGCACGATCAGCGGGAAGTCGGTCGGTCATTCCACCGTAGGTGCGGCGAATGAGCGCGACCGGACACCAGCGTTTCGGCGATGTAAAACATTCTGCCGGGGCGCAATGCCGCCGGATGCCAGATGCCAGATGCGCCACCCTGCGGTCACAGGTGTGTATCGAAGCGCCCCCGCCGTGGGCGAAGGCGCGATGGGATCCAACACATAGACTGTTGTCTATGAATCCGGATCACGTCTCCTCCCGGCCGCTCGTCGGCGAGTTCCTCGGCAGCGCGCTGCTCGCGGCGATCGTCGTGGGGTCCGGGATCATGGCGCAGCGGCTGTCGCCGGGTGATGCGGGCCTGCAGCTGCTGCAGAACGCCTTCGCCACGGCGCTCGGCCTCGGCGTGCTGATCGCGCTGTTCCAGCCGATCTCCGGCGCCCACTTCAATCCCGTCGTGACGATCGCCGACGCCGTCCTCGGCGCGCGCCGCTGGCGCGAGGCCGGCCCCTATCTGCTGGCGCAGATCCTCGGCTGCATCGGGGGCGCGGTGCTCGCCAACGTCATGTTCGACGCGCCCGCAGTCTCGTGGAGCACGACGGCACGGGCCACATCTGCCCACCTGATCGCCGAGGTCGTGGCGACGGCGGGACTGGTGCTGGCGATCTTCGTGCTGGCGCGAACGGGGCGGGCTTCGCTGGCCGCGCCCGTCGTCGGCGCATACATCGGCGCCGCCTACTACTTCACGGCATCGACGAGCTTCGCGAACCCCGCGATCACGATCGGCCGGATGTTCTCGGACACCTTCGCGGGGATCGCGCCGACCTCGACGCCCGCGTTCATCCTCGCTCAGCTCGTCGGCGGCGCGGTCGGCCTCGCTCTGGCGGTGTGGCTGACGCCGCAGCAACGGCCGGCGGCGACGGTGCAGCGAGCCGACCTCGTGCAGGCATCGCCTGACCGATGATGTCTTCGAATCTGGTCATCCAAAGATACGTCTGACATCGAACGAATGTCGGAGGCCCCTGGCAGACTTGCCCCATGGCCAGGACGGGCTTCGCGCAGAGATGGGACCTCGATCCCGCGCGCCGTGACGCGCTGAACGCGATCATCGACGGGGTCGCCGCGGCCGACCAGATGATCGCCGGCGTCACCGCGATCAAGGCGAACCTGCTCGCGCGGGCGCAGCTGTTGGCCGAAGATCTCATCCACGAGGCGCAGGCTCCGGCGAGGTGGGACCTTCCGGTGCGGGCGATCGCGGCCGACATCGCCGTGGCGACGAATGCCTCCGACCGCACGCTGCGCGCGCGGATGGAGGACGCCACCGTGCTGATCTCGAAGTTCCCCGCCACCTACGGCGCACTGTGCGAGGGGCGGATCTCCCCCGCTCACGCCACCGTCATCGTCGACGAGGGCGAGCGACTGGACGACGCCCACGTGCGCTCCCGCTACGAACGCGTCGTCGTCGGACGCGCCGCCGAGACGACACCCGGGCGGCTGCGCCCGATCGCGCAGGCGGTCGCCGAAGAGCTCGAACCGATCCCGTTCGTCGAGCGGCATGAGGCCGCCCTCGAGCAGCGTCGCACCTGGGTCGACGACCTCCCCCACGGCGTCAGTCACTTCAACGCCATCATCGAGAGCGTGCGCGCGCACGGCATCCAGGACATGCTGACGCAGATGGGGCTGTCGATCATGGATGCCGGCCCGCTCCCCGGCGACGTGCCTCTCGATGACGAGACGGCAGCCGCGACGAGCGCGGACACCCGTACCCTGCAGCAGCTGCGCGCCGACGCGTTCGTCGACTCGATGCTCGCCGGGGCCGCCAAGGCGCTCTCGGGTGACGGCGCGGCAGACACGACAGCGTGCTTCCAGCCGCGCGTGCAGATCACCATCCCGGTCGACACCCTCCTCGGCATCGGCGACGAACCCGCGTTCCTCGCCGGCCACGGCCCCGTCTCACCCGAGGTCGCGCGCCGCCTCGCGGGCCGCACTCACACCTGGGCGCGGCTGTTCGCCGATCCCGACACCGGATGCCTCCGCACCGTCGACACCTACGTCCCGACGGCCGATCAGAAGCGGTTCCTCGCCGCCCGAGACGAGCACTGCTGCTTCCCGGGCTGTCGGCAGCCGGTGTATCGCTGCGACCTCGACCACACGGTCGCGTATGCGGAGGGCGGTCGCACCGAGGTGAGCAACCTCGCGCCGCTGTGTCGCAGTCACCACGTGCTGAAACACAACTCCGACTGGGATGTCGAACACGGGCTCGACGGGCTGATGGCCTGGATCAGCCCGACCGGACGCCGGAAGACCGACGTGCCCGCCCGGACGGTGAGGTTCGTCGCCGCGATCGAGGCCTCCGCCGACCCGGACCCGCCGCCGGAGCCCGCCTGGCTTGACCCTGCTCCGTTCTAGGCGCCGGGGACGGGGTCGGCCGGCGCCGCCGAGCCGCGTGAGGCGGTGAACCGAGGCACTGAGCTCAGACGGTGAGCGTCAGGTACCGAGCTCAGACGGTGAGCCCAGGCAGTGAGCCCGGGCAGTGAGCTCAGGCGGTGAAGACCGTGTGCACGTCGCCCACCACGGCGCGGCCGCCGAGGTCGGTGAGCTCGAGGACCACGGCGGAGCCGGCGACGGCCGCGCCGAGCTCGGTCACGAGGCTCTGCGCCGCCGCGAGCGTGCCGCCGGTGGCGAGCACGTCGTCGAGCAGCAGCACGCGCTCGCCCTCGCGCAGCACTCCGGGCGCCTCGATCGTCGCCGTGCCGTACTCGAGCTCGTATGAGACCGCCGCCGCAGGGCGCGGCAGCTTGCCGGCCTTGCGGATCTGCAGCATGCCCACACCCCCGAGCGCCGCGGCGTATCCGGCGAGCAGGAAGCCGCGGGCCTCGATACCCGCGACGATGTCGTAGGTGCCCTCGAAGGGCCGGATCAGCTCCTCGATCACCGCGCGCAGCGCCCGGCCGTCCGCCAGCAGCGGCGACACGTCGCGGAACAGCACGCCGGGCTCGGGATAATCCGGGGTCAGGGCGATCAGGGACTCGGCGCGCGTGAGGGCATCCACTCCCCCATCCTCGCGCACGTACGCTGGTGACATGCCCCGACTTCAGGCCGATGCCGACCCCTCGCGCTGGGTCGCCGTGACCGGATCGCTCGGGCTGCGCGGGCGTCGGCACCGCAAGGCGGCGATCCGGATGCTGCTGGGCCAGGGCTCCCGGATGATGGGCGGCCAGGGCCGCGGCAGCGGCCTGCTCGCGTGGACGCTGAGCCAGGCAGCGCCGCTGATGCTCCGCCGCGCCGACGGCCGCGTCCTTGTGTGGGTCTGGAAGGATGATCCCGAGCTCGTTGTGGTCGCGGCGCAGGTGCAGGAGATCACCCCGCAGCTGCGAGCCGCGCGCGCGATGATGCCCATGGAGTACGACGACACCGAACCGTTCCAGGGCGCCTACCTCGGCATGGGCGAGAAGCTCGTGCTCGACCGCCCGGATGCGGCCGGCGCCCCGCCCATGGCGGAGTACACGTGGGACACCGGCGCGCACTTCGTGACGGTCACCGCCCTGTGCGGCGACCCGCAGCGCTTCGGCACGGTGATCGGAGCGGTGGATGCGCTCGCGCGCATCGTCCGCCTGACCGATGACCTTCGCGTCACGGAGACGACGGGCGTGCTCCGGCTCGGTCCCGCCTGACCCAGATCGCGCAAGGATCCGCAGGCGCATGCCTGTAGCCGCCCCGGGAAAGGGACGGTGCAGGCGCCGGATGATGTCTAGCGTTGCCGGGCGAGCGGCCTGGATCGCCGCCTGGCTCGACGCCGGGTGAGTGCGGTGGGGGCCTTGCGGTAGATGCCGCGCGGGTCGATCCACGGTGGTGCCTTGATCTCGGGCACGCCGAGGTTCATCCGGATGCCCCAGCCCGAGGTCTCGATCGTGTGGTGGTGCCACCAGCAGAGCAGCACTCCGTTGTCGGTGTGGGTCGGGCCGCCGGAGGCGTGCTCTTCGACGTGGTGCACCTCGCACCAGGCCGCCGGGACCGTGCAGCCGGGGATGACGCAGCCGCCGTCGCGGGCGGCGATCGCCTTGCGCTGGTGGTGGTTGAAGAGCCGCTCCTTGGTGCCGAGCCGGACGATGCGTCCGTTCCGATCGAAGACGACCTTCTGCACGGCGCCGGTGCAGGCGATCCGGTGCGCGACGGTGGCGGGCACGGGAACGTCCACGCCCTCGATGGCCGCCGTGCCGTTGGGGGCGGTGAGGTCTTCGAGGGCGACGTGGACGAGCAATGTCGGGGCCGCGCCGCCGAGGGTGGGGGTCTGTTCGCTGCGGGTGGCGGCGTCGAGGGCCGCCTGCAGGATGTCGTGCCGCTTCTGTGCGGGCGTGCGGAGGTCGGCGATGACCTCGTCCCCAGTCCACGGCTCATCCGGGCCCTTGTCGCCGGGAAGGGGCCCGAAGCGGACGGCGGGATTTGCGTGCGCATCCCAGAGGCGCTGCAGCACTCCGATGAGCTCCGGGGTGGCGTACCCGTCGACCCGGTGCACCCCGTCCTTGAGTGCGCCGACGGTGATGCCGCGGCGAGCGGCGGCCCGCTCGGGGTCGGGAGGTGTGCCGTCCTGGTCGAGCAGGATGCCCCAGGTCTGCACGTTCACCTTCAGCTCGGCGAACGTACACGGCAGAGCCCCGGTCTCGGACCCGGTGGCGAGGTCGACCAGCGCCTGTTCGGCGAGTGCGGCAATCTCGGGATCGGCGCGGTGCTCGACGCCGGCGAGCATGTCGGAGATCTGGGAGGCGGCCTGCGTGCCGATGCGTCCCTCATCGATCGCGCTCGCCAGCTCCGGAAGCAGTGGCGGGAGGCTCTCACCCGTGAGGGAGAGGCGAGACGAGGTGCGCTTGTCGAGTCGCACGCGACGGAGCACCTCGCCCGTCGGCGTCTGTGTGACGCGCTCGATCAGCTCCGTGCCGTTGCGGCAGCCGCGCTGCGCGGCGAGGTTCTGATCGCCCGGGCGGAGGGAACGCTTCGCCACTTCGCCCGCTGCGCGCACCCGAAGTGCGTCGAGGGTGCGGCCGCATTCCTCCACCACGCGGGCGAAGTCGACCGCGTCCGCGTCGGAGAGGCCGCTGATCCTGCCGAGCTGATCGCGCAGGTCCCAGCATGCGAGCCCGACTCGACTGACCGCGTCGAGCGGATCTTCGAAGTAGGGTACCTCATCCATGGCCTCAGTATAGTAGATACGTAGGACATTGGGAAGAACACCTCGCCACCATCGGCGAACATCTCCCCGAACGCCGCACGGGCCGGCGCGACCCAAACTCCCGCTCAGCGGAACGTCTAAGCGCATGTTCCCAGCGGATGTCAAGCCCCTGCCGACCTCATCCGCATCTCCGTAACGTGATTGTCGCGGGAGATCCCCGCAGGAAGGGAGCGCGTCATGGGCTTCATCGCATTCATCATCCTCGGACTCATTGCCGGAGCGATCGCGAAGGCGATCCTGCCTGGACGGCAGGGCGGCGGCTGGATCGCAACCCTCATCCTGGGCGTCGTCGGCGCACTGCTGGGTGGTTGGCTCGGCGGTCTGATCTTCGGTGCGAACCTCGAGGGATTCTTCGATATCACCACGTGGCTCCTCGCCATCGGTGGCGCGATCATCGTGCTGCTGATCTGGGGCCTCATCACGGGCCGCAACAAGACGGCCCGCTGACACCCAACAGACGTCGGCGCACCCCCTCGCGTCCGACCGCAAGGGGATCCCTCCTTCACGAGCCACCTGACCCCGCGGATCGCGGGTCGGCCCCGGAGGGTCGAGGATCCCGGCAAGCGAACGCCCGTCGCAGATGCGACGGGCGTTCTGCCGTGCACGGGCACGTGCAGAGCACACGGGAGGCAAGAAGAGAGCCCGGAGAGGACATCCTCTCCGGGCTCTCGCGCGGATCAGTCAGCCAGCCGGAACCAGACCGTCGCGAGCGGCGGCACCGCGATCTCCGCATGGCTGTCCGCGGGCACGTCGACGCGGCCGAGGTTCCCGACGCCCGAGCCGCCGTAGCCGGACCCGTCGGTGTTGAGCACCTCGTCCCACGCGCCCGGCTGCGGGAAGCGCAGCCGGTAGCGGTCGTGCGGCTGGGCCGAGAAGTTGCTCACGGCGACAAGCCGCGATCCCTCGCCGTCGGCGCGGGCGAACGCGAACACGTTCGCCCCCGCGTCATCAGCGACGAGCCATTCGAAGCCGGCCGGCTGGGTGTCGAGCGCCCACAGCGCCGGCGTCTCGCGGTAGCGCGCGTTGATGTCGCGCATCGCGTGGTGCACGCCGCGGTGGTCGGGAAGGTCGAGCAGCCACCAGTCGAGCTCGCGGGCCTCTGCCCACTCCGACTCCTGGGCGAACTCGCTGCCCATGAACAGCAGCTGCTTGCCGGGATGCGCCCACATGTACGCGAGATACGCGCGCAGGGTGGCGAGCTGGCGCCAGCGATCCCCCGGCGCCTTGCGCAGCAGCGATCCCTTGCCGTGGACGACCTCGTCGTGCGAGATCGGAAGCACGTAGTTCTCGGACCAGGCGTACACGAGCGAGAACGTCATCTCGCCGTGGTGGTGCATGCGGTGCACGGGATCGCGCTTGAGGTAGCCGAGCGAGTCGTGCATCCAACCCATGTTCCACTTGAACCCGAAGCCGAGCCCGCCACCGGAGGTCGGTCCGGTGACGCCGGGCCACGACGTCGATTCCTCGGCGATCGTCACCACGCCGGGGACCCGGCGGTAGACGGTCGCGTTCATCTCCTGCAGGAACTGCACCGCCTCGAGGTTCTCGCGGCCGCCGTGGATGTTCGGCGTCCACTCGCCGTCCTTCCGGGCGTAGTCGAGGTAGAGCATCGAGGCGACCCCGTCCACGCGCAGACCGTCGGCGTGGAACTCCTCGAGCCAATAGAGCGCGTTGGCGTAGAGGAAGTTGCGCACCGGCGGATTGCCGAAGTCGAAGATGTTCGAGCCCCACTCCTTGTGCCAGCCGCGCTGGGGGTTGGGGTCCTCGTACAGCGGGGCGCCGTCGAAGCGCGCGAGCGCCCACTCGTCGGTGGCGAAGTGACCGGGCACCCAGTCGAGGATGACCCCGATCCCCGCCTGGTGCAGGCGGTCGATCAGGTAGCGGAGGCCATCCGGATCGCCGAAGCGGCTGTCCGGGGCGTAGTACGACGTGACGTGGTAGCCCCAGGACCCGCCGAACGGGTGCTGCATCACGGGCATGAACTCCACGTGCGTGAAGCCGAGGTCGCTGACGTAGCCGACGAGCTCGTCGGCGAGCTGCGCGTACGTCTTGTCGCGGCGCCAGGAACCGAGGTGCACCTCGTAGATCGCCATCGGCTTGTCGGTGTGCCCCCGCGCGGCGTCGGCCGCCCGCCGGTCGAGCCATTCCGCATCGCCCCAGCGGTAGGACGACTCGTGCACGATCGAGGCGGTCAGCGGCGGCTTCTCGGCGTAGCCGGCCATCGGGTCGGCCTTCTCGCGCCAGACGCCGTCGACACCGAGGATCTGGTACTTGTACCGGGTGCCGGTGCCGACGTCTGGCACGAACAGCTCCCACACCCCCGACGAGCCGAGGCGGCGCATCGGATGCTCGCGGCCGTCCCAGTCGTTGAAGTCGGCCTTGACGCGCACCGCCCGTGCGCGCGGCGCCCACACGGCGAACGCCGTGCCGATGACGTCAGGCGCGTCGCCCCAGCCCTCGTAGCGGTGGACGTGGGCGCCGAGCACGCGCCACAGCGCCTCGTGGCGCCCCTCGCCGATCAGGTGCTGGTCGACCTCGCCGAGCGTCGGCAGGAAGCGGTACGGGTCGTCGCGGTCGTGGACGACCCGGTCCTCACCCTCGCCGTACGCGGTCTCGACGCGGTACGGCGGCACGTCTCCGGAGGCGACGCCCGGGAGCACGCCGACCCAGATGCCCTCGTGCTCGTGCTCGAGCTCGACCGCGGCCCAGCCGTCGGGGAACCGCCGGGTGGGCGCCGTCTTGTACCGCACCGTCACGCCCGCGGCGAGCGGCTTCAGCACGCGCACCGTCACGCCGCCCTCGTGCGGGTGCGGGCCGAGCACGGAGTGCGCGTCGTGATGAAGGCCCGCGGCGACCGCGGTGAGGGTCGGCTTGTCGACGGGCAGGATTGTCGCGTCGGTCATCATCCACCGATCCGTTCCAGCGCGGCCAGCGGGATCGCGATCCACGACGGCCTGTTGCGCTTCTCGTAGACGGCCTCGTACACGGCCTTATCCGCCACGTACGCATCGAGCAGCACGCTCTGCTGCGGGGAGAGCTCGGGGCCGTTGCCGAGCGCGGCGACGTACCCCTCGAGGAAGTGGCGCCGTGCGCGGGCCGACCACTCGCGCGCCCGCTGGGCGCGCAGCGGCGCATCCGGATCCTCCCCGCCGCCAGTCGACATCTCGACAACGCGCGCCGCGTAGTCGAACGACCGCAGCATCCCCGCGACGTCGCGCCAGGGCGAATCCGGCAGCGCGCGCTCGGCGAACGGACGCCCGGGCTCGCCCTCGAAGTCGACGATCTTCCAGCCGTGCGAGGTGCGCAGGGTCTGACCGAGATGCAGGTCGCCGTGCACGCGCTGCACGTCGAGCTGACCGAGTGCGGCGACCGCGTCGTACGCCGCACGCAGCCGCGCGGCGTAGGGCTCGACCTCCGGCACGACCCGGCGGGCCTGCTCGAGGCGCGCGATCATCGCGTCGGCGAGCTCGCCCGTCGAATCCTCGCCGCGACCCTGTTTCGGGAAGCTGTCGCGCAGCATCCTGTGCACCTCGGCGAGCGCCTCGCCGAGCCGGGTCGCCTCGCCGGCGAAGTCGCCGCCCGACTCCTCGACGCTGAGGTCGAGGTGCGCGAGCAGCGTGCGGACGCTGCCCGTGGCGAGCTCGAAGCCGTCGCTCGCAGTGCGGAGGAACTCCTGCAGCATCGCCAGCTGCAGCACTCCTGCGTCCTCCGGCAGGTCGATCTCGATCCAGCCGTAGAGGTCGGCGACGTACTCGGACCCGCCGCGCGTGAGCACCTCGTGGATCTCGATGTCGGGGTTCACCCCGGGGCTGACCCTGCGGAACAGCTTCATGATCGCGGTGTCGTCGAACTTCACCGACGAGTTCGACTGCTCGCCCGTCAGCGGCGCCGACTGCAGCTCTGGGTTCAGCGCGACGCCGGGCACGCGGCGGAACCGCATCCCGCCGAGCTGGGCGGTGCCGGTCGCCTCGGCCTCGACGAAGCCCTCGAGCCACAGCGTCATGGCCGCGCGGTCGTGGGCGGCGTCGTACAGGTGGACGGGGTGGCCGTCCTCGCCCTCGACGGATCCGACGAAGGCGTACGCGATGCGCTCCTGCACCTCGTCGTAGCGCGACAGCGGCACGTGGTACTGCTCGGCGCCGCCCTCGTCGTCGGCGTACTCGACCGTGACGAGGTAGACGGTGACGCGCCCCGCGCCCTCCGGTGCGGGGTCGACCGGGAGCTCGGCGAACCGGCGCACGCCGCTGACGTGGAAGGGCCGGCCCTTGCCGCCGAACCACCGGGTGCGCGACAGATAGCCCTCCCAGAGGGCGTCTTCGTTCTCCAGGGACTCGCTCACAGCAGGCCCACCTCCTCCTCGTCGACCGGCGCGTGCAGCTGGAACCAGTAGAACGCGTGCCCGCCGAGTGTCAACAGGTACGGCAGCTCCCCGATCCGCGGGAAGGGAACCCCGCCGATCAGCTCGACCGGCACCATCCCCTGGAACCGCCGCAGGTCGAGTTCGACCGGCTGCGGGAACTGCGACAGGTTGTTGACGCACACGATCACGTCGACGGATCCGTCGGGGTTCGTGTGCTCACGCGAGTACGACAGCACCGCCGGGTTCGACCCGCCGAGGTCGTTGAAGCTGCCGAGCCCGAACGCCGGGTGGCGCTTGCGCGCCTGGATGATCTGCCGCGTCCAGTGAAGCAGCGACGAGCGGTTCTCCTGCTGCGCCTCGACGTTCACCGACAGGTAGCCGTAGACCGGATCCTGCACCACCGGCAGCGACAGCTTGCCGGGGTTCGCGGTCGAGAAGCCGGCGTTGCGGTCGCTCGTCCACTGCATCGGAGTGCGGACGCCGTCTCGGTCGCCGAGCCAGATGTTGTCGCCCATGCCGATCTCGTCGCCGTAGTACAGCACCGGCGATCCCGGCAACGACAGCAGCAGCGCGGTGAACAGCTCGATCTGATCGATGTCGTTCTCGAGCAGCGGGGCGAGACGGCGGCGGATGCCGATGTTCGCCTTCATCCGCGGATCCTGCGCGTACTCGTTCCACATGTAGTCGCGGTCCTCGTCGGTGACCATCTCGAGCGTGAGCTCGTCGTGGTTGCGCAGGAAGATCCCCCACTGGGTGCCGGACGGGATGGGCGGCGTCTGCGCCAGGATCTCGCTGATCGGGTAGCGCGACTCTCGGCGCACCGCCATGAAGATGCGCGGCATCACCGGGAAGTGGAAGCACATGTGGCACTCGTCGCCGCCGACGTCCGGATTGCCGAAGTAGTCGACGACGTCGGCCGGCCACTGGTTCGCCTCCGCCAGCAGCACCCGCCCGGGGTACTCCTCGTCGACGATGCGGCGCACCTTGCGCAGGAACTCGTGCGTCTCGGGCAGGTTCTCGCCGTTCGTGCCCGGGCGCTCGTAGAGATACGGCACCGCGTCGAGGCGGAAGCCGTCGAGGCCCATGTCGAGCCAGAACCGCATGGCGTCGAGCATGGCCTCGTGCACCCGGGGGTTGTCGAAGTTGAGGTCCGGCTGGTGCGAGAAGAACCGGTGCCAGTAGTACTGCTGGCGCACCGGATCCCACGTCCAGTTGCTCGGCTCGGTGTCGACGAAGATGATGCGGGCTTCCTCGTACAGCTCGTCGGTGTCGCTCCACACGTAGAAGTCGCCGTAGGGGCCATCCGGATCCGACCGGCTGGCCTTGAACCACGGGTGCTCGTCGCTCGTGTGGTTCATGACGAAGTCGATGATCACCTTGATGCCGCGCGCGTGGGCGGCGTTGAGGAACACCTGGAAGTCCTCGACCGTGCCGAGCTCGGGCAGCACGCCCGTGTAGTCGGAGACGTCGTACCCCCCGTCGCGCAGGGGCGACGGGAAGAACGGCGGCAGCCACAGGCAGTCGACCCCGAGCCACTCGAGGTAGTCGAGCTTCTCGATGAGGCCGCGGAAGTCGCCGATGCCGTCGCCGTCGCCGTCCTTGAACGAGCGCACGAGCACCTCGTAGAACACGGCGGTCTTGAACCACTCCGGCTCGGTGGCGTCCGGGCTGTCGGGGAAGGGCTCCTGCGAGAGCACAGGGATGGACGAGGTGAACGGTGCCGGCTCGGGGGTCATCCGGCGCTCCTCACGCTCAGGATGTGCGCGACGTCGCCCGCGGGATCCAGTCGCACGTAGTTGTCGGCGCCCCACACCCACTCCGCCCCGGTGAGCTCGTCGCGGACGACGTAGCTCTCGGGAAGGCCCGCGGCCGCGAGGTCGAGGTGCACCGTCGTCTCGTGCGCTCCGTGCGGGTCGAGGTTGATCACCACGATGACGGTGTCGTCACCGTGGGTCTTGGAGAAGCACAGGATGTGCTCGTCATCCGTCGAGTGGACGACGAGGTTCCGCAGCAGCCCCAGCGCGGGGTGGCTGCGGCGCAGCTCGTTGAGGGTGCGGATGTACGGCATGAGCGTCTTGCCCGACCGCTCCGCTGCCTCCCAGTCGCGGATCCGGATCTGGTACTTCTCGCTGTCGAGGTACTCCTCGCTGCCGGGCTTGACGGCCACGTGCTCGAACAGCTCGTACCCGGCGTACATGCCCCACGCGGGCGTCGCCATGGCGGCGAGCGTCGCCCGGATCGCGAACATCGCCGGCCCGCCGTACTGCAGGGAGGCATGGAGGATGTCGGGGGTGTTCACCCAGAAGTTCGGGCGCATCAGGTGGTCGCTCTCGCGCGACACCTCGCGCAGGTAGTCCTCGATCTCGCCCTTCGCCGTGCGCCACGTGAAGTACGTGTACGACTGGTGGAAGCCCACCGATCCGAGCGTGTGCATCATCGCCGGACGGGTGAACGCCTCCGAGAGGAACAGGACATCCGGATCCGTCTCGCGGATGTCGCCGAGCAGCCGCTCCCAGAACGCGACGGGCTTCGTGTGGGGATTGTCGACCCGGAAGATGCGCACGCCGTGCGACATCCACAGCCGCACCACGCGCGTGACCTCGGCGACGACGCCCTCGAAGTCGTCGTCGAAGTGCATCGGGTAGATGTCCTGGTACTTCTTCGGCGGGTTCTCGGCGTACGCGATCGTGCCGTCGGCGCGCGTGCGGAAGAACTGCGGATGCGTCTTCACCCACGGATGGTCGGGCGCCGCCTGCAGCGCCAGGTCGATCGCGACCTCGATTCCCAGGCCGTTCGCCTTCTTCACGAAGGCGTCGAAGTCGGCGAAGGTGCCGAGATCCGGATGGATCGCGTCGTGCCCGCCGTGCTTCGACCCGATGGCCCACGGCGATCCGGTGTCGTCCGGGCCGGGGGTCAGCGTGTTGTTGCGCCCCTTCCGGTTGATCTCGCCGATCGGGTGGATGGGCGGCAGGTACAGCACGTCGAAGCCCATCGCGGCGACGCGGTCGAGGCTCTTCGCCGCGGTCCTGAAGCTGCCGCTCGTGACCTTGCCGGTCTTCGCGTCGAGCGTCGCACCCTCCGAGCGCGGGAAGAACTCGTACCAGCTGCCCGTCAGCGCCCGCCGCCGATCGGCGTACAGCGGGAACGGGCCGGCGACCGTGAGCAGGTCGCGCAGCGGATGACGCGCGAACAGCTCCTGCGTCTCGGGGCTCTCGAGCACCGCCAGCCGCGCCTCGACGGGCCGGATCTCGTCGGTCGCCGCGTCCTCGGCGGCGGTGAGCGCCGCCTCGTCGTCGGCGCTCAGGTCCGTCGCCTCGGCGCGGATGCGCTCGAGCAGCAGACGGGCTTCGAGGAACATCAGCTCGACGTCGACGCCCGCCCGGATCTTCAGGCCCGCGTCGTGCGTCCAGGTCGCCAGCGGATCGGAGAACCCGTGCACCTCGAACGCCCAGTCACCCTCGGCATCGGGCGCGTCCCACGCCTCGTAGCGGTCGGTGCCGCGGACGAGCTCCCTCATGCGCACCGGGGGCCGGCGTTCGCCGTCCGGGCCGATCAGCACGAGCTCGGCCCCGAGCTGATCATGCCCCTCGCGGAACACGGTCGCCCGCACCGGCAACGGCTCGCCCACTGTGGCCTTCGCTGGGCGCGCACCGCCGTGCACGACGGGGTGGACATCGATGACGGGAATGCGTCCGACCATGTGCCCAACTTGTCACAGACTGGTCACGGGGGCCACCTGCGGGCGGGGTCTTGCCAGAGACTTCACGAGGGTGTAACCGGTCGCGACCTGCCGCCCCCGGTCGTCGCCACTACCGTTGGCCTATGCGTGCGATCCGCCGATTCACCGTCCGTCCCGTGCTGCCCGAGCCGCTCGCCGCGCTCGGTGAGCTTGCCGGGAACCTGCGCTGGTCCTGGCACCTCGAGACGCAGGACGTGTTCGCCCACGTCGACCCCGAGCTCTGGCGGCAGCTGCAGGATCCGGTGCGCCTGCTGGGGTCCGTCAGCCCGTCGCGCTTCGACGAGCTCGCCGCCGACCAGGAGTTCCTCGAGCGGCTCGGCCGGGTGCGCGACGACCTGCGCGGCTACCTCGCCGACGACCTCTGGTACCAGCGTGAGGTGCCGGATGCGCCGCGCGCGATCGCATACTTCTCGCCCGAGTTCGGCATCGCGGCCGCGCTGCCGCAGTATTCGGGCGGCCTCGGCATCCTCGCGGGCGACCACCTCAAGGCGGCGAGCGACCTCGGCGTCCCGATCATCGGCGTGGGCCTGCTCTACCGCCACGGCTACTTCGCGCAGTCACTGTCGCGCGAGGGCTGGCAGCAGGAGTCGTATCCCGTGCTCGACCCCGACGAGCTGCCGATCACGGCGCTGCGCGACGGTGACGGCACGCCGGCCGAGATCGCGATCGCGATGCCGGGCGGCCCCGACCTTCGCGCCCGCATCTGGGTCGCGCGCGTGGGGCGCGTGCCGCTGCTGCTGCTCGACACCGACGTGGATCAGAACCCGGATCACTACACGGACGTCACCGACCGGCTGTACGGCGGAGGGAGCGAACACCGGCTCCGCCAGGAGCTGCTGCTGGGCGTCGGCGGCGTGCGCGCGCTGCGGGAGTACAGCCGCCTCACGAGCGCCCCGGTGCCCGAGGTCTACCACACGAACGAGGGCCACGCCGGGTTCCAGGGCCTCGAGCGGATCCGCGAGCTCACCGTCGGAGAGGACGCCGGACTCGGCTTCGACGACGCCCTCGAGATGGCGCGCGCGTCGACCGTGTTCACGACGCACACCCCGGTTCCCGCCGGCATCGACCGCTTCGACCGCACGCTCATCGCGCAGTACTTCGCGACGGAGGGCGGCGTGCTCCCCGGCGTGCCGACCGACCGCGTCCTGGCGCTCGGGGCCGAGGACTACGAGGGCGGCGACCCCGCGGTGTTCAACATGGCCGTGATGGGCTTCCGGCTCGGGCAGCGCGCGAACGGCGTCTCGCAGCTTCACGGCCACGTCAGCCGCGACATGTTCAACGGCCTGTGGCCGGCGTTCGACGAGTCGGAGGTGCCGATCGGGTCGATCACCAACGGCGTGCACCTTCCCACGTGGCTCGCGCGGGAGTTCCGCGAGCTGCTCGACGAGATCGGCGCCGACATCGACGGCGACCTCGGCGCGTTCGCGCGGGCCCTCGACACCGTGCCGTTCTCGCGCGTGTGGAACATCAAGCGCGACCTCCGCGAACGTCTCGTGACGGATGCCCGCGCGCGCCTTCGCGCATCCTGGAGCAAGCGGGGAGCCGTCGACGCCGAGCTCGGATGGATCGACGAGGCCCTCTCGCCCGACGTACTCACGATCGGCTTCGCGCGGCGGGTCCCCTCGTACAAGCGCCTGACGCTGATGCTGCGCGACAAGGACCGCCTGAAGCGCCTGCTGCTGGATCCGGAGCGCCCGATCCAGCTTGTGATCGCCGGCAAGGCGCATCCCGCGGATGAGGGCGGCAAGCGACTGATCCAGGATCTCGTCCGCTTCGCGGACGCAGCCGACGTGCGCCACCGCATCGTGTTCCTGCCGAACTACGACATCGGCATGGCGCAGCAGCTGTACCCCGGCTGCGACGTGTGGCTGAACAACCCGCTGCGCCCGTACGAGGCGTGCGGGACGAGCGGCATGAAGGCGGCCCTGAACGGCGGCCTGAACCTGTCGATCCTCGACGGCTGGTGGGACGAGTGGTACGACGGCGAGAACGGCTGGGCGATCCCCTCGGCCGACGGCGTCGCCGACCCCGACAAGCGCGACGAGCTCGAGGCCGCGGCACTCTACGACCTGCTCGAGCGCGAGATCGCACCCCGGTTCTACGCCCGCAACAGCGAGGGCGTCCCCGTGCGCTGGATGGAGATGATGCGGCACACGCTCGAGTCGCTCGGCCCGAAGGTGCTCGCGACCCGCATGGTGCGCGACTACGTCGGGCAGCTGTACGCACCGGCGGCCGCGTCGGCCCGCGCTCTCGACGGCGACTTCTCGGGGGCGATCGAGCTCGCCGCGTGGAAGCGGCGGGTGCGCGACGCCTGGCAGGGAGTGCGCGTGGAGCACGTCGAGTCGCACGGCGTCGACGAGGCGGCCGAGGTCGGCGCCGAGCTGAACGTGCAGGCCCACGTCGCGCTCGGCGGACTCACGCCCGACGACGTCGAGGTGCAGCTCGTCTACGGCCGCGCCGATGCCGACGACCAGCTGCGCGCGGTGCACTCCGCGGCCCTCGCCCCGCGCGAGGCGTTCTCGGGCGGGCGCTGCGCGTTCACGGGCACGGTGCGCCTCGACCGTGCCGGCCCCTTCGGCTACACGGTGCGCGTTGTGCCGAGGAACCCGCACCTCGCCTCGACGGCCGAGCTGGGCCTCGCCGCCCTGGCGTAGCGCCAGCGCGGGCCGCGCCTGTACCCCACCGGTTGCTGAGCGAGCGCCAGCGAGCCGAAGCGACCGACCCCAAGCCGCCCACCCGCGCGAGCCGTCATCTCGACTCGCAAGCTCGCTCGATAACCGGGCTGGGGTTCGCCCCACCGGTTGCTGAGCGAGCGCCAGCGAGCCGAAGCGACCCGCCCCAAGCCGCCCACGCGTGCAAGCGGGTCATCTCGACTCGCACGCTTGCTCGATAACCGGGGTTAAGCCAAGGGCCGGTACCCCCAGCGCGGTTGCTGAGCGAGCGCCAGCGAGCCGAAGCGACCGACCCCAAGCCGCCCGCCCGTGCGAGCCGTCATCTCGACTCGCTCCGCTCGCTCGATAACCGGGGTGGAGTACCCACAGAGGTGCGGCAAACGCAGCGATCGAGGCCCGCACAGATGCATACGCCGCACCTTTACCCCACCGGTTGCTGAGCGAGCGCCAGCGAGCCGAAGCGACCGACCCCAAGCCGCCCGCCCGTGCGAGCCGTCATCTCGACTCGCTCCGCTCGCTCGATAACCGGGGTGAGGCCAAGGGCCGGTACCCCAGCGCGGTTGCTGAGCGAGCGCCAGCGAGCCGAAGCGACCGACCCCAAGCCACCCGCCCGTGCAAGTCGTCATCTCGACTCGCTCCGCTCGCTCGATAACCGGGGTGAGGCCAAGGGCCGGTACCCCCAGCGCGGTTGCTGAGCGAGCGCCAGCGAGCCGAAGCGACCGACCCCAAGCCGCCCGCCCGTGCGAGCCGTCATCTCGACTCGCTCCGCTCGCTCGATAACCGGGGTGGGCCCGCGCAAAGGTGCGGCAAACGCACGGAACGAGGTGCGCAAAGGTGCACACGCCGCACGTTTACCCCACCGGTTGCTGAGCGAGCTTGCGAGCCGAAGCGACCGAGCCCAAACCACCCACCCGTGCGAGCCGCTTCTGAAAAGAACGCCTAGAGGGAACGCACCACCACGACGGTATGGGCGTCGAGCCTCATCGAGGTGCCGGCCTCGATGCGGGATCCTTCGGGGACGTCCGGATCGGTGGACAGCACCACCTCGCCGACGCGCACCCACTCGTTCTCGGGGAGCGCGACCTCGATCGCGTGGTCGTGCGCGTTGAACCAGAGCAGGAACGACGCGTCGAGCATCTGCTGGCCCTGAGGCCCCGGCTCGCGCAGCGGGCGGCCCGAGACGAACATGCCGACGGCCTTCAGCCCGGCGTCGCCCCAGTCGCCGTCGGTCATCGGGCGTCCGGCGGGGTGAAGCCAGACGAGGTCCCTCGGCCCCGCGGCGATCGTGGGGCGCCCTTCGAACCAGTGTCGCTGGCGCAGCGCGGGGTGCTCGCGGCGCAGGCGCAGCGCGGCCTTCGTCACCTCGTAGACGTCGAGCCAGGCGTTGTCGGCGCCCCAGTCGATCCACGAGATCTCGTTGTCCTGGCAGTAGGCGTTGTTGTTGCCGCCCTGCGTGCGGCCGCGCTCGTCGCCCGCCGTGAGCATCGGCACGCCGTTCGACAGGCACAGGGTCGCCATGAGGTTCGCCGCCTGCCGGCGCCGCAGGGCGAGGATGGCGGGGTCGTCGGTCTCGCCCTCCACGCCGTGATTCCACGAGCGGTTGTTGTCCGTGCCGTCGCGGTTGTCCTCGCCGTTCGCCTCGTTGTGCTTGTGGTCGTAGGACACCAGGTCGCGCACCGTGAACCCGTCGTGCGCGGTGATGAAGTTGATGCTGTTCGAGGCCGTGCGGCCGTCGTCGGCGTAGAGGTCGCTCGATCCGGCGAGGCGCGTCGCCACGGCGTGGATGGGGGCGCCCCCCCGCCAGAAGTCGCGGATCGTGTCGCGGTACTGGTCGTTCCACTCCGCCCACTGCGGCGGCATCCGGCCGACGAGGTACCCGTCCATCGACACGTCCCACGGCTCGGCGATCAGCTTGACGTGACGCAGGATCGGATCCTGGCCGATCGCGATCAGCAGGGCGCAGTTGAAGTCGACGTCGTAGCCGGTGCGGGTGAGGGCCGACATGAGGTCGAACCGGAACCCGTCGACGTGCATCTCGGTCACCCAGTACCGCAGCGAGTCGAGGATGAGCCGCAGGGCGAGCGGGTTCCACGCGTCGACCGTGTTGCCGCAGCCGGTGACGTCCCAGTAGCGGTCGTCGAAGCCGCCGTGGGCGGGATCCGGCAGCACCCGCTTGTAGAAGCCACGGTCGTCGAGACCGCGGAACGACAGCGTCGGACCGTCGGGGCCGGCCTCGGCGGTGTGGTTGTAGACGACGTCGAGGATGACCTCGATGCCCTCGCGGTGAAGCGCCTTCACCATGTTCTTGAACTCGGCGACCTGGCCGCCGCGGTCGCCCGACGAGCTGTACGACGCATCGGGGGCGAAGTACGAGATCGTGTTGTAGCCCCAGTAGTTCGTCAGCCCGCGGTCGAGCAGCGCCGGTTCGGAGAAGAACTGCTGCACGGGCAGCAGCTCGACCGCGGTGACGCCGAGGTCGCGAAGGTAGGAGGTCGCGGCGGGGTGGGCGAGCCCGGCGTACGTGCCGCGCAGCTGCTCGGGGATGCGGTCGTGGAGCTTCGTGAAGCCCTTCACGTGCAGCTCGTAGATCACCGTCTCGCGCCAGCGTGTGCCGAGCAGCTCGTCGCCCTCCCAGTCGAAGGACGGATCGACCACGACGCTGCGGGCGGTGTATCCGGACGAGTCGGTGAGGTCGCGGACGGCCGGCTCGCCCTCCCGCGCGCCGTAGATCGGCTGCTCGGCGATGATCGTGCCGCTGGTCGCGAGACCGTACGGGTCGAGCAGCAGCTTGTGCGGGTTGAACCGGTAGCCGTTCTTCGGGTCCCACGGTCCGTCGACGCGGTAGCCGTAGCGCTGCCCGGGGCGGATTTCGGGCAGGGCGCCGTGCCAGATCCCGAGCGTCTGCTCGGTGAGCTCGTAGCGCGTCTCGCGGTCGTCCTCGTCGAACAGGCAGAGCTGCGCGCTCGTCGCGTTCGGCGCGTAGACGGCGAAGTTCGTCCGCGCCGGCGTCCAGGTGGCGCCGAGGGGCCATTCCCAGCCCGGCCAGATCGGCGCGGTCTCGCCGAGCGTCCGCCAGGTGACAGGGCTCATCGGTCTCCATCCTCGTGCGAGCGCTGCTGCGGAGGCGTCCACAGCACGAGCTCGGCGCTGCGGCGCACGCGCGTGCCGGCGCGCAGCGTGACGACGGATCCCGTCGCCCCGGCCGCGAAGACGCGCGCGCCCGGGCGGGCGGCGCGTTCGGCCTGCAGCGCGTGCCCGAGGTCGCGCACGCGGCGGCGCAGGTCGCGCACCTCGTCCTCGAGATCGAGCACGCGCGCGATGGCGGCGAGGCTCATCCCCTCACCCGACAGCTTCGCGACCTCGCGCAGCTGCGCGATGTTGCGGGCCGAGTAGCGCCGCGAACCGCCGCGCGTGCGGCCCGGCACGACCAGGCCGATCCGGTCGTACTGACGCAGGGTCTGCGGATGCATCCCCGCGAGCTCGGCGGCCACGGCGATCGCGAAGACGGGCGCGTCCTCGTCGATCTCGTACGTGTCGCTCATCCCGTCCTCCTCTCGCTCGTGCCGTGTGTCCAACTATCCGTTCGCTGAGCGAGCGAAGCGAGTCGAAACGCGGTGATCATCGCCGTCGGCTCGGCTGCACCGTTTCGACTCGGTCGCTGCGCTCCCTCACTCAACGACCGATCAGCCCGACGCCTTGCCCATCAGGTCGGCGCGCGGGTTGCCCTGCGGGCCGACCTCGACGAAGCGGGCGAGCGCCTCGCGAGCCTCGTCACTCAGGTGGCTCGGCACGACCACCTGCACCTCGGCGAGCAGGTCGCCGGTGCCCTTCTGGGAGACGATGCCGCGGCCTTTGACGCGCAGCACGCGGCCGGACGGCGTGCCGGGCGCGACGCGCAGCTTCACCGGATCGCCGCCGAGCGTCGGCACCTCGATCGTCGCGCCGAGCGCGGCCTCGGCGAACGTCACCGGCACGACGACGCGCAGGTTGAGCCCCTCGCGCGTGAACACCGGATGCGGCCGCACCGCGATCTCGACGACGATGTCGCCGGGCTCGCCGCCGTCGGGCGAGGGACGGCCCTTGCCGCGCAGGCGGATCTTCTGCCCGTCGGCCACGCCGGCCGGGATCTTGATCTTGAACGGCTTGCCGTCCTCGCTCTGCAGCGAGATCGTCTCGCCCTTGGCCGCCGTGACGAAGTCGATCGTCGTGCGGGCTCGGACGTCGCCGCCCTTCTGCGGTCCGCCGAAGCCGCGGAAGCCGCCGCTCGGCTGGCCGAAGCCGCCGTTGCCGAATCCGCTCTGGCCGAAGCGTCCGCCGCGACCGCCCTGGTTGAACATGGCGAAGATGTCGTCGAAGTCCTGAGCGGATCCGCGGTTCTGCGTGAACGCGCTGAACACGTCGTCGAAGCCGCCGTTCGAGCCGCCCGCCGTGAAGCGCGCGCCCGATCCCATCGCGCGGAGCTGGTCGTACTCCTCGCGCTGGGTCGGGTCGGAGAGCACCGAGTACGCCTCGCTGATCTCCTTGAACTTCGCCTCGGCCGCCGTGTCCCCCGGCTTGGAGTCGGGGTGATACTGCCGCGCGAGCTTGCGGTACGTCTTCTTCAGGTCGGCCGCGCTGACGTCCTTCGACACACCCAGGACCTTGTAGAAGTCCTTCTCGAACCAGTCCTGACTGGCCATTTCCACCTCTTCGTAAGGCTTGGCGGTTTCGACTCGGTCGCTTCGCTCGCTCGCTCAACCAACACTGTTCGTTGAGCGAGCGGAGCGAGTCGAAACGGGCCGAGCCGACCCGGATGTCGAACTACTCCGCCGGGACGGCGACGACGACCTTCGCGGCCCGCAGCTCGATGTCGCCGAGCCGGTAGCCGAGCTCGACGACCTCGAGGATCGTCGCCTCGGTCGTACCGGGGACCGGCTGCTGGAAGATCGCCTCGTGCTGCTGCGGGTCGAACGCCTCGCCCGCGGCGCCGTAGGCGACGAGGCCCATGCGCTCGGCCACGCCGCGCACCTTCTCGGCGATCGCGGTGAAGGGCGTGCCCTCGCCGAGGTCGCCGTGCTTCTCGGCGCGGTCGAGGTCGTCGAGCACGGGGATGAGGCCCTTCACTGCCTCGCCCTTCGCGCGCGCGATCTCGATGTGGCGCTGCTCCTCGGTGCGCCGGCGGTAGTTGGCGTACTCGGCCTGGAGGCGCTTGAGGTCGTGCAGCAGCTGCGTCTCGTCCTCGCTCACGAGCTTGTCCTGCTCCTCGGCGTCATCGCTCTGGCCGATGTTCAGGATGTCCTCGACCGTCAGCTCGGGCTCACCCTGCTCGGATCCGCCGGGGCCGTCGGCCGTGTTCGCCGCGTCCTCGTCCGCGGGAGCAGCTTCCTGCGCCTGCTGCTCGGAGGTGCCCTCCTGAGGCGCCTCAGGGGCGGTCGCGTCGTGCGCACCCGCCCCCTCGGCCTCAGGCTGGACCTCGTCGCCGTTGTTCTGCTCGTCGGGCTGCTCGAAGTCCTTGCGGGTCATCAGCTCTTCTTGTCCTCGTCGTCCTCGACCACCTCGGCGTCGATCACGTCGTCGTCCGCGGCGGGCTGCTCACCGGCCGGGGCGCCGTCGGCGGGCGCGGCCTGCTCGGCCTGCTCGGCCTGCGCCTGGGCGTAGATCGCCTCGCCGAGCTTGGTCTGGCTCTGGTTCAGCTTGTCGAACGCGGTCTTCACGGCCTCGTCGTCATCGCCGGCGAGGGCCTTCTTGAGCTCGTCGACATCCGCCTGCACCGACTCCTTGACGTCGGCGGGCAGCTTCTCGTCGTTCTCCTTGATGAGCTTCTCGATCGAGTACGAGAGCGTCTCGGCCTGGTTGCGGACCTCGGCCGCCTCGCGGCGCTTCTTGTCCTCGGCCGCGTGCTCCTCGGCCTCGCGCACCATGCGCTCGATGTCGTCCTTCGGCAGCGACGAGCCGCCGGTGATCGTCATCGACTGCTCCTTGCCGGTGCCCTTGTCCTTCGCCGAGACGTGGACGATGCCGTTCGCGTCGATGTCGAAGGTGACCTCGATCTGCGGCACGCCGCGCGGCGCGGGGGCGATGTCGGTCAGGTCGAACGTGCCCAGCGGCTTGTTGTCGCGCGTGAACTCGCGCTCACCCTGGAAGACCTGGATCGACACCGACGGCTGGTTGTCGTCGGCCGTCGTGAACGTCTCGCTGCGCTTGGTCGGGATGGCCGTGTTGCGCTCGATGAGCTTGGTCATGATGCCGCCCTTGGTCTCGATGCCGAGGCTCAGGGGGGTGACGTCGATGAGCAGGACGTCCTTGCGCTCGCCCTTGAGGACGCCGGCCTGGAGGGCGGCGCCCACGGCGACGACCTCATCCGGGTTCACGCCCTTGTTGGGCTCCTTGCCGGTCTCGCGCTTGACGAGCTCCGACACGGCGGGCATGCGGGTCGAACCGCCGACGAGCACGACGTGGGCGATGTCGGACACCTTGATGCCGGCCTCGCGGACGACGTCCTCGAACGGCTTGACGGTGCGCTCGAGCAGGTCCTTGGTGAGCTCCTCGAACTTGGCGCGCGTGAGCGTCTCGGACAGCGACACCGGGCCCGACTCGGTCAGCGAGAGGTACGGCAGGTTGATGGACGTCGAGGTCGAGCTCGACAGCTCCTTCTTCGCCTGCTCCGCGGCCTCCTTGAGGCGCTGCAGGGCGATCTTGTCGCCCGAGACGTCGACGCCGGTGGTGTCCTTGAACTGCTTGATCAGGTGGTCGACGACCCGCTGGTCCCAGTCGTCGCCGCCGAGGCGGTTGTCACCGGCGGTGGCGCGCACCTGGATGGTCGAGAAGTCGTCGTCCTTGCCCACCTCGAGGAGGGACACGTCGAACGTTCCGCCACCGAGGTCGAAGACGAGGATGAGCTCGTCCTCCTTGCCCTTGTCGAGGCCGTAGGCGAGCGCCGCGGCGGTGGGCTCGTTGATGATGCGCAGCACGTTGAGGCCGGCGATCTCACCGGCGTCCTTCGTCGCCTGGCGCTCGGCGTCGTTGAAGTACGCGGGCACGGTGATGACCGCGTCGGTCACCGTGTCGCCGAGGTACTGCTCGGCGTCGCGCTTGAGCTTCATCAGGATGCGCGCCGAGATCTCCTGCGGCGTGTACTTCTTGCCGTCGACGTCGAAGGACCAGTCGGTGCCGATGTGGCGCTTGACCGACGCGATCGTGCGGTCGACGTTGGTGACGGCCTGGCGCTTGGCGGTCTCGCCGACGAGCACCTCGCCGTCCTTGGTGAACGCGACGACCGAAGGCGTGGTGCGGAAGCCCTCGGCGTTGGCGATGACCTTCGGCTCACCGCCCTCGAGGACGCTGACGACCGAGTTGGTCGTTCCGAGGTCGATACCCACAGCACGTGCCATGTGATGCTCCTTCTTCTGGACGTTCAGGAACTGACTGTTCCGACAAGCCGTCTCGCGAGTTGAGCCGCGATGACTCAAGGATAGACCGGGGCCGTTCCGCTGTCAATCGAACTTGATACGACCAGACTCAACTTTGCTTCCGGATCGCACGGATCACGCGCTGTGTCGGAGTACCGGATGTTCACCCGGCACCCCTAGCGTGTGGGCATGACGTCCGAGCACGACTCCGCCCCCCTCACCCCGCCGACGGTCGCCCGCACCGGCGCCCTCGGCCAGATCGGACGCGGTGTCGACCCGGAGCCCGCCCCGCGCAAGGTCGTCGTCTCGTGGGCGATGTGGGACTGGGCGATGCAGCCGTTCAACACGGTGATCCTGACCTTCGTCTGGATCGCGCTGTACCTGACCTCGCGCCAGTTCCTCGATCCGGCGGTGCGGGAGTCGGGGCTTCTCGCCGACGGCAGCTACATGAACTGCAACCAGTCGGAGTACATGGGCAGCGCGTACTGCCAGGGACTCACCGACCTGTCCGAGTGGTGGGGCTGGGCGAACTTCGCCGCGGGCATCCTCATCCTGATCCTCGCGCCCGCGCTCGGACAGCAGGTCGACGCCCGCGGCACGAAGAAGAAGTGGCTCATCGGCGCGACGATCGCGATCGCGCTCATCCAGTTCGCCCTCTTCTTCGTCGAGGCCGACCCGAAGTACTTCTGGTTCGGCGCGCTCGCCGTCGCGATCGGCGCGGTCGTCTCCGAGATCGGCAACGTCAGCTACTACGCGATGCTCTCCGAGGTATCGACCCCGCAGACGGTCGGCCGCATCTCGGGGCTCGGCTGGGGTCTCGGCTACATCGGCGGCGTCGTCGCGCTCGTCGTCTGCATCCCGGTGCTCTTCGGGCTCGGGCAGGACAACCCGCTCTCGTACAAGCTCGTCGCGGTCGTGTGCGCGATCTGGACGCTCGCGTTCTCCATCCCGATGTTCCGCAACGTGCCCGAGTCGCCGGCCTACGCCGAGGCCGAGAAGGTGAACTTCCTCCGGTCGTACGTCGTGCTCGCGAGGAACCTCGCGAAGCTGTTCCGGACGAACCGCTCGACGTTCTGGTTCCTCCTCGCCGCGGCCGTCTACCGCGACGGCCTCGCCGGCGTGTTCGCCTTCGGCGCGGTGCTCGCGGCGCAGGGCTTCGGCTTCTCGTTCCTCGAGGTCATCATCTTCGGCCTCGCCGCGAACCTCGTCGCCGGCATCTCGACGATCATCGCCGGCCGGATCGACGATGTGATCGGCCCGCGGAACCTCATCATCATCGCGCTGTGCGGTCTCGTCGCGATGGCGTTCGTCGTCTTCCTGCTGCGGGATCTCGGCACGATCGTGTTCTGGATCTGCGGACTGCTGCTGTGCGCCTTCGTCGGTCCGGCCCAGGCCGCGAGCCGCGGGCTGCTCACGCGCCTCACGCCGCCGAGCATGCAGGGCGAGATCTTCGGCCTGTACGCGACGACGGGACGCGTCGCCTCGTTCCTCGCGCCGCTGGCGTGGTCGCTGTTCCTCGCCTGGTTCGGCGGCATCGTCTACGGCGTGCTCGGCATCGCGGCCATCTTGCTGATCGGCCTGATCCTGCTGCTGTTCGTCAAACTGCCGCCGCACGTCCGGGCCTGATCGACGCGCCGCGGGGCGGTCGGATCCGGAATACGCGCCGGACGGGGCAGGTTGCGCCTGGCGTGGTGATCCTCCTCCCCCAGGCACCGCCGATCCCTCCGGCGGATCGCGACGGCGCCCGCGACGCGCGCCCGCCCCGGGATGAGGGCGCGGTCGAGCGGCTGCTCGAGACGCTTCGCTGGAGCGTGGGCGCGATCGAGCGGGTCGCGCTCGGGGATGCGGAGAGCCTGACGCTCGAGGCGGGCACCGCCACCCTCGTGTACGTGATCGAGGGCGCGGTCCGCCGCACCGGTGAGGACGCGACGCACGCCATCCCGCAGTTGCGGAATCGGCCCGCGCTCACCCAGGGCGCAGTGCTGTTCGCCGTCGGCCGCCGGCCCGTCGCCCTGCGCGCACGGGGCGACGCGCAGCTCGCGGTCGCGCGCCTGCGTGCCGCCGAGGACGCCGAGCGCGTGCTGTCGGCCGTCCCGGACGTGCTGTGGGTCGACGACTTCTCGGCGCTCGAGCCCGGTGTCGCGGCGATGGCGGCACACCTGGGCGCCAAGGCGACGGGCGAATGCGAGGCCGACGGCGGCCGCATCGTCTGCCGACTCATGGCGACCACTCTCGTCATCGCGACGCTGCGGGCGTGGGCCGCCGCCGGATGTGCCCCCGCCGACTGGGCGGCCCGCGCGCAGGATCCGTTCCTCGCCCGCGCCGTGGACGCGATCCACGCCGATCCGGGCGCCGCCTGGAGCGTCGACCGGCTCGCCGCGCGCGCCGCGATGTCGCGCTCGGCGTTCGCCGCACGCTTCCGCGCCACCTTCGGCAGCGCCCCCGCCGAGTACCTCACCGGGGTGCGCATGGACCTCGCGAAGTCGCTGCTCCGCGATCCGGATGCGAGCGTCTCGGCCGTCGCCCGGCGCCTCGGCTACGAGTCCGACGAGGGATTCAGCCGGGCGTTCCGCCGGCACACCGGCGAGACGCCGTCGTCGTGGCGGGCCCGCTCGGCGGGCCACGCCACGACCGCCTGACGGTCAGTCGGCGCGGCGGGCCGCCGTTCCGAAGATCAGCGCGCCCACCGCGACCGCGATCACTCCCGTGATGTAGGTGACCTCGACACCCGAGAGGTCGACGATGAGCCCGCCGATTCCCGCGGCGAGCATGATGGCGCCCTGGAATCCGGCGACGACGAGGCCGCCGCCCTCCTCCAGCCGGTCGGGCAGGCGCCGGCCGATCCAGGCGTTCAGCACGATCAGCCAGGCGGCGAACGAGGCGCCCCACACGAGCACGGCGGCAGCGACGAGCGCGAGCGAGTGCGGCCAGAGCACGATGGCCAGGATGGGCACCCCCACCAGCACGGGGACGACGCCCGACAGCAGCGCGAGGTGGCGGTCGACGATCGCGGCCGTCACCACGTTGCCGATGACGCCGCCGGCGCCGAACACGGCGAGCAGCAGCACGATGGCGCCCTCGTCGAGGCCCGTCGCGGCGGGACCCACCTCGATCCGCTCGAGCGCGAGGCGGATGTACGTGTAGGCGGTGATGTGCCCGAACACGATCAGCACGTGGCCGACGAGGCCGAGAGCCACCCCGGGGTGAATGAGCGCCGCGCCGAGGTCGCGCAGGCCGGCCGCCCCCTCGGCGGGCACGCGGGGAAGCAGCAGCCGCAGCGCGATCGCGACGGCCGCGCTCACGACGGCCGCGCCGACGAACACGGCGCGCCAGTCGGCGAAGGCGCTGAGCAGCACTCCCAGGGGCACACCCGCCACCGTCGCGAGCGAGACGCCCGCGGTCGTGAACATCACGGCGCGGCCGAGGTGCTCGGGCCCGGCGATCCGCGCCGAAACCGTGAGCGACATCGACCAGAACCCGCTCAGCGCGGCGCCCAGCAGGATGCGCGCGGCGAGCACCGTGACGAGGTTCGGCGCGATCGCGACGAGGAGGTTCGACACGGCGGCGCCGACCGTGAGCCAGACCAGCAGCGTGCGGCGGTCGAGGCGGGGCACCATGAGCCCGATCGTCGGGGCGACGAGGAAGCCCACCAGCGCTGTCACGGTGACGGCCTGTCCTGCCTGGCCGGGCGTCACCCCCAGCCCGTCGGCGAGCTCGACGAGCACGCCGTTCGGCAGGAACTCGGCGGTCACGAGCACGAAGCTCGTCACCATCATCGCCACCAGCGCGGCGTACCGGATCCGGTGCGGCGTGGCGGATCCCTCGTGGATCGTCGAAAGCGAGGCGGTGTCGGTCATGCCTCAACGCTCACAGACGCCGACGCCCGGCACCCGACCGCGCATCCGCGGCATCCGACCGATCGTCCGCGCACCGCCGATCAGACCTCTCGCCGCGCGAGGGGACGGTGATCCCGCCGTCGGCGATATGGCAAGCGGGATGGGCACTGCTCCCCATCCCGCTTCCACTCACCGGATGCGTCACCCCGCTGTAACAGGAAACCTGTGAAGATGCTCGGATCGGTCGCGCGTCCCCACCGATGCCCCCCCGGGCATCATCCACGCGCGATCCGATCGTGCGGCCATCCGACCGCGCGATCGTTCTATCCCCGGAGGAACAGTGAAGAAGAGCACCACATGCGCGCTCGGCACAGCGGCGATCCTGCTGGCCGGCTCGCTCCTCGTGCCGACCGCGGCATCCGCCGCCCCGGCGCCCGCGCCCGACGCCGAGTCGCACGCCGAGGAGCACAGCCACAACCGGCCCGACGCCCTCGCCGAGAAGCGCACGGCCAAGAAGCAGAAGGCGGCGCAGCTCGTCGCGAGGGGCGACGCCAAGGTCACCACCAAGGGCAAGGCCGGTCGCCAGAGCAAAGTCGTCGAGCTGAAGCCCGGCGAGTACGTCGAGTACGGCACGGCCGAGACCGCACAGCTGTTCACCATCCTCGTGGAGTTCGGTGACACGGTCGACCCACGCTTCCCCGCGGCACCGGCCGGCCCCGTCCACAACGAGATCCCCGAGCCCGGCGAGTCCGACAACTCCACGTACTGGCTGCCCGACTTCTCGAAGGCGCACTACGAGGAGATGTTCTTCGGCGAGGGCGAGTCGATGGAGGGCGTGTACGACGAGATGTCATCGGGCCGCTTCGACCTCGAGGGCGCCGTGTCCGACTGGGTGCAGGTCGAGACCAACGAGGCGTCGTACGGCCAGACCGAATCGCAGCAGGACATGACGCGTTTCATCCAGGACACCGCGAACGCCTGGTACGACGCGCAGATCGCCGCCGGCAGGACCGATGACGAGATCGTCGCGGAGCTGCAGTCGTACGACGTGTGGGACCGCTACGACATGGACGGCGACGGGATCATCAACGAGCCCGACGGCTACATCGACCACTTCCAGGCCGTGCACGCCGGCGCCGGTGAGGAGGCAGGCGCTCCCGAGTGGGCGATCTGGTCGCACCGCTGGGCCGCCGGCCAGTCCGGCCTCGGCACGCAGGGACCCTCGGGCTACGAAAAGCTCGGCGGCGTGCAGATCGGCGACAGCGACATCTGGATCCGCGACTACACGACCGAGCCGGAGAACGGCGGCCTCGGCGTGTTCGCGCACGAGTTCGGGCACGACCTCGGCCTGCCCGACTACTACGACACGAACGGCGGCGACAACGGCACCGCCTACTGGACGTTGATGAGCTCGGGCTCGTGGCTCGGCCACGGCGACGGCTCGATCGGCACCACGCCCAACCACATGGGCCCGAACGAGAAGCTGTTCCTCGGGTGGCTCGACTACGAGGTGGTCGAGGCGGAAGCCGATGGATCGGTGGACCTGGGACCGGCGTTCCACGCCAGCACGCGCGGAGCGCAGGCCGCGATCGTCGACCTGCCCGATGGCGAGGAGTTCGTCGAGGTCGGCGAGCCCTATGAAGGCACGCAGCACCTGTTCTCCGGATCCGGCGATGACCTCGACAACACCGCGACGAGCCCCGAGTTCACGGTGCCGGCGGACGGTGCGCTGACCGCGCAGGTGAACTACGACATCGAGGTTGATTGGGACTACGCGTACGTCGAGGTCACGACCGACGGCGGCGTCACGTGGACGCCGGTCGACACCGACCACTCGACGACGGACGACCCGAACGGCCAGAACGGCGGCTTCGGCATCACTGGCGCAACGGAGGGCTGGACGCCGTTGACCGCCGATCTGTCGGCGCACGCGGGTGAGACCGCGCAGGTGCGCTTCCGCTACTGGACCGACGTCGCGGCGACCAACCCCGGCTTCCAGGTCGACGCGATCGCCGTCGGCGACGCGCTGACCACGGATGACGGCGCCACCGACTGGACGCTCGAGGGCTTCTCGCGCATCGAGAACGGCGGCTACCTGCAGCCATACAGCCACTTCTACATCGCCGAGAACCGCGTGTACGGCGGCTACGACGCGACGCTGAAGACCGGTCCGTACAACTTCGGCTGGGCGCTGACGGCACCCGACAAGGTGGAGCACTTCCCGTACCAGGACGGCATGCTCGTCTGGTACGTGAACAGCCTGTACGGCGACAACAACACGTCGCAGCACCCGGGCGGCGGCCAGGCCCTGCCGGTGGACGCACGCTCCCAGGCGCTGACGTGGTCGGACGGCACGCTCGCGCGCAACCGCATCCAGTCGTTCGACGCGACGTTCGGCCTGCAGAAGACCGATCGCATCGCGCTTCACCGCGAGACCGAGGCGGGCATGACCACGCTCAGCGTGCCGTCGCAGAAGGCGCAGCCCACGTTCGACGACACCGACCCGTACGCGTACTACGACGAGGCGAACCCGCAGGGCTCGGTCATCGTCGGCGGCACGGGCACGTCGATCACCGTCACGAAGGAGAACGTCAAGAAGGGGACCATGACGATCTCCGTCGAGCGCGGCGAGCCGGCCGCGGGCTGACCGCCCGCTCGTCGCGGGCTTCGCGGCGGCCTTGCACGCGGATGGCCGCGTCCCGGATTCCGGGGCGCGGCCATCCCGCATTCTCAGGGCGCACGAGGAGTGCGCGTCTTCGGCGGCTTCGGCGGTCGCGTCAGGGAACGGGCGACCGCCGCCGCGATCCACTCGTCCAGCTGCTCGTCTGTTGGATGGGAGAGGCCGACGAAGCCGCTCATCGTGCGCTGACCCATCGAGAGCGGATGCGCGCCGCGAGCGAGCGCCTCGTGGAGCTCCAGCTCGCCGAGGGGGATGAGCAGCTCCGAACGGATGGCGCCGGCCACCATGTGTCCGCGCATCGTCCAGCAGAGCCCCCCGAACATCCGGATCTCGCGGGTCTCCGGGGTGTCCGGCACGTACGCGCGGATCCGATCCGCCAGCTCCTCGTCGTAGGCCACGGGCACAGGGTACGCCCGGCGGAGTGTTCCGCGGCGGCTCCGGCGGGGACCTACGCTGAGGGGGTGAGCATGCTCGAGCCCTGCCCCTGCGGAAGCGGGCAGGCGTACACCGCGTGCTGCGGCCCCCTGCACACCGGCGCCCGCCTCGCCGAGACGCCCGAGCAGCTGATGCGCTCGCGCTACAGCGCCTTCGCGCGACGCGACGCCGACTACCTGCTGCGCACCTGGCATCCGGGCACGCGGCCGAAGACGGTCGAGTTCGAGGAGGGCCTGCGCTGGGCCGGCCTCGAGATCGTCGACGCCTCCGGGGACGAGGTCGAGTTCGTCGCCGTGTACGAGACACCGCTCGGGATGGGCGCCCTGTCCGAGCGCAGCCGCTTCGCGCAGCGGGGCGGCCGGTGGGTCTACGTCGACGGCGACGTCAAGGCCTGACACACCTTTCCGACGGATCTTCGACGCCACGTCACCCGCCCGCCACCCCGCCGGGCGAGTCGTCGCCAGGTCGTCAGCCCGCGGTCATCCGCGGCGCGCCCGCGCCCGGAAGCGTGGAGGAGGTCAACGCTCCCCATCGAAACGGAGATCCTCGTGCGCATCCGCCACCTCACCGCCACCGTCGTCGTCGGCGCCCTCGCCGCCGTCGGCGCATCCACCCCCTCGTTCGCCGCCCAGCCCGAGAAGGTGTCGGTGGTGACCACGGCCCACCGCGGCGCCATGGCCTATGCCCCGGAGAACACGCTCGCCGCCTTCCAGCTCGGCATCGAGCAGGGCGCCACCTGGATCGAGTCGGACGTCCAGCTGACGAAGGACGGCGAGACCGTCCTGATCCACGACACGACCCTCACGCGCACGACGAACGTCGAGGAGGTCTTCCCCGACCGCGCGCCGTGGAACGTCAAGGACTTCACGCTCGCCGAGATCAAGCAGCTCGACGCCGGCTCGTGGTTCGGCCCCGAGTTCGCGGGCGAGCCGGTGCCGACCCTCGCCGAGATGATCGAGCAGGTCCGCAAGAGCCGCGCCGGCATCATCATGGAGCTCAAGTCGCCCGAGCTGTACCCGGGCGTCGAGCAGAAGGTCATCGACGTGTTCGACTCGTTCCCGGGCTACGTGAACTCGGCCCTGGCGAGCGGCCGCCTGTCGGTGCAGAGCTTCAACTGGACCTCGATGAAGACGTACTCCGACCTCGCGCCCGAGACGCCGGTCGGCCTGCTGGGCAAGCCCGCGGTCGCCGATCTTCCCGCGTACGCCGAGTGGGCCGACCAGATCAACCCGAGCGCCGGCCAGACCACCGAGGACTACATCGACGCGGTGCACGCCCTCGGCCTGGACGTCAACGTCTGGACCGTCAACGACGTGCCGACGATGACGCGCCTGCTCGACTGGGACGTCGACGGCATCATCACCAACACCCCCGACGTGCTCGAGAACCTGCTTCACGAGCGCAACCAGGGCTGATCCGACGGCGGAAGCCCCCGGCGGCCATCGGTCGCCGGGGGCTTCTCGCGTCGTGGGCGGGTCAGCGCCGCCGCTGGGCGTCGCGCGGGTCGACGCCGACCCGCACCGCGGCTCCCGAGGCGGCCGCGGCGAGCGCCTGGTCGATCTGCGTCAGCGGGTAGCGGGCGCTCACGAGCTCCTCGAACGGGCGCTCCCCCGCGTGCTCGCACAGCCAGCGGATGGCGCCGTCGAGGTCACGCGGGGCGTAGTTGTGGACGCCGCGGATCGTCACGAGTCCGCGCACAAGGCGCTCCGGGTCGAGCTGCAGCGGCTCGGTGGGGAAGACGCTGCCCACGAGCAGAACCACGCCGCCGACGCCCACCGCGTCGATCGCCGAGCGCAGCGCCCTGGGCGATCCCGACGCCTCGAGGACGACGTCGTACTCGGGCCGTCCGGTGGCCGCCAGGGCAGCCGTGAGGCCGCGGGGATCCGTCGGATCGGCGACCTGCGCCGCCCCGAAGCGCATGGCGAGCGCACGGCGGGAGGGATCCGGATCCGCGACGACGACGGTCGCGCCGCGGTCGACCGCCATCGCGCACGCGGTCAGGCCGATGAGCCCGGCCCCCAGGATGAGCATCGTCGCACCGTCGAGATCCGCGATGTCCTCGGCCCCCTCGAGCGCGGCCCAGGCGGTGGTGCCGCCGCAGGCAGCCGGGGCGGCGACCTCGGCGCGCAGGGCCTCGCCGATGCGCACGATCGCCGTGCCCGGCCGCAGGTGCGCGTGCGTCGCGAAGCCGCCGGTCAGCTCCCAGTGCACCTGGATGCGCTCGTGGCCGTACTTCAGCAGCGACCGGCACTTCTGCGGCAGGCCGCGCCGGCAGCGGTCGCAGTCGCGGCAGCCGGCCATGATCGACCAGACGATGCGATCGCCCACGTGCACGGGCGCGCCGTCCACCGCGCGCACCCCGTCGACGACGTCGATCACGCGGCCCACGTACTCGTGCCCCAGCACCAGCGGCGCCGGCGCGGGACGGCGCCCCTCGACGGTGTGGACATCGGATCCGCAGACGGTGGCGAGCTCGATCGCCACGAGCGTCTCGCCGGGGGCGAGTACAACACCGGGGACGGCGACGATCTCGTGCGGGCGTCCGACGCCCGTCCACACCATGGCGACCGCCGGCGGCTCGAGGACGACGTCGCGCGTGACCGGGGCGGATGCCGGGGTGGGCGTCGGGATGAGGGCCGGCGTCGCCACGTCAGACACCGCCCGAGGTCGCCATGGGCGCGACAGCGGGCAGCCCGATGAGCGTTCGCAGGCCGGAGACGTCGTCGATCACGTGGTGGGCGCCGGCGGCTTCGAGCGTGGCGCGGTCGTGGGCGCCGCTGAGCACGCCGACGACGAGGCCCGCGCCGGCCGACAGCCCCGAGGCGACGTCGCTCGCGGTGTCGCCCGCCACGGCGACGGCCGCGATGCCGGAGACCTGGGCGAACAGCGCCGCGCCGAGCACGAGGTCGGGGGCAGGACGGCCGCGTCCGACGTCGACGGGCGACAGCGCCACGTCGATCAGGTCGCCCCAGCCGAGGCCCTCGATCAGGGCGTCGCGGGTCACGGGCGCGAAGCCCGTCGTCAGGACGACGGCGATGTCGGCGTCGCGGAGGTCCTCGAGCAGCTCGCGCGCGCCGGGGATGGGCTCCACGCCCTCCTCGACGATGAGCTCGGCGTAGGCGCGTTCGAAGGCCGCGGTCGCCTCCTCGGCGCGGACGACGTCGCCGCCCGCGAGGTGGGTGAACACGTCGATCTTCGACTGCCCCATGGTGTCGCGGACGTACTGGAGGGCGTCGTCCCAGCTCATCCGATCGGCGACTCCTGTGCGCTCGTGGGCGCGCTGGAAGGCGCGCTCGACGACGCCGTCGTCGCGCACCGTCGTGCCTGCCATGTCGAGCACCACGAGCTCGATCTGGCGCGTTCCGGAATCGGCCATGGGGTCCCCTCTCGAAGCCGATCCGGCGGCTTCGCCGGATCGAACACCCCAGCCTGACACCCGGTTTCGCGCGGACTTTTCCACGCCGGGCATTGTTCAGGCGCCGTTAACCGAGCCTTCCGCCGGCACCGGGAGAGCCTTCACGCTCCCGCCTTCTGCTTCCCTACGTGCAGAGGCACCCGCGCCGCGAATCCGGCCTCGATCCGGCTCAGGTCTCAAGCCCCCGAAGCGGCGCTCCCCGCGCCCGACACATCCGTGCGGTGGAAGCTCTGGAACGAGCGCGACGCCGTGGGCCCGCGCTGGCCCTGGTAGCGGTTGCCGTACGCGCCCGAGCCGTAGGGATTCTCGGCGGGCGAGGTGAGTCGGAAGAAGCAGAGCTGGCCGATCTTCATGCCGGGCCACAGCTTGATCGGCAGGGTCGCAACGTTCGACAGCTCGAGCGTGACGTGGCCCGAGAATCCGGGATCGATGAATCCGGCGGTCGAGTGGGTCAGCAGGCCGAGGCGGCCGAGCGACGACTTCCCCTCGAGGCGCGCGGCGACGTCATCCGGCAGCGTGACGGTCTCGTACGTCGAGCCCAGCACGAACTCGCCGGGGTGCAGGATGAACGGCTCGTCCGGCGCGACCTCGACCAGGTGCGTCAGGTCGGGCTGATCCTCGGCGGGGTCGATGAAGGGGTACTTGTGGTTGTCGAACAGCCGGAAGTAGCGGTCGAGCCGGACGTCGACGCTCGACGGCTGCACCATCGCGGGGTCGTACGGGTCCAGGCCGACGCGGCCGGAGTCGAGCTCGTCTTTGATGTCGCGGTCCGAGAGCAGCACGCCACCACTGTATTGCCAAGCGGGCGTGGCCATCCGCCGCCCGTCCCCGCGGTGGTGACGCGACGCGTGGCACACGTTCCCCGCGCACGTCAACCCGCGCGCGCTTTGCACCGCATCGGCGTTAGATCGGAGGCAGAGTTCACGACGCCGGAAGGAGACGCCATGTCCCAGAACGAGACGAGCAGCGCAGACACCGGGGCGAAGCCGACCACCGCCACGGGCGCGAAGGAGGCGGCCGCCGCGGCCGCGGGCACGACGACGCCGGACGAGACGAGCACCACGCCGGCGAGCGACACGAGCACGACAGGGGCGGGTGCTGCGGGTGCGGGTGCGGGCGACCCGGTCGGCGACACGTCGCCTTCGTCCGAGCAGTACCTCACCGAGCCGAACGCCGCGCAGCAGAAGGTGGCCGAGGGCCTGCGCACCGCCGGCGAGAAGGTCGCCTCACTCGCCGGTAGCGAGGGCGTTGTCGGCGACATCGCCGGCAAGGCGTCGGACGGCCTGAAGCACGCTTCAGACTGGGTGTCCGAGCAGGACGCCGGGGCGATGCTGACCGAGACGAAGTCGTTCGTGCGCCGCAAGCCGTGGGTCGCCGCGGCCATCGGCGTGGGAGCACTGATGGTGCTCAACAAGCTGACGCGCGCCATCACGGGCGGCGGCAAGCGCTGACACGAGCCAGCGGAGGCGGCATCCCCGGATGCCGCCGCCTCCGCTCCTGCGCGCGATCACATCCGGTGCGCCTGGCGCACATCCCCGCCGCGATCGCACATCCCGCAGGCTGTTCGGTCGCGCGGAGGATGTGCACTCGCCGATGCCGGGCCGACATCCGGAGCGCTGTTATGCTGGCTCTCACGCGCTCCGGCGCGTACGGGGCTGTAGTTCAATGGCAGAACTTCTGCTTCCCAAGCAGACAGCGCGGGTTCGATTCCCGTCAGCCCCTCCATTGGGATGTTCGCGAAACTCGCGACATCCGTTCGCGAAACTCTGGCTGCCCGGCCCGCGAGGTCTCGCGTCTGCTTGCCCGACGAACCACGGCCCGTGAACGTCCCGGGCTTTCAGGAGTACCGGGCGACGCCGACCGCGATCAGCGCGGCACCAGCTGCCACCAGCGCCATCGGCGCGTATCCGCCTGCCGCCGTCGCAGCGAGCGGTCCGAGGGCGGGCCCGATCGCGGAGACGATCGTGATGGGGGCCGCGAACACCCCGTTGATGCTGCCGTAGCTGCGCGCACCCCAGCGTTCGATCACGGCGGACCCCTGAACGAGAGTCTGCGCGCCGCGGACCGCGCCCGCGGCGACCGCGATCACGACGAGCAGCCACTGCGGTCCCGGGACGAGGGCGAGCGCCGACAGGGCAACGGCTGCGAGGGACGCGGTCACGACGAGGGGCACCCAGGGACGGGCGGTATGCGGGATTGCCACATACAGAAGCCGGCCCGCGACCTGGCCGGCGCCGAGAAGGCCGAGCGACCAGGCAGCGAGTTCATAGCTCATGCCCTTCTCCGTGAAGAGCGGGATGATCGCGAGGGTGACCATGTACAGCCCGGTCACCAGCAGGAGGGTGGCTATCTGCAGCGCCCAGAACCGACGCGTCCGGAGCACGCCGCGGACGCTGTGGGCATCCGGCTCCGCATGCCGGTCGGGGGCCGGCGCCCACCGTCGTTCGAGCGTGAACCAGTGCACCGGGATGGTCACCACCGCGAGGACCACCGTCAGGATCAGGAACGTGGTGCGCCAGTCGGTGATGGCCAGCAGGGCAGCAACGATCGGAGCGAAGATCGTCGAGGCGAGTCCGCCGGCAAGGGTGAGGATGGTCATCGCACCCCGCCGACGCAGGTCGTAGCGGCGGGCGAGGACCGTGAAGGCGGCCTGGTAGAGCACAGCCGACTGGGCCGCGCCGGCGATGACCCAGCCCAGGCCGAAGATCCAGGGCGAAGGAGCGACGCTCACGACCAACAGCCCCGCCACTCCGACGACACTGCCCGCGGTCATGATGTCGCGCGGGCCGTGCGCATCGAGCCAGCGGCCTACCGGCACGCCCACAAGCGCGGACACGACAAGGCCGATGGAGAACAGCGTCGTGACCAGGGGCAGCGGCCAGCCGGTGTCATCCGTGACGACCGGGGCGGCGACGATCATCGCGTAGAAGAGGATCCCCCAGCTCACAACCTGCGCGACAGACAGCGCCGCGAGTCGCCAGGGCTGCCACGGCTCCGTGCGCGCGGCCGACTCGCTCGAGCCGGCGTGGCTCACGCGGTCGCGGTGGGGCGCAGTCGCTCGGCCAGACCCGTGACCGCCTCGCGGATGTGGTCCCGCAGCTCGCGGACGCCGTCTTCATTCCAGTTCGCGGGATCCGGGAAGGTCCATTCGACGAGCTCCCCGGCGACCGGTCCGGGGAGCGTGAGCCCGGGCTTCATCGTGACGACGACATCGGCCGTCTGGAGGTCTTCGGGGGTGACGGCGCGCGGGAATGCGTGTGAGGCGTCGACGCCCAGCTCGGCGAGTGTCGCGACCGTCGTCGGGCTCGGCGCATCGGCGGGGGCGATGCCGCCGCTGATCGCGGTGAACCGGTCTCCGGCAACGAGGCTGAGAAGGTGGGCACCGAGCTGGGAGCGGCCGGCGTTGTGCGTGCAGATGAACAGCACGGTGGGGCGATCGGTGGTCGCCGGGTCGACTGTGGCGTCGGTCATGGTGATTCCTCGGTGTCGGAGTGGCGTGCCGACGTTACGGCACGCTGGTTGCCTGGCGGTGAACAGGCAGAGGGGCGGCCGCCCGGAATCGGCCGCCCCGGTATCGGTGACTCAGCTGGCGTGCGCGGCCGGGGCGATCTCGGAGATCAGCGCTTCGACGTGCTCGCGGATCTCGTCGCGGACGCGGCGGACGCCGTCGACGTCGAGGCCCTCCGGGTCGGCGAGGTGCCAGTCGAGGTATCGCTTGCCGATGTACACGGGGCAGGCATCGCCGCACCCCATGGTGACGACGGCGTCGGCGGCGCGCACAACGTCATCGGTGAGGGGCTTGGGGAACTCGGCCGACACGTCTGCGCCGATCTCCGCAAGCACCTCGGTGACGACGGGCAAAATCTGCTCGCCGGGCTGTGACCCAGCGGAGCGGACGTGGACGCGATCGCCGGCGATCATGCGGGTGATCGCGGCGGCCATCTGCGAGCGGCCCGAGTTCTGAACGCAGACGAACAGCACCTCGGGCACGGCCTTGTCGATCAGTCCCTTGGACTGCGCCAGGGCGAGAAGGCGGTCCTGTGCGAAATGCTCAGCGAGAGGTGGCAGCAGCGTAGTGACCTTCGCGGTGCGGGCCAGGGCGGTGTACGACTCGAACACGATTCGCTCGACGGTCTCCTCGCCCACGATCCCGTCGAAGCGGACCGCGAGCCGCTCGGCCGCGCGATGCAGCACGGCGTCTGCGGACAGGAGCCCGCCGGGGGCGTTCATGCCGCTTCCTCTGCCGGGGCGATCTCGGCGATCAGCGCCTCGATGCGGGTGCGGATCTCATCGCGGATCGGGCGGACGGCGGCGATCCCCTGGCCTGCCGGGTCGTCGAGCTCCCAGTCCTCGTACCGCTTACCGGGGAAGATCGGGCAGGCGTCGCCGCAGCCCATGGTGATCACCACGTCCGACTCCTTGACGGCCTCGACGGTGAGCACCTTCGGGGTGTTGCCGGCGATGTCGATGCCTTCCTCAGCCATGGCCTCGACGGCGACGGGATTGATCTGGTCTTTCGGGGCGGAGCCGGCAGAGAGCACCTGCACGCGGTCACCGGCGAGGGCCTGCAGGTATCCGGCGGCCATCTGCGAGCGGCCGGCGTTGTGGACGCAGACAAACAGAACTGTGGGCTTGGCGGTGTCGGTCATGAGTGCTCCTCGCTGGGTGGACGTACAAGAAGCATAGATCACCATCTATGTATTGTGAAGTGCGTTTACCCGCCACCTCCTCTCGACGTTCATATAGGCGAGTATCGATACACTCGGGATGTGAACGCCCTGTCGCCGGTACCCGGCCATTCGTCGGGAAACCCCCTCGCCCGCGACACCGCGGAGGAGTTGGCGCGGACCCTGCGTGCGGTGGCGGACCCGACGCGGCTGCAGCTGCTCAGCGTGATCCTCGGCTCGGATGGCGAGCGGGCGACCATCGGCCAACTGGCGGACGCACTCGGGGTGAGCCAGCCGACGGTGACCCACCACGTGCGGATCCTGGACGAGGATGGGCTTCTCGTGCGCGAGCGTGAGGGGAAGTTCATCTGGCTCTCGATCGCGCCACACCGGCGAGCCGCCGTGGAGGACCTCCTGCGGTGAGCGCTCACCGGATCGGGCGACCGCTCGACGTGGACGAGGCACAGGCGCGCGCGAGGCAGGCCGCTGTCCTCGGGGAGGCCCTTCACCTGCGGGTGTTGAGCGCCATCGCCGCCGGAGCGCCCTCCGACGCGTTGGCCGAAGTCCTGCACGTCTCCGCCGAGCGCGCCCTGGCCGCCCGCGACGTCCTCCGCGCGGCCGGCATGATCCACACTGACGAATCGGGCGCCGCGGAGCTGACCGCCGATGCCTGGGTGCGGTTCGGTCGCATGCTCGCCGTCGTACCCCCGCACGCTCCTGAGGAGACCGAGGAACGGCCGATCGTGGCGCTGCCGCCTGCGATCGAGAGCGTGGCGCGCGATCTCGCCTACCGCTTCGGCTCGACATTCAGCCCACAGACCGTCTCCCGCTATGTCGCCGAGAGCTATCTGCTGCTGAGCCAGCGAGCGAAGGCGCAGGGACACCTCGCCACGTTGACCGCCCGGTATGCCGCTGAGCGGCTCGACGCCCTGGCCACCTCGACGTCGCGAGTGCTGCGAGGCACCCCCGAGGTGCTGTTCGTCTGCGTGCAGAACGCAGGCCGCTCCCAGATCGCCGCCGCGTACATGAGGCATCTGGCAGGCGGTGCGGTGCACGTGCGCACCGCGGGCTCCGCGCCACGGCACGCCGTTCACCCCCGGATCCATGCGGTCCTCGAAGAGGCCGGCGTGCCGATCACGGACGACTTCCCCAAGCCGCTGACCGACGAGGTCGTCCGCGCCGCGGACTACGTCATCACGATGGGCTGCGGCGATGCGTGCCCCGTCTACCCCGGACGCCGGTACATGGAGTGGGAGATGGACGACCCGCTGCTGCTCGATGACGCCGGCCTCCGAGGGGTTCGCGACGGCATCCGAGCGCGGGTCGAGGACCTGCTCGAGGAGATGCGGGTGCTCTGAGGCAGCTCAGCAGGCCAGACGGTACCCGACACCGACGACAGTCTGGACGGCGAGCTCCCCGGCAGTGGAGGACTCCGAGAGGCGGACGCGGATCCGGCGGATGATGCGGCGGGCAGCGAGGTAGGGGTCGGTGCGGTTGCCGATGTACTGCTGGGCGATCTCGTCGATGGTCGCCAGGTACGGGTAGGCCCGGGCGAGCGTGAGCAGCGCGGCGAACTCCTGCGGCGGGACGGCGATGATCTCCCCGCGCCAGGTCACCTGGTGCCGTCGCGTGTCCACGACCAGGTCACCCGCGGCATACACCGGATCGGACGTCGCATCCCCCGCACGGATACCTGGCAGGGTCCGCACGAGCCGCGCGACGCGGTCCGGCGTGAGCGGCAGGGCCACAGTGCCCCGAGCGCCGGCCGCGAAAGCCGCGCGGATGCTCTGCTCGTCGACGTCTCTGCCGAGGCCGAGGAAGACGGGTGCGTCGCATGCCACGGCGGCGAGCTCAATGACACGCGCGGCCGCGTGCCCGGCGAGGTCCGAGGCGACCACAAGCGCCGATGTCGGTTCCCTGCGTGTCTCCGCGATCGCGTCGAGCGGGTCATCGCGGGCAACGATCGTCGCTCCGACGTGGCGGAACTCCGCGGCGGATCCGCGCACGGCCACCGCCGGATCGACGAGGGCGATGAATCGCACCGCGTCGTCCGGCGGAATCATCCGAACCTGCCGGAGATGTAGTCCTCGGTGCGCTGGTCGCGCGGATGCTCGAAGATCTGGGCAGTCTTGCCGTACTCCACGAGCACGCCGGTGCGGGATCCGTTGGTCGCGTCGACCTGCGCGGTGAAGAATGCGGTGCGGTCGGCGACCCTCGCAGCCTGCTGCATGTTGTGGGTGACGATCACGATCGAGTAGTCGCGGCGCAGCTCGTGCATCAGGTCCTCGATGCGCATTGTGGCGATCGGATCGAGCGCCGAGCACGGCTCGTCCATCAGGATCACGTCCGGCTTGACTGCGATCGTGCGGGCGATGCACAGGCGCTGCTGCTGTCCACCCGAGAGCCCGAACGCCGACTGCTTGAGTTTGTCCTTCACCTCTGCCCAGAGGGCCGCTTTGGTGAGGGCCTCTTCGACGAGGTCGTCCATGCTGTCGACCTTCATGCCGGTGACGCGCGGGCCGTACGCGATGTTGTCGTAGATGGACTTCGGGAAAGGGTTCGGCTTCTGGAAGACCATGCCGATACGGCGGCGCACCTCGATCGGGTCCACGCCGGCGGCGTAGATGTCTTCGTCGAGGAAGACGACCTTGCCGCTCACGTGCGCGCCTTCGATGAGGTCGTTCATGCGGTTCAGCGAGCGCAGGACGGTGGACTTGCCACAGCCGGACGGACCGATGAGCGCGGTGATCTCGTGCGTGCCGAACTCGAGATCCACGCCGGTCACAGCCCGGAAGGAGCCGTAGTAGACATCGACATCCTCGCAGCGCAGCAGCCCGGACGGCTTGTCGGCGAGGGTGCGACCGCCGCTCGAGTGGAACTGAGGATGCGGATCGTGTGCGCCCGCGGACGTAAGGATCGGGTCGGTCATCGGGTTACCACCGTTTCTGGAACTTGTTGCGGATGTAGATGGCGAGGGCGTTCATCATCAGCAGCACGACTAGCAGCATCACGCTGGTGGCGGCGGCAAGCTGGTGGAAACCCTCCTGAGGGCGGCCCGTCCAGTTGAAGATCTGGATCGGCAGCGTCGTGTACCCGCTGAGCAGCCCGTTGGGGTCGAACGTGATGTAGACGAGAGCGCCGAGCACCAGCAGAGGCGCTGCCTCGCCCAAGGCTCGCGACAGGGCGAGGATGGAGCCCGTCGCGATGCTCGGCACGGAGGCCGGGAGCACCTGCCGCCAGACGGTCTGCCATTGCGTCGCCCCCAGCGCGAGGGACGCGTCCCGGATCTCGCCCGGCACGGATCTGAGCCCCTCGCGGGTGGCCATAATGATGACGGGCAGGATGAGCAGCGACAGCGCCAGCGCGCCACCGATGACGATGTTCTTGTTCGACACCTGCAGGAGTGAGAGGAACCCGAGCGCCAGCAGTCCGTAGATGATCGAGGGCACGGCGGCGAGGTTCTGCACGTTCAGTTCGATGAGCCGGTTGTACCAGCGGCTGTTGTCGGCGAACTCTTCCAGGTGCACGGCCGCGGCGATGCCGAGGGGCAGGGTCAGCACGGCGGTGGTGATGATGACCCATACCGAGCCGAGGAATGCCGGGCGCGCGCCAGCCTCGGCCGGGTCGGCGGACGGATAGTCGGTGAACAGGCGGGTCGACAGCATCGGCCAGCCTTCGAGGAGGATCGTCACGAGCAGGGTCGCGAGGACGGCGAAGGCGACGAGCAGCGACAGCCACAGTGCCGCGAGGAACAGCAGCGGCAACGGCCGGTACTCGCGGGGCACGCCACTGCGCAATCGCGCGGGGCGGATGGTCCTGGTGGCGTGCATCAGTAGGCCTCCCGGAAACGACGGACGAACCGGATGCTGATGAAGTTGATCGCCAGCGTGATGAGAAACAGCAGCAGCCCGACCGCGAAGAGGGTGTTGTACTCGAGACTGCCGACGCGGGAGTCACCGAGCGCGGCGTTGGCGATGAAGCCGGTCATGGTCTGCCCCTGCTCGAGGGCTCCGCCGACGATGCGTGCCTGGTTCCCGGCAGCGATCGCGACGATCATGGTCTCGCCGACGGCGCGGGAGATGCCGAGCACGACTGCAGCGACGATCCCGGAAAGCGCGGCCGGCACGACGACACGCAGCGAGGTCTGCATGCGGTTGGCTCCGAGAGCCGCGCTGCCTTGGCGCAGCGCGCTGGGGACCGCGGACATGGCGTCCTCCGACAGGGACGCGATGGTGGGGACGATCATCACGCCCATCACCAGACCTGCCGCCAGGACGCTGAAGGCGTCGGTTCGCAGCTGCAGCCACTCCTTCAGCACCACGTTCTGCACGAACTGCAGCGCGAAGAACCCGTAGACGACGGTCGGCACGCCGGCGAGGATCTCCAGCAGCGGCTTCAGCACCCGCCGCAGGCGCGGGTGGGCGTACTCGGACAGCATGATCGCTGCCCCGAGCCCCAGTGGCACCGCGACGACGAGCGCGATCGCCGTAGTCCACAGGGTCGCGGTCACGAGCGGTACGACCCCGAAGGAGGCGTCGGCGAACCGTGGCGCCCACCTCGTGCCAAACAGGAACTCGAGCACGGGCACCTCGGCGAAGAACTCCACCGACGGGATCAGCAGGGCGATCAGGATGCCGACGGTCGTGATGATCGTGAACAGCGCGGCGACACGCAGGATCTGCTTGATGATGGCCTCGCCGATGCGGCGGCGGGGCGCGAATTGGCCGTGCGGCCGAGGGCCCGAAGACGTCTTCGGGCCCTCGACTGTCGCGGTGGTGGATGCCATTCGGCGATCCCTCCTGTGTTGCGAGCGGTCAGGCGAGGTCAGCCGAGCGAGGCGAGCTCGTCCTGTGCGGTGACGATCTGGTCGTCGGTGAGCGGCACGAACAGGGCGCGCTCGGCGATCTCGACCGCGTTCTCGACGTAGTAGTCGACGAACGCCTTCACCTGGGGCTTCTCGGCGTACGACGCGTTGTTGACGTAGATGAACAGCGGCCGGCCGAGCGGCGTGTAACTGCCGTCCTGCACGGTCTCGACGCTGGGCGTGACGCCGTTCACAGACGCTCCGACGATCACGCCCTCGTTCTCCTCGACGTAGCTCAGGCCGAGGAACCCGATGCCACCCTCGGCGCCCGCGACGCCCTGGATCGTGATGTTGTCGTCCTCGGACGGGCTGTAATCGGCGCGGATCGCACCCTCTTCGCCGTTGATGGCGTCGGTGAAGTAGTCGAATGTGCCGGAGTCGGTACCGGCGCCGAACAGGGCGAGGGGCACATCGGGGAACGACGCGTCGACCTGGTTCCAGCTGGTGACCTTCCCCTCGGAATCGGGCGCCCAGATCTTGTTGAGCTGCTCGACCGTGAGGTCGGTGGCCCAGTCGTTCTCGGGGTTGATGATGACCGACAGGCCGTCGTTGGCGGCGACGATCTCGGTGTACTCGATCCCCGCCGCCTCGCACGCCGCGGCCTCCTCGTCCTTGATCGCGCGCGAGGCGTTGGAGATGTCGGTTTCGCCGGCGCAGAAGGTCTTGAATCCGCCGCCGGTGCCCGATGTGGCGACCGAGACGTTGACGCCGGGCTCGACGTCGCGGAACAGGTCCGCTGCGGCCTCGGTGAGCGGGCCGACCGTCGAGGAGCCGTCGGTGTTGACGGCGCCGCTGGCCGCACCGTCGCCGGAGCCAGCCGAGTTGGCGGCGGCCGGCTCCTGCTGCTGGCCGCCGCAGCCGGCGAGGAGGAGGGCGATGACGCCGAGCGCGGCCGGCGCGAGGATCTTGGCTGTGGTCTTTTTCACGATGCTCTTTCGGTGCAGGGCCGTGTGGCCGTGGAGACCACCGCAGGGCACGGCAGTCAGATAGGTGAGCTTCTATCTGACTCAGATAGAAAGCCATCTATGTGAACGGGGGGTGAACGCCCGGCCTGATTCGCGCGAACTCTGCGCGCAGCCGCCGGAGCAGGCGGTCCGAGGACTGAAAGGATCGCCTCATGCACCTCGTCATCGTCGGCGGCAGCGACGCCGGCATCTCCGCTGCTCTCCGTGCCCGAGAGCTCGCTCCCGAGCACGATGTCACCGTCGTCGTCGCGGACGCCTACCCGAACTACTCGATCTGCGGCATCCCGTACTACTTCTCCGGCGACGTGACCCCCTGGCAGTCACTCGCTCACCGCACCCGCGAGGACCTCGAGGCCGCCGGTATGGCACTGCGCCTGGACACCCTCGCGACCGCCATTGACGTCGAGCGGCGCCGGCTCAGGGTGCGTGACGCATCCGGGGAGAGTGACATCGCGTACGACGAGCTGATCGTCGGGACCGGCGCCCTTCCGGCGCATGCCGGGATCGCGGGGCTCGATCGGCTCGGCCCCGACGACGGCGTGCACGTGCTCCACTCGATGGGCGACACCTTCGCGCTCGACCGGTTCCTCGCAGAGCGTCAGCCGCGTCGGGCGACCATCATCGGCGCGGGCTACGTCGGCCTCGAGATGGCCGAAGGGTTCATGGGGCGCGGCATGGAGGTCACCATCCTGCAGCGCGGCCCTGAAGTGCTCTCGACCCTCGAGCCCGAGCTCTCCGCGCAGGTGCACGCCGAGCTCGTCGACCACGGCGTGATCGTACGCACCGGATCCGCCGTAAGCGGCATCGAGAAGGGCGAGGACGGATCGCTCACGGTCGTCGCGACCGACGGCACGCACGAGGCAGACGTCGTCTTGCTGGTCGTGGGAGTACGCCCCAACACCGCGCTGCTCGAAGCTGCCGGCGCGCGACTCGGTGCCGGCCGCGCCGTTGCGGTCGATCCGCAGATGCGCACCGGACTACCGCACGTGTGGGCGGCTGGGGACGGCGTCGTCACACACCACCGTCAGCTCGGCGAGACTTACCTGCCGCTGGGCACGACATCCCACAAGCAGGGCCGGATCGCGGGCGAGAACGCGGTCGGCGGATCAGTGACCTTCGCCGGATCCGTGGGCACGCAGGTCGTCAAGGTCTTCGATCTGGTTGCGGCGCGCACCGGGCTGCGCGATCACGAGGCGACGGCAGCCGGGTTCGGTCCGTTGAGCGCGACTGCGGTCGCCGACGACCACAAGCGCTACTACCCGGGTGCGCAGCCGATCACCATCCGCGTCACCGGCGATCGCCGAGATCAGCGACTGCTGGGCGCGCAGCTCGTCGGGCGCCTCGGCACCGAGACCGCCAAGCGGGTGGACACCTTCGCGGTCGCGTTGCACGCGGGGCTCACGGTGCCGCAGGTGAGCGAACTGGATCTGTCGTACACGCCCACGTTGGGATCGCCGTGGGATGCGGTGCAGGCTGCGGCGCAGGCCTGGGAGCGCACCGCCGGCGAGCGCTGAGTTCCCCCCGGCGGCTCAGACCAACTCGTCGAGCAGCACGCGCACGCGGGTTTCGATGTCGTCCCGGATGGGCCGTACTCCGGAGAGTGGCAGACCCGCAGGATCATCGAGGTCCCAGTCGAGGTAGCGACGCCCCGGATACACCGGGCAAGCGTCGCCACAGCCCATCGTGACCACGACATCCGCTGCGCGCACAGCCTCGTCCGTGAGTGGCTTGGGGTACTCGCCGCCGATCGGCACGCCGATCTCGTCGAGCGCCGTCGCAATGGTCGAGCGCATGTCGGGCGCGGGCATCGAGCCGGCCGTGCGGACGCTCACTCGATCGCCGGCGAGGTGGCGCAGGATCGCTGCCGCCAGTTGGGAGCGGCCCGCGTTCTGCACGCATACGAACAGCACCTCAGGGCGGTCTCGATCGGTGCCACGGGGTCGCGCAAGGGCCTCGAGGCGGGAAGCGGTGAACGCGGCCGTGCGCGACGCGAGGAGGGGCGGCGGGGATCCGTCTCGCGCGAGCAGTTCGGCGCTCTCGTGCACGTACGCCTCGACGGTTTCGGGGCTGAAGACGCCGCGGAAGCGCACGGCGAGATCGGCGGAGATGCGGTCCAGGTCGGGCGGGGCGCTGTCTGGTTCAGCGCCGACGAGTGCGGCGACCATGTCGTGATGCTCCGGAACGAGCGCGAACCAGACGATTCGACCCTCCGGGCGGCGAGTCACGATGCCGGCGGACAGCAGGGCCTTCATGTGGTGCGTCACGGTGGGCTGGCGCAACCCGAGCGATTCGGCCAGCTCTCCGACCCGTGCGTGCTGGTTCGGCGCGGACAGGATCAGCCGCAGGATCCGGTGGCGCGTCGGGTCTGCGATCGTCGTGAGCACCGTCCCCGAATCCATAGATCGCAGTCTATGACGACCGCAGTACCGAGACATGCGATCGTGACGATTGCCCATCCCATAGACTGCCATCTATGAATAGTGAGGCCAGGCCCATGCGTCCCGACTCGGTCGCTCGCCCGCTGACGGCGGAGTTCCTTGGAAGCCTGCTGCTCGCGGCGATCGTCATCGGCTCGGGGATCATGGCGCAGCGACTCTCGCCAGGGGACGTCGGGCTCCAGCTCCTCGAGAACGCGTTCGCCACCGCTCTCGGCCTCGGCGTGCTCATCATCCTTTTCCAGCCGATCTCGGGCGCACATTTCAACCCGGTCGTCACGGTCGCCGACGCGATCGTCGGCGGTCGGCGCTGGCGGGACGTCGGGCCGTACGTTGCCGCGCAGGTGCTCGGCTGCATCACGGGCGCGATCCTCTCGAACGTGATGTTCGCCGCGCCGGCCGTTGCCTGGAGCACCACCGCACGGGCGACGCCGATGAATCTGATCTCCGAGGTCGTAGCGACGGCGGGCCTCGTCCTCGTGATCTTCATGCTGGTGCGCACCGGACGGGGGCATCTCGCGGCGCCCGCGGTCGGCGCATACATCGGAGCGGCATACTTCTTCACCGCGTCAACGAGTTTCGCCAACCCGGCCATCACGATCGGGCGGATGTTCTCCGACACCTTCGCGGGGATCGCTCCAGCGTCCGCACCCTGGTTCCTCGTCGCTCAGTTCGTCGGCGGAGCGCTCGGGCTCGTGCTGACCTCTTGGTTGACGCCACAAGCACGCTCGGACCGCCCCATGGCGGGCGCTCGCCGCGGTGACAGCTTGCGCGCGGGCTTCCGTCGCGACGGTCGCGCCGTGAGCACTCGGTAGCATCCTGCTCATCTCGCTCATCGAGCCGCGTATGCCTGCCCCCTCCGGCGGGCGAAGGGCCCGAGCGACGACAGCTGAGCCGTCCCGGGATGGCAGAAGTCATACCGTGGTATCCCCCAGATGACACCTGCAGGCTGATTCGCCGCCCCCGCGCGCGCCGTACGTTTCCGGCATGGAGATCTTGGATGTCGCGCGGGAGCCGCGCGTGAACGCCCCCGTCGCCCTGGCGGACCCGCCTGCGCCGGCAGCGGCCGCGTTCGGCCTCGTGCTGCTTCACGTCGCGTTCTTCGCCGCCGGCAGCGTGCTGCTCATCATCGGCTTCGCAGCCTCGGGCGCGCAGCGGCTGGCAGCCGTGCTGCGCAGCCTCGGTCGACGATGAGCCAGGCATGGGCCCCGCGTCCGAGTGACGCCGCCACCATCCACGCGCCGCTCCCGGCGACGGTCCATCGCGGGCTCGTCGCATCCGGAGCCGCCGGCACCCGGCCTCGTCGCCTCTCCGGCAACGGGACGCGCCGGCCCGCCGACCGGTCGCGACGACGCCCCACTCCCACCGTGTCGATCGTCATCCCCGCACACGACGAGGAAGAGGTGATCGAACGGTGCCTGCTCGCCGCCGCCGACCAGACCGTCGCGGCCTGGGAGATCCTCGTCGTCGACAACCGCTCCAGCGACGCGACCTCCTCGATCGCCCGGCGCGTCGCCGAGCGCCACCCCGACGCGCGGATCCGGGTGATCACCCAGCATGCGCAGGTCGGTCTGATCCCCACGCGCGACATCGGGTTCGTGGTGGCGAGCGGCGACGTCCTCGGCCGCATCGACGCCGACACCGTGATCGGCCGCGACTGGGTCGAGCAGGTCACCGCGGCGATGAGGGATCCGGCCGTCGGCGCCGTGTCGGGACCGGTCGCGTACTACGACCTGCCTTTCCGCGGCCCCGCCGTCTCGGACGACCTCGCGCGCCGGGCACTGCGGCGCCTCGGTCGCCGCTACCCGTTCCTGTACGGCTGCAACATGGCGATCCGTGCGAGCGCGTGGCGGGAGATCCGCGACGAGGTGTGCCCCGATCCGCTCGACCTGCTGCACGAGGACATCGACCTGTCCGTGCACCTCTACGACGCCGGAATCGCGGTCCGCTATCTCCCCGCAATGCGCGCCGGGGCATCGGCGCGGCGCTTGTCGTCGTCACCCGCCGCATTCAATGCCTACGTCGAGCGCTTCGAGCGGACGTACGCGGCGCACGGAATCGACGAGTGGTACCTGCGCGCGCCGCAGCTGCTGCTCAAGGCCGCGTACTGGTGGGCGCGCGTGCTGCACGCGGTCGTCCCCGCCCGGCGCGCCGCCCCGGCCCCGGCCGTCCGCGCAGACGCTGTCGACACCGCGACCACCCAACAGCCGGAGGCGGTGCCCGCATGAACGCGCAGGTGTCGGCCGCGGGCCGAGGGCTCGCCGTCGTGCCGCGGCGAGGAGCCGTTGGCATCCAGGACTGGCGGGAACGCCCATGGACCTGATCTTCGCCTTCTTCGTCGCCCTGCAGGACGCTCTCGTCGCCGCCGCGACGTCCCCGTGGATGCCCCTCGTGCTGTTCGCGGTGTGCGTGCTCGACGGGTTCTTCCCTCCGGTGCCGAGCGAGACCGTCCTCGTCGCGAGCACGGTCGTCGCCTGGACGAACTCTCCCGCGATGCTTCCGCTGATCCTGGTGGTCGCGATCGTCGGCGCATGGATCGGCGACAATCTCGCCTTCGCGGCCGGCCGCCGGATCGCCGCCGCCTCCGCGCGGGGCCAGGCCTCGCGGCGGTCATCTCCCCTGGTGCGACGCCTCCAGCGCGAGATGGACTACCGGCCGGCCGGGATCATCCTGACGGGCAGGTTCATTCCCGTGCTCCGCGTGGCGGTGAACGTTGCCGCAGGAGCCGCGGGGATGCCGTGGCGGCGGTTCGTGCCCCTCAGCCTGCTCGCCGCGACGGGCTGGGTGACCGTGACGACCGCTCTCGCCCTGGTGGTGGGCACGCTCGTGCCGCTCGATCCGCTCGCCGTGTCGATGATCGCCGTGGGCATCGCGCTCGCGGCGGGTCTGACCGCCGATCGGATCGTGGCCTGGAGGCGCGATCCCGCGACCCGCAGTGAGACGGTGTGAGCTCACGCCGATCGCGGTGACAGCCGTCCGGCAGTGACCTCGGCCGGGCGCGTCACCGGATCAGACGACCGCCTCCCACGGGCCGTTCGCGTCTCCCGGTGTCTGGTTGCGCGTCCACCACTTCGCCTCGAAGACCTGGCCCTCGTGCGCCACGCGGTCGCCGGCCTCGAAGATGCGCGACGCCGTCCAGGCCGGCACGCCGTTCTCGTCCTCGGCGCCGAGCTCCTGCCACGGACCGTGCGGGTCGCCGGGCTCCTGACCCTTCGCGTACCAGGATGCGAGCCACTCCGCGCCCCCGAACGAGACGATGTCGCCCGCCTCGAAGACGGTCTCGGCGTCCCACGCGCGCACCGGTTCCGCAACGGTGACCGTCGCGGTCTGCGTGACGCCGTTGACCGTGACCGAGAGGGTCGCGGCGCCCGGGGCGACCGCCGTCAGGGTGCGAGTCTCCGGATTGAAGCGCACGACGTCGGCGGCCGCCTCGAGCGAGGCGGTGTCTCCGTCGTCGACGACCACGCCGTCGCCGCCCCACTGGGCGCTGACGGGCCAGCCCACCGGGACGAGTCGGGTGGTGTCCTGCGTGATCGTCGCCTCCACATCCGCCTGCGCGCCGACCTCGAGCGTGGCCGGCACACCGGTGAGCGTCAGTCCGTCGACGCGCGGACGCACCTCTGCCTGCAGCCACGCAGTGCGGTCCGCCACGGGCTCCGGATCCGCGACGACGCCCTCCTTCGCGTCGATGCCGAGCATGGCCCAGCCGGTGAAGCCGCCCTTGTCGACCGCACCCGACGGGCTCTTGCCCGAGTTGCCCACGGTCAGGTAGCTGACGCCCTCGGCACTGCGTCCGGCGAAGTTGCCGACGTGACCGTTGACCACCGCGATGGACTTGCCCGTCTCGGCCCGGAACTCGGCGAACGTCGCCTCGAGTTCGCGCGCCTCGACGCGATCGGCGAGCTGGCTGTGATCGCCGACGAGGTGATCCTGGGTCGGGTGGTGGAAGAACACCGTCACGCCCGTGATCTTCTTGTCGGCGGCGGCACCGGCGAGCGCGTCCTCCAGGAACTGCAGCTGGTCCACGGCGTCGCCGCCCCGGCCGAGCGTGCCGTAGGCCGAGTTGAGCGTGATGACGCGGGTGCCCTCGACGTCCTGCACCGTGCGGGGGTCGCCGAACTCGGCCTGGAAGTTCGCGATCTCGGCGCCCATCACCTCGTGGTTGCCGGGTACGTACACCCAGCGCAGCGCGTCGCCCACCTCCTCGTCCAGGATGCGGCGGGCGAGGTCGAAGTCGGCCTCGCTCGCCTCGTCGACGAAGTCGCCGTTGATGATCAGCAGGTCGGGCTGCGCCGCGACGATCTCGCGCAGCGTGCGGCGGGCGGCCTCGACGATCGGGCTGTCGGGGTCGCGCGCGACGAACTGCGAGTCGCTCATCACCGCGATCCGCGTCGGACGGTCATCCGCCGTGCCGTTCACCGCGATCACCGGATCGTGCACGGGGGCGGCCTCGGGCTGCTGCACCTCGGGCGCGTAGACGATGCCGAGGTCGGCCACCTGGATCGAGCCGTGATAGCTGGCTGCCGCGCGGGTCTCCATGATCCGGATCCGCTCGAACGTCAGGGGGAACGCGGTGCCCTCCGGCACCGTGAACTCGACCTTGCGCCAGCCCTCCCACGTGATCTCGGGGCCGTCGAGGTTGGTCGAGGCGGTGGCGCCGGCGGGGCGCACCTGCAGGCGCGGCCAGGCTCCCGAGCCGTCGCCGTTGATCCAGAGCGTCACGGCGCGCGGCTGGTTCGGCAGCGCGACCGGGGCGGGGGCGATGGCGTAGAAGCCGCGCGTGGCGGTGCTGGTGGTGAAGTCGTAGTCCAGGCTCAGCGCGTTCTGGCCGTCGGGACCCGCGCCGGGTGCCGGCGTGAGCGTGCCGGTCGCCCGCGCGACGCCCTGCGTCCACGACGCCGCGTCCGAGAAGTCGAGCACGACGTCCTCGGCGAGGCCGACGGTGGCCGGGGCCTCGAACGTGTGGCCGGCGACGGTGAAGCGCACGGTCGTGGCGCCCGAGGAGACCTGCGGCGAGACGGTGAACGTGTCGCGACCGGTCGGCTCGACCTTCACCCCGGGGCCGGCTTCGACCGCGATGTCCGATGTCTCGATCGGGGCCGCGTTGCCGTCGCCGTCGTAGCCCGTGATCCGGATCGTGGCGGTCTCCGCGGCATCCAGCATCGCGATCGCGCCGGTGCTTCCCTGGATGTGATCGAGCTCGCCCAGCACACGCAGCTCGAGCTCGCCGCGTTGCCCGCCGTCACCCGTGAAGCGCACGGAGCCGGTGCCGGCCTGCGTGCCCGTGACCGTCGCGGTGTCGCCGTCGGCGTCGCGCACCTCGAGCGGGCCCTTGGTGCGGAACGTGCCGGTGACCGCCACTCCCCCGAGGTCGTTGTCGAGGCCGGTCGCCGTGACCGTGCGCGCGAGGCCGGGGAACACCGCGTCGGCGCCGTCGATCTCGGGCGCGACGATCGCCTCGTCGGTGACGCCCTCGGGCGCGCTCGAGAAGAACGCGAGCGAGTTCGCGACGGCGCGCTCCGAGCCGTCCGAGGGGCGGTTCAGGAACTCCAGCTCGGTCTCGCCCGCCGGGCGACCGAGCATCGTAGCCGATCCGCCGCCGTCGAGGTTGACGGCGTTGTAGGCGCCGAGGTCGAGCATCAGCTGCGCGAGCTCCTGCACGGTCTGGCCGCGGCTGTCCGATGCGCGGCCGTCGATGGTGACGACGTAGATCTTGGTGCCGTCGCGATTGACGCCGACCGCCGTGCGTCCGGCCTCGACCTGGTCCTCGGTGCCCTTCTTCCCGTCGATCACGAGACGCTGGCTGCCGCTGACGGCGAGGTCGACGTCGGCCGAGGGGCCGACCTCGATCGCGACGCGGTCGCCGACCACGAGTGCGCCGATCACATCGGCGCCCGTCTCGCGTCCCACGAGGACGTGTCCGCCGTCCGGGATCTGCGGATCGCCGGCACCGTCGGCGACGGCCGTCACGACGCCGTCGACGACGGTGGCCCGGGCCACGTGCGCGGACATCTCGGCGGGACCACCGACGGGGTAGTCGAGCGTGAAGTCGCCCCACGCCGAGGTGTACACGCCGATGCCGTTGCGGGGGATGTCGGGGGCGTTGACCGCGGCGATCGGGGTCTCACCGGCGTCGGTGGAGAGCGTGCCGGTGGCCATCAGGCTCTGCACGGCGGCGACCCCGTCGGTGACCGTGAAGGCCTGGCGCGGTGACGCCGGTGCCGTGCGCAGTCCCTGGCTCGACACGTTGGTGCCGACCGGGGCGCCCGTGCGGTTCATGTCGAAGTAGTCGCCGTTGACGGCGGCCACCGCCCCCGTGCCCGCCACCTGCGCGCTGACGCCCGCGACGCTGGCGACCTCGCCCGAGTCGAGCACGTCCATCGACAGGGTCGGGGTCGTGAGATCGGCGACCAGGATGTCGCCGGTCACCCAGCCGCCGCCCTCGATGCGCGAGAAGGCGACGTGGTCGAGGCCCGGCGCGATGCGCTGCGACGACGCCTCGAGCAGCGACGATCCGCCGCCGGTGAGGTCGAGGCCGAGGGTGTCCTCGGGGAGGGCCGCGGCGGCGGGCGCGGTGGCGAGCAGGGAGCCGGCGAGCACGAGGCCGGCCGCGGCCGCGACAGTGCGGGAGGAGCGCATTGACAGTCCTGACGATCGGGTGGGAGGAACCGCACCACGGTAGGAAGGGCACATGGCCGCGAGGGTGCGCCACGATGAACGCGCGGTGCCCGTGAGCGCCGGCGCATGGGGACTTCTCCCCTGGATGCGGTCGTCGCGCCGTCAGCCGACGGAGCTCGAGAGCCGTGCCGCAAGCGGAGCCGCCGCGGCGCGCAGCGGGGCGGGCCCGACAACGGTGAACGGCGCATCGAAGCGCAGCACCCATGCGAGGAGGCCCACCCACGACCATGCGCCGACGCGCACCCGGGTCGTGCCGTCCGGCAGCTCCTCGAGCAGGCCGTCGCCGATCCACGGGGCGACCGACCGGGCGGGCAGCCCGATGACGAACTCCCCCTCGCACGGCCAGCGATCCTCGGCCTCCGACCCCTTCGCCCGCGCGGCGACGAACGCGGCGGCGTCGCCGGTCGGCAATGCCCGACGCGCGAACGGCGCCCCGCCCGGCGTGCGCGGACGCATCCGGTCGAGCCGGAAGATCCGCCACTCCGACCGCCCGAGGTCCCACGCGACCAGGTACCAGCGCTGGTTCCGTGAGACGACGGCATGCGGCTCCACCCGACGCGCCGGACGCTCTTCGTCGTCGCCGTAGTCGAACCGCAGGGTGCGCGTATCGCGTACCGCCGCGCTCACCGCCTCGAGCACAGTCGGATCCACTCGCTCCGGCGGTGGCGATCCGGTGAACGCGACCGCGTCCACACGGTGCCTCAGGTGCGAGGGCATGACCTGCCGCACCGTCGCGAGCGCCCGGGCCGCTGCCTCCTCCAGCTCGACGCCGCCCGACGCCGCCGAACGCAGCGCGACGGCGACGGCGACCGCCTGCTCCTCGTCGAACAGCAGCGGCGGCAGCTCCGCGCCCGCCGCGAGCCGGTACCCGCCGAGCGATCCCTTCGTCGCGGCGATGGCGTACCCCAGGTCGCGCAGCCTCTCGATGTCGCGGCGAACCGTGCGTCCGGTCACGCCGAGCCGCTCGGCGAGGGCGGGCCCCGTCCATTCGTGCCGCGCCTGCAGCAGCGACAGGAGCGACAGCATCCGCGATGAGGTTCCGGGCATACCGCCAGTCTCCTCGACATTGCGGACTGCACCTGTCCTCATTGCCGGCGATCGTTGATCCTGCGGCACACGGCCGCGGATCCTCGCCCCGAAAGGCACACGATGACCATCACGACCACCACCCACCTCAACTTCCGCGGCACGGCCCGCCAGGCGCTGGAGTTCTACCAGGACGTCTTCGGCGGGCAGATCACGGCTGCCACCTACGGCGACGTCGGTATGCCGGCGGATGCCCCGGGGGCAGACAGGATCGTCTTCGGCCGTCTCGACAGCGAGAGCGGCCTCCGGCTGATGGCCTATGACATCCCGGGCGAGGATGCCGCCGACAGCGCCGGGACGGCCGGCGAGACCCGCCGGGAGAACGGCCTGACCTTCACCGACCGGACCTTCTTCCAGTCGCTGCAGGGCGAGACCCTCGACGAGGTCGCCGCGTACTGGGAGGGGCTGTCCGCCGGCGCCGAGATCGTGGAGCCGCTCGCCGCGTCGCCGTGGAGCCCGGGGTTCGGCATGCTCACCGATCGGTTCGGGGTCACGTGGGTCGTCGACGTCCGCTCGCCTGACGCGGGCTGACCTACGCGGCCCCTGTCCCCGAGATGCCGCTGCGGAACGGCACTTCGGGGACACACCCGCGGTCCCGTCCCCGTGATGCCGCTGCGGAACGGCACTTCGGGGACACACCCGCGGCCCCTGTCCCCGAGATGCCGCTGCGGAACGGCACTTCGGGGACAGGGGCCCGTCACGGCGACACGGGACAACGTCGGGCCGGACGGGTTGCTGCCGGTACCGTTGAACCCATGACGCTGGACCCGCGTGACGACGAGGTCGACCTCCTCATCGACGCGTGGTCGCGCCGGCTGCCGGACATCGACCTGACTCCGCTGGATGTGATGTCGCGACTGCGGCGCGCGGCGAACAGGCTCACGCGGCTCCGTGCCGACGCGTTCCGCGGCGCGGGGCTCACGGCATGGGAGTTCGACGTCCTCGCCGCGCTCCGCCGCGAGGAGCCGCCGCACGAGCTCAGCCCGATGCAGCTGGTCACGGCGACCATGATCGGCAGCGCCGCCATGACCAACCGCATCGACAAGCTGGTCGCGCGCGGGCTCGTCGAGCGCCGACGTCACCCCAGCGACGGGCGAGGCGTGCTCGTGCACCTGCTCCCGGAGGGCATCGAGCGTGCCGACGCCGCCATGACGACCCTGGCGAAGCACGAGGCGGAAGAGCTCAGCGCGCTCAGCCGCGCTGACCAGGCAACCCTCGCGCGTCTGCTGCGGGTGCTCGCCAGCACCGAGCGCGGCTAGCCGACCGCTGTCAAGCCCGTACGGCGGCGGCGGGGCCGGCCATAGCGTGGTGCTCCCGAGCAAAGGAGGCGCGTCATGGTCGAGCCGGGACCCGCTCGCCGCGGCCGTACGCCCGCTGATCCCACGCGGATGCGCAACCAGCCTGCCCTTCACACGCCAAAGCGCTGGATCTGGCTCGTGCCGGGACTGCTGCTGGCGGTCGCGCGATCGTCGCCTTCGCCCTCGCGCTGCCGTCGAACTGGGCGCTCGCATGGATCGGCATCGCGTTCGTGGTGGCCTCGTCGGTCGGCCTGATCACGGCCGCACTGACCATCCAGGTCGACCGCACCCGCAACCTCACGATGGCGGGACTGATGGCGATCATGGCGGCGATGTCGCTCATCCTGCTGCTCGCGATCCTGTGGCAGACCCAGCTGCCGAACGTCTGAGGGGACGCGGGGGGCTCATCGGATCGGACGTCCTCCCAGTCCTCGGAGCCCGGCCGCGCACTCAGCGCGCGAACAGCTCGACGAACCGTCGCAGGATGCGGCCCGTCTCAGTGACCGGTACCCGCGCGACGGCCGCGAGGGTGTCTTCCAGCTCGTCCGGGGCGAAGTACCCGTGGCGGACATACGCGCGAATGCGCGTCGCGATGCCGTCGACGTCGAGCTCCGGGTGGAACTGCGTGGCGTAGACGCGGCGACCGACCCGGAACATCTGCACCGGCGAGCCGGGGGACGACGCCAGCAGCACGGCGGAGCCCGGCAGCGAGCTGATCGCCTCCTTGTGCCCGACGAAGGCGTTGAACGTCGGCGGCATCCCCCGCAGCAGGGGATCCGTCAGGCCCGCGTCGGTGAGCGTCACGGGGACGACCCCGACCGGCTCCCCGAACTCCTGGCCGATCGTGGCCCCGATGTGGGAGCCGAGCGTCCCGACGCCGTAGCAGGCGCCGAGAAACGGGATGTCCCGGGCGACGACCTCGCGCAGCAGCACCTCGAACTCGGCCTCGACCCGACGTTGGACCTGCGGCTTCCGCTCATCCGGATCCGAGGCGTTGAAGGGGCTGCCGCCGACGAAGATCCCCGAGATGGCGTCGAGATCGAGCACGGGCATCGGTCCTGCCTCGAGTCGCACCCGGATGAGGTCCTCGGGGCGAAGCCCGCCGTACCGGAGGAACAGCGCGTACTCCTCGTCCGCGGGTCCATCTTCCGGACGCGTGGCGAGAAGGACGAACGGGCGCATGCGGCTCACGATGCGTGGCCAGTAACACTCTCTCCGGCGAGCGCGGCGAGCACCTCGGCGGCGGTGCGCTCCTCGCGCAGGTCGCCGACCCCGAGGCCGGCGTTGATCGACATTCCGCGGGGGTCGTCGGCGGCGTTCGCGGCCGCGAGCTGCTCGGCGGCGGCGCCCTCGACGCCGTCGGCCCAGCGTCGCGTGAAGTCGTTGGCGAGCACTCGCTCGGGGATGTCGGCCGGCCAGCCGTAGCCGGCCGCCTGGTCGAACGCGGAGGTCAGGATGGTGTCCTCGGGCCGCGCCTCGATCAGCGCCCGGCGCGTTCCCGGCGAGGCGAGCGACTCGCGGCACGCGGCGAACGCCGTTCCCACCCACACTCCGCTCGCACCACGGTCCATGGCGCGTCGCACATCCGCCGCCGTCGCCATCGCCCCGGCAGCGAGCACGGGCCGCGAGGTCAGGTCCGTTGCCGCGTCGAGCAGCGCATCACGGTCAGCGAGCGGGCGCCCGTGGCCGCCGGCCTCCCGCCCGCGCACGACGATCAGGTCGGCACCGGCGGCATCCGCACGCTCGACACCGGCCGCGTCGAACACCTGGGCCGCCGCGAACACACCGCGGTCGTGAGCCCGGGCGATCCAGTCGACGTCGTCGCCGAAGCTCACCGACAGCACCACGGGCTCGGCGTCGAGCGCGAGATCGAGCAACCCAGGCTCCTTCCGCACGACCCAGTCGACGAGGCCGATCCCGACGCCCACGCCTGGGGGCACGAGAGGCAACTGCCGCTGCAGCGACGCGACGCTCCCCGAACTCCCCATGCCGATCATCCCGAGCCCGCCCGCCTGGGAGACGGCGGCGGCGAGCGCCCCGCCTGCGATGCCGCCCATCGGCGCGTTCAGGATCGGGACCCGGATGTCAAAGGGAAGCGCAGCGACCATGCCCCGATTCTCTCAAGGCCGAGCGCTTCGCGGATCCGGATGACGGTGCACGTCGCCGGGACCAGCCGCCGCACACGCTACGCCAGCGGCTCCGCCACGGGCTCGGGCCGACGTCGCCCGCGCGAGGTCCACACGGCGCCGGCACTCGCGCACACGACGAGCACCAGACCGAGGATCTCGAGCCAGGCGAGCTGCTGGCCGAGCAGGATCCACCCGGCGAGCGCGGCGGTCGCCGGCGCGAGGCTCATCAGGATGCCGAAGGCCGCCTCGGTGAGTCGGCGCAGCGCGATCAGCTCGAGCGCGTACGGGATGGTGGAGGACAGGATGGCCACCGCCGCGCCGAGTGCCAGGAGGTCGGGCCGCAGCAGCGCCGGGCCCGCCGTCGCGATGCCCAACGGCAGCGAGATCACGGCGCCGATGGCCATCGCCAGCGCGAGCCCTTCGAGCTTCGGGAACGCCCGCCCCACACGCGCCTGCCCGCGGATGTAGAACGCCCAGCTCACCGCCGCGCCCAGCGCGCACAGCACGCCGACGGGGTCGAGCCGATCCCATCCCCCGCCGCCCAGGGCGATGACGCCGACCAGGGCGAGACCCGCCCAGACCCAGGCGGTGCGGGTGCCGGCGACGAGGATCGACAGCGCGAGCGGACCGAGCACCTCGACCGTCACTGTCACCCCGAGGGCGAGGCGCTCGAGGGCCATGTAGAAGAAGCCGTTCATGACGGCCAGCGCGATGCCGAGCCGCGCGACCGTGGCCCACTCGTGGCGCGTTCGGCCCCGCACGGACGGCCGCGCGATCGCGAGCAGGATGACCGCCGAGAACACGAGCCGCAGCATCACCATCCCGAGCGGGCCGGTGTGCGGGAACAGCATCACCGCGATGGCGGCGCCGATCTCCTGGCAGGCGAGCCCGAGGGCGACGAGCCCCGCCGCGAACCCGGACGACGAGCCCCGGGACGTCACTCTGCCGCGTCGTCGATCGGGCAGATCGCGCGGTCGGCGACGCGCTGGTGGTAGTCGTCGGCGGTCCAGGGAAGGCCGAACTCGGGGGCGGTCTCGCCCCCACGCGCCGGCACCTTCGACACGATCGCCGCGAGCTCCTTGGCCAGGTAGCCGACGAGCGACTCCGGGGCCGCCGAGTTGTTGAGCACCACGGCGACGGTGAGGCCGTTGTCGACGTCGGCGTATGCGCTCGTCAGGTACCCGGGCGTCGCGCCCTGCTGGCCGATCATCGAGCCCGCGATGAAGGTGCCGCCGGCGTACTGGTACCAGGAGTCGCTCTTGGTGCTGACGGGCTTGGCGCCGCTCCATCGCGGAGCAAGGCCGTCGCCTTCCTTGGCGCGGGCGGCGAGGGAGGCGGTGTACACGCCGAGCTCATCGATCGTCGACACACCACCCGAGTCGGTGAAGCCGAAGCTCGACGACAGCACGGTGTAATCGCGCGGAGCGGTGCAGCCCGCGTCGCGGTCCGCCTGGTCCGAGAAGTACCCCGGCAGCGCGGGATCTCCCGGAGCCGCGGCCGCCGCACCGGGCAGGCCGGTCGCCTGCAGTCCGAGCGGCTGGGTCACGTACTCCCGGATGAGCGCGGGCATCGACTCGCGGGCCGCGTTCTGCAGCGCCATGCCGAGCAGCAGGTAGCCGGTGTCGGAGTCGGTGAACGCCACGCCCGCCTCGCTGCTCTCCTTGCCGAGGCCCGCCGCGGCCACCTCGCGCGGGTGCCACTGGCGCTCGGGGGTGCGCAGCACGTCGTGGATCAGCGTGTCGCTCGACCGCCCGAGGCCCGAGCTGTTGTCACACAGGAGCCGGAGCGTGACCTCGCCGAGGTTCGGCGTGCTCGGCACGTACTGGGCGACGCTGTCGTCGAGTCCGACGATCCCGTCCTCCACCATTCCGTAGAGCACGTCGCACGTCATCGGTCGCGTCATCGAGGTGATGCGGAACGCCATGTCGGTCGTGACCGGGGTGTCCGAGTCGTGCGCCGTCGTGCCGAGGCCGCTGACCCAGGCGCCCGCCCAGGGCACCCAGACCCCGACGATCGCGCCGGAGGATCCGGTCGCCGCCATCGCGTGCTCGACCGCCGACTGGAGCTGCTCGACAGTGTCGGCGGGAAGCTCCCCCGCGACCTGCTGCGGCGTCCCCGCCAACGTCGTCTCGCCCCCCGTGCACCCGCTCAAGGCCACGGCAATCGCCGCGGCCGCCGCGAGCGCTGCCACTGCGCGACGTGCTCGACCCGTCATCCGCATGACACCCCCGATCGCCCGTCCACAGAGTCTACGGTGTGGCGGCCGCCGTCCCCGTTGCGGCCGCGGCCTGCCGCTGCTCCCACACGACGCGCATGAACCGGCGCACATCCTGGTCGACGCGGATGTCGCTGGGCCGCAGCGGGCGCGAGAGGTACAGGCCCTCCAGCGAGGTCAGCCGGCTGAGTGCGACGTAGGTCTGCCCGGGGGCGAAGGCGCCGGCGCCGAGATCCACGACGGCCCGGTCGTATGTCTTCCCCTGCGACTTGTGGATCGTGACGGCCCACGCGAGGCGCAGCGGGAACTGCGTGAACTCGGCGACGACCTCGCGCGTGAGCTTGCGGCCGATCGGGTCGTACGCGTAGCGGTACTTCTCCCACACGGCCGGCTCCACCTCGACCTCTTCGCCGTCGACGTCCACGCGCACGGTCTCGCCGACGATCCGGGTGACGGTGCCGATCGTGCCGTTCACCCAGCGCGGCGGCTCCCCCGGCGATCCGGTGTCGTTGCGGAGGAACATCACCTGCGCGCCGATCTTGAGCTTCAGGTCGGGATCGGCGGGGTACACGTCCCCGCGGCCGAAGTCGCCGCTCACCTCGGCCTTCGCGGTCTGCTCGCGCCCCGGCAGCTGCGCCAGGTGCTTCGCGTTGATCGCGTTGACGCGGTCGTTGCGCGTCGCGAGCGTGATGATCGGATGATCCGGATCCTCCGGGGGCGTGCGCGCGCCCTTGGCGTTCAGGATGTCCGCGATCTCCTTCGTCACGCGGCCGTAGCGGACGGCGTTGAGCATCGCCTTGAACGCGTCGTCGTCCTGCCGATGGATGTGGGTGAGCTCGCGGATATGGAGCTCGGCGCCGTGCCGGCCGAGCTCGATCAGCCCGTCGCCCTCCGGCTCGCGCCCGGCCCAGACGTGCGCGTCGAAGAACCAGAACGACCGGTAGTGGTCCTGGATGTACCGCGCCTCGTCGCCGCGCGGCGGCACCGGGGCCAGCTGGTACGGGTCGCCGAACATCACGATCTGCACCCCGCCGAACGGCTCGCCGCGGCGCCCCCGCGCCTGGCGCAGCGAGCGGTCGATCGCGTCCATCAGGTCGGCGTTGACCATCGAGATCTCGTCGATCACGAGCGTGTCGATCGCGTTGAGCAGCTTGCGGGTCGCGTCGTTCTGCTCGATGTCGCTGTCGGCGATCAGTCCGATCGGCAGCTTGAACAGCGAGTGGATCGTCTGCCCCTCGACGTTCAGCGCCGCGACGCCGGTCGGCGCGCAGACCGCGATCTGCTTCTTCGTGTTCCACGAGAGGTGGTTCAGCAGCGTCGACTTGCCGGTGCCGGCGCGTCCGGTGACGAAGACGTGCTCGCGCGTGTCCTCGATGAGGCGGAAGAGCTCCTCCTGCTCGGGGGACAGCGCGGGCATGACATCCATCCTCCCATCGGATGCCGTGTGACGCGGTCAGCTGTGCACTCTCGCCGCGCATCGGGCGCCGATGACACCATTCAGGATGAGCCGGAACGGGCTTTCGTAGACTGGCCCAATGGATCAGGCGACCGCGACGGCGACCCCGGCCGCGGCGGCGCCCGGCGGCACGGCGGATCCGGCGGAGCGCCGGGCGCGCTCCCGGCTCACGCGCGACCTGCTGCTGCTCGGCATCGTCGGCGTCCTCCTCGCCGCGGCGATCTGGGCGGGCTTCTCGTCGCTGTACCGCCTGTTCTGGGGCCCCAGCGCGTTCGTCGAGCGGTACATCGGGATGATCGCCGACGGGGACGCCGCCGCCGCGCTCGCCGTCCCCGGCGTCGCTCTGGACGACACCGATCTCGAGGCCGCGGGGCTGCCCATCACGTCGTCCGACGCGCTGCTGCGCAGCGCCGCCCTGACGTTCGAGCTGACCGATGTCGCCGTCACCGAGAAGCCCGTCGGCGACGAGGAGATCGAGGTCACCGCGACCTACGCGATCGACGGCGTCGCCGGGAAGACGACCTTCCACGTCACGCAGGTGGGGTCGGACGGCCTCACACCGCGCTGGGGTTTCGCGACGAGCCCGCTCGCGGAGATCCGCGCGACCGTGCTCGGATCGATGCAGTTCTCGGTCAACGGCTTCGAGATGGACAAGCGCCAGGTCTCCCCCGACAGGGAGAAGGCCGATCCGGTCGCCCCGGTGTCGCTGCTCGTCTTCTCGCCGGGCATCTACAGCGTGGAGGTCGACACCGCCACCGCCGAGACCGGGCCCGTGAAGGTGCTGGCCGACGCGGCGCTGAAGAGCGTTCCGCTCGAGGTGCAGGCCGAACCCACCAAGGCGTTCACGCAGGTTGTCAAGGAGAAGGTGTCGGCCTTCCTCGCCGAGTGCTCGACGCAGCAGGTGCTGCAGCCGAGCGGCTGCCCATTCGGCATCCAGATCGACGACCGGGTGTTCGCCGACACGATCGCCTGGAGCATCCCCTCGGAGCCGAACGTCGAGATCGTGCCCGACGGCGCCTACTGGGCGATCTCGCCCGCGACCGGCACGGCGCACATCGAGGCCGACGTGCGCTCGATCTTCAACGGCCTGATCTACCACTACAGCGAGGACGTGCCGTTCGTGATCGACGGCACGGTCGACATCCTGTCCGACGGCACGGCGTCGATCCTCGTGGGCAGCCCCGCGCTGCGCTGAGTAATCATCGATCGCGAGCGCCAGCGCGGAGCGTCGGCTGAGCGATCGATCCGGGTCACCGCCCGCTGTACCCCTCTGGGAGCGAAGCGACCGTGCCGCGGAGCGGCCAACCAGCGCGCCCCGGATGGAGCGAAGCGACAGCCAATCGAGCGCGAGTGCCGGCGCGGAGCGTCGGCCGAGCGATCGATCAGCGCGCGGCCAAGAAAGGACCGCGATCGATCAGCGCGCGGCCCTACCGGCTGCCTCATCGCGCTCCGCGATGCGGGCGAGGCGGGCGTTGTAGGCCTCGAGCTCGGCGTCGTCCGTGCGGTCGGCGTGCCGGTCGGAGCGGCGCTGCTGGCGCTCATCGCTGCGGCTCCACTGCACGGCCACCACGATCGCGGTGATGAGCGTGGGGATCTCTCCGATCGACCACGCCACGCCGCCGCCGATGTACTGGTCCTCCATCGGCGTGGGGCCCCACGTGCGCCCCATCGCGCCGAACCACTCGGCGACCATCAGGCCCGACTGCATCATCATCGCGACGCCGAAGAAGGCGTGCATCGCCATGACCGCGATGAGCGTGACGAGGCGGCCCGGGTACGGCATCCGGTACGGAAGCGGATCGATCCCGGTCAGCGACATCACGAACAGGAACCCCGAGATGAGGAAGTGCGTGACCATCCACACGTGCCCCAGGTGGTCGTACAGCGACCAGCGGAACAGGTCTGTGTAGTAGAAGACCCAGAGCGAGCCGACGAAGATCCCGGCCGCGACGAGCGGATGCGTGACGACGCGCGCGAAGGGGCTGTGCACGGCCCACATGATCCACTCGCGGCCGCCGCGCGTGCCGTCGTCGCGCTTCTCGATCGCCCGCAGCGCGAGCGTGATGGGCGCCCCCGGCACGAGCATCAGCGGGATGGCCATCGTCAGCAGCATGTGGCCCAGCATGTGCAGGCTGAACAGGTAGTCCTGGTAGGCGTTGACCGGCCCCGAGGTGACCCAGAAGAGGGTCAGCATGCCGAGCACCCACAGCACCGTGCGATAGACGGGCCAGCGGTCGCCGCGCCGGCGCATCCGGATCACGCCCGCCAGGTAGAAGACGATCCCCGCACCCGCGACGAAGGCCCACAGCAGGTCGACGTCCCAGGTGGTGAACCAGCGGTCGAAGGTCAGCTCGGGCGGCAGCGGTTCGTCGGTCAGGATCTCGGCGGGCGTCGACGAGTACGGCGTCTCGGTCGCCGGCGGCGGGGTGCGCGCGAGCGCGGCGGCGGCACCCGAGGCGATGCCCATGAAGGCCAGTTCGACGGCGATGAGGGTCCAGAACGCGCGGCCGGCCCTCGCGGCGCGGGCCGCGTTCGCCGAGTCGATCCGTCCGATCAGCAGGCGCCGGTACCAGGCGCCGAGCAGGCCCATCAGCACGAGGGTCGCGACCTTCAGGCACAGGATGCCGCCGTACGGCGTCGCGAGCTGCTCCCACGCGCTGATGGCGGACAGGGTGCGCGCGAAGCCCGAGAGCGCGACGACGACGAACGCGACGAGCGCGATCGACGAATACCTCCGCAGCACGGCGGGAACGCGCCGGGCATCCAGCACCGGACGCAGCACGACGAGCAGCACGAGCCCGCCGAGCCACACCGCGGCCCCGACGACGTGGAGGCTGAGGGCGGTGACGGTGGCGTCGTGGCTCGCCAGCTCGCCCGAGTGGCCCTGCGTCGCCATGGGGATGAGCGAGACGAGCGCCAGGATGGCCGTCAGCAGCGTCGCCGTCCACGACCGAACCGCGAAGGTCAGGATGGTCACGACGGCCGCGGCGATCATCGTGATCAGCCACGTGCGTCCGAGTTCCACCTCGGTCAGGAACCTGCCGAGCTGCGCGCCGAACTCGGGCCCGGCCGACAGCTCGGGGTTGAACGAATCGAGGAACGTCAAGAAGCCGACGGCGCCCGACGCGACGGTGAACACCGCGGCGCCGATGGAGGAGACGTCCAGCGCGCCGTCGAACTCGCGGTCACCGGCCTTCAGGGCGAACAGCGCGAGCACGAGCGATCCGGCCATCACGGCGGCGGACACGTTCACGAGCATCTTCGCGATCGGCAGACCCCACCGCACGAACGGCCCGGGATCGCCCGTCGCTAGCGGATCGGCCGCGCCGCCGTAGGCGAGGGCCGCGACGGTGGTGAGCACCGCGGCGACGATCAGGATCGCGGGCCCAGCGGCCCGCAGCGCGCGCGGATTCACCCGTTCAGCCTAGATCGCCGACCCTGTGACGGCTCTGACCCCATACTCCGGTTGCTGAGCGAGCCTGCGAGCCGAAGCGACCACCCCAAGCCGCCCGCGCGTGCGAGCCGTCATCTCGACTCGCAAGCTCGCTCGACAACCGGGGTTAGGCAAAGGGCCTGCACCCCCACCGGTTGCTGAGCGAGCTTGCGAGCCGAAGCGACCGCCTCCAAGCCGCCCACCCGCGCGAGCCGTCACCTCGACTCGCTCCGCTCGCTCGATAACCGGGGGTGGGCAGCGGGCCGGTACCCCCACCGGTTGCTGAGCGAGCTTGCGAGCCGAAGCGACCGACCCCACGCCGCCCACCCGCGCGAGCCGTCACCTCGACTCGCTCCGCTCGCTCGACAACCGAGTTAGGCAACGGGGCCCGTGCGCCCACCGGTTGCTGAGCGAGCTTGCGAGCCGAAGCGACCGACCCCACGCCGCCCACCCGTGCAAGCCGTCATCTCGACTCGCTCCGCTCGCTCGACAACCGGGTTAGGCAACGGACCTGTGCGCCCACCGGTTGCTGAGCGAGCTTGCGAGCCGAAGCGACCCGCCCCACGCCGCCCGCCCGTGCGAGCCGTCATCTCGACTCGCTCCGCTCGCTCGACAACCGGGGTTGAGCAAAGGGCCTGCGCCCCACCGGTTGCTGAGCGAGCGCCAGCGAGCCGAAGCGACCCGCCCCACGCCGCCCGCCCGTGCAAGCCGTCATCTCGACTCGCTCCGCTCGCTCGATAACCGGGGTGGGGTAACGAACCTGTACCCCTGTGCGAACGAAGTGAGCGTGGAGCGAAGCGACCAACGCAGCGCGAGGCGCTGCCGCAACGGAGCGTCAGCGACGTTGCCTCGCTCGCCGAGTGGCGGCGCGGAGCGTCGCCCGAGCGCGTGCGAGCCGCTTCTGAAAAGAACCGTGCGAGCCGCTCTTAAATGGAAAGTCAACCCCGGTGACTGGGAGACTTGTTCGCCCCTACGGTTGCGCCATGAGTATCGGAACCGGAGTTGTTCTCTTCGTCATCGGCGCGATCCTGGCGTTCGCCCTGGAGGTCGACGTACCCGGCATCAACATGGACCTGGTCGGGTATCTCCTCATGGGCGCCGGAGTCGTCGTCTTCATCATCGGCCTCGTGCTGCTGATGCGCCGCCGCTCGGCGATCGAGCGGACCCGCACCATCGACGGCACTGGCGCTGCCGGCGAGCGGGTCACCGAGCGTCGTACGGATGTCGACCCGTACTGATCCGTCGACGCCTGATCTGACAGGACGACGAAAGGGGTGCCTCCACTCGGTGGAGGCACCCCTTTCACGTCTGCGGCGCTGATTACTTGGCGGCGGCCTTCAGCTTCGAACCCGCGGTCACCTTGACGCGCTTGCCGGCCGGGATCTTGATCTCGGCACCGGTCTGGGGGTTGCGGCCCGTGCGGGCAGCGGTCTCGACCTGCTCGAAGGCGATCCAGCCGGGGATCGAGACCTTCGAGCCCTTGGCGACGGCCTCGGAGACCGTGGTGAAGAGGGCGTCGAGAACGCCCGAGACGGCGGCCTGGCTCTGACCGGTCGCGCTGGCGATGCTCGCAACGAGCTCGGTCTTGGTGATGGACTTGTCGGCCATGTCATCCTCCAGCGGCGCCATCAGGACGCCGCAACGTGATCAATGGACCGGAGACGGATGCCCCCGGGCGATCGTCGATCGCGCCTCGAATGTATCAACGAGGCCCGGAGTTCCGCGGATTCCGGCGGGTTTCCTGGCGATTCGGGCGGCGTGTCGCCCTCAGATGTGGCCAATGTGACGGATGTGACCCGTTTCCGGGAGAACCGCGGGATTCCGCGGAATGACGATCCCGGGCGCCGCACGTGGGTTCAGTCGTGCAGCGAACGCAGCGCCGAGACGACATCGGCGTGCCACCGGCGGGCCACGGCGAGCACTCCGGTGAAGATGACCGTGTCGTGCGTGGCACCGAGATACTGCACGGCGCTCGCCTCGACGCCCGCCTCGCGCAGGGCGGCGGCGTAGGCGGTGCCGTCGCCCCGCAGCGGGTCGTACTGCGCCGTCAGGATCACGGCCGGGGGCATCCCCTCGAGCGACTCGGCGCGGATCGGAGACGCGTACGGCTCCCGCGCCATCCGCCGGTGCGGAAGATAGGTGCGCGCGACGGAGGCGAGTTCGCGCGCCATCAGCAGGCTCGGGATGCCCAGCGCGCGCGAGGCGCCGAAGTCGATGTGCCGGCCGGTGAGGTCCACAACGGGGACCTCGAGCAGCTGCAGGCGCACCGGCAGCGCGCGCCGGTCGCGGTTCATCAGGGCGACGGCCGCGGCGATGTTGCCTCCGGCAGACATGCCGGCGAGCGCGATGCGCGCGGGGTCGATGCGCAGAGTCGCGGCGTGCGCGACCACCCACTCGAGCACGGCGTGACCCTGCACCACGGCGGTGGGGTACTTGTGCTCGGGTGCGAGGGCGTAATCGGCGGCGATCATCGCCACGCCCGCCTCCGCCGCACGGCGGCGGCTCGCCGCATCCGTCGTCGGGAAGTCGATCCCACCGATCCGGAACGCGCCGCCGAAGAACGTCACGCAGGCGGGGACCGCCGAATCGGGAAGCCCCTCGGCCGTCGGGTAGTACACGCGCACACGCACGGACGGGTACCCGGCGACCGGCACGACGTGCTCGACGGTGTGCACCGCCGGCGCGGGCGTGCCGACCTTCCGCTGCTCCTCGCGATCCCAGGACAGCGCGATCGCCCGGTGCTCGGCGCGGCGCCTGCTCGGCTGCGGCCGCTGCACGACGCGCTCGCGCGTGGCGGTCTCGTGCGCGCGGGCCTTCTCGGCGGGCGGCGCGGTCTTGACCGCCCCCTCCTCCGACGGGCGCATGAACCACGGCCAGCCGAGGCGCTGCTTCAGGATGTCGAGCGCCTGCGCGATCATGTACTTCTTCTGCCGCTTGAGACGGTCGGCGAAGAACGGGTCGAGGGGCATGCTCCGATCCTATGAATCCCGGACACGCGAAAGGGGCGAGGATCCGGATGGATCCTCGCCCCTTCAGGCGGTGGTGGTGCTTACCAGCTCGACTTGGTCACGCCGGGCAGCTCGCCACGGTGCGCCATGTCGCGGAAGCGGACACGCGAGATGCCGAACTTCGTCAGGACACCGCGGGGGCGGCCGTCGATGACGTCGCGCGAGCGGACGCGGATCGGCGACGCGTTGCGGGGCAGCTTCTGCAGGCCCACGCGAGCGGCCTCGCGCTCCTCGTCGGTCGCGTTGGGGTCGATGAGCTGCTTCTTGAGGGTCGCGCGCTTCTCGGCGTAGCGGGCGACGATCTCCTTGCGCTGCTCGTTACGAGCGATCTTGCTCTTCTTGGCCATGATTAACGCTCCTCGCGGAAGTCGACGTGCTTGCGGACCACCGGGTCGTACTTCTTGAGCACGAGGCGGTCGGGGGTGTTGCGGCGGTTCTTCTTGGTCACGTACGTGTAGCCCGTGCCCGCCGTCGAACGCAGCTTGATGATCGGACGGATGTCCTGAGCCTTCTTGGCCATTAGAGCTTCACACCCTTCGCGAGCAGGTCCTTCACGACCGACTCGATGCCACGGGCATCGATGACCTTGATGCCCTTAGCCGACACGTTCAGCGTGATCTTGCGACCAAGCGAGGGAACGAAGTAGGTCTTCTTCTGCACGTTCGGGTCGAAGCGACGCTTCGTCCGGCGGTGCGAGTGCGAGATGTTGTGACCGAAGCCGGGAACGGCGCCGGTCACCTGGCACACAGCAGCCATAGTGTTTTCTCCTTCAATACCGTGGAGTCAGACGACGCCACCCAAGGTCTCTTGTCTGCACACGACCGACCCGACCCTTGCGGGCTGTGTTCGGGAGGGGGTGTACGAACTGCGCACAGGAGTGCACGCAGACGATCGCCAACTCTACCACACCGGGCGTGTCGCGCTTGACTCGAGCGGATCGGGACGTCCCGGTCGGGGAGAATGGACAGGATGCCCTCCTCCGACTCCCGCCCCGCAGACGACCACCCGGAGCGCTGGACGTCGGATCTGCGCCATGCCTTCACCGGCCTGATCCGGTTCCCCGCCTCGCCCGTGCCCCGCTGGCCCGTCGCCACGCAGGCATCGCTCGCAATCGCCGTGCCGATCGTGGTGATGATCCTGCTCGGCCGTTCCGACATCGGCTTCCAGGCGTCCACCGGGGCGTTCGCCGCGCTGTTCGCGTCGCGCCTGCCGGCCATCGACCGCGTCCGGGTGGTGCCGTTCGTGGCCCTGGGTCTCGTGATCTGCGCGGCGCTCGGCGCCCTCGTCAGCCCGTCGCTTGCCGCGACGCTCGTCGGGCTCGTGATCGTGTCGATCGCGAGCGCCGCGTTCGCATTCGGCTTCGCGCTCGGCCCGCCCGGGCCGCTGTTCTTCGTGCTGGTGTTCGGGCTGTCCGCGCACGTGTCGGCCGGGGGCGCCGATGGGGTCACGCTCGTGTGCGCAGTCGCCGGCGGCAGCGCGTTCGCGTGGGCGATCACCGCAGCCCCGCTCCTGCTCGGCCGCGCCCGCCGCGTCGTACCCCGCCCGCTGCGCGAGCTGCTTCCCGGCCCGTCGTGGCCGCTGCCCGCCCGGCTGCTGCTCGTGCGCGTCGCGATCGTCGCGGTCGTCGGCACGCTCGTGGGCGTATGGCTCGACCCCGAGCGCGCGTACTGGATCGTCGGCGCCGCGGTAGGTGTGATCGGCACCGCCGCCGACCGGCGGTCGGCCTTCAGCCGCGGTGTGCACCGCACGGCCGGCACGGTGGCCGGCGCTGGCCTGTGGCTGCTGCTCGCGCTGCTTCCCTGGCAGGGCCTGTGGCTCGCGCTCGCGCTCGGCGTGCTGCAGTTCGCGATCGAGCTCGTCGTCGTGCGCAACTACGCGCTCGCGCTGCTGTTCATCACGCCGCTGGTGCTGCTGCTGACGGGGGCGGCGACGGGCGACATGCACTCCCCCGCGATCGCCGCCGAGCGCATCGTCGACACGCTCGCCGGCGCGCTGCTCGGCGCGGTGACGGGCGTGATCCACGCCCGTCGGCGCGACTGACCTCGCGTCCTAGGACGCACCGCGGCCCGGGCGGAACACCGAGACGGTCGGGTCGCCCGGGATCCAGAACCGCCACGGGTAGGCCGCCGTCCCGGCGATGCCGGCGACGCCCACGCGCGGGCCGGTCGCGATCCCGGCGAGGGGCCGCTCGAGCACCCGCAGGCGGGCGACGGCGTCGGCCCGGGGCTCCCCCGTGACGGCGTCGATGCCGTCGTGCAGAGCGTGGCGCAGGCCGACCGCGTCGCCGAGCCGTCCGGGGCCGCGGGCGAGGTCGCGGTCCGTGCGCGCGACGCCCTTCGCCTCGCGGCGCCGGCGCGCGACATCCGCTCCCTCGACGATCTCTCCCGCGCGCAGCAGGATGCCGTCGCCGCGGCCGACCGGTCCGCAGACGACGTTCACGCACGAGTGGATGCCGTGGCTGAGGTACACGTACAGATGCCCCGCCTCGCCCCACATCGTCGCGTTGCGGGCGGTCGGCCCCATCCTCGCGTGCGACCCGGGGTCGGCGATGTCGCCCGATCCGAGCCCGTGATACGCCTCGACCTCGGTGATCCTGACCGTCACGTCGCCGTCGGGAAGCGAGGTCGACAGCAGCGCGCCGAGCAGGCGGGGCGCGACCTCGACCGGCAGTCCGGCGAGATCCTCGCGGCGGACGGGGCGGTGCGGCCCCTCGGCCGCGGACGGGCGCGCGATCACCACGGGCCGGTCGTGCACCAGGAGATGTCGAACCCGGCGAGCGCCGACACCTGTTCGCCCGAGTCGACCTCGATGATGTGGGTCTGCAGGGTGCGGGGCATCGGCAGGCCGCCGACGTCGTACGGGTTGTTCACGATGTCGGGGGCGACGAGGGCGGCGACATAGCGTCCGCTCGGCGAGACGCAGGCCTGCAGCAGCGCGTCCTGCGACTCCGCCTCGAACAGGGGCCTCGTCGTGCCGTCCTCGGCGACGTGGGCGAGCACCTGCGCGGTGGGGTGCCCGGCCTCGTCCATCCGCTGGAACTGCCGGATGGTCCCCGCGCGGCCCTCGGCGCCTTCGGGCACGGGCGTGACCCGGCCGAGCTGACCGAGGTTGCGATCCGGTTCGACGAGCGCGCTCTCCTCGCCCGTCGTGAGGTCGAGCTGCCCGATGCCCGAGCCGACCCGTTCGACGATCGCGGTGTAGGTGCCGCGAGCGATCGCGTCGATCGTGACGGCGCCTCCCAGCAGCGTCGGATCCGCGTCGCTCTGCGGGTCGGTCAGGATGAGCTCGCCGTCGAAGTCCACAAGCAGCAGCGCTGACGAGTCGGGCACGAACCGCCACTGGTCGACGCTCACCGCCTCGCCGCCGACCTCGATCGGCGTGGGCATCGCCGACGGGTCGCGCAGCTGCGACGTGAACAGCACGCTCGCGTTCGGGGCCCCGGATGGATCGGAGTATGTGTACCCCACGAGGTCGCCGCGGTGAGAGACCTGCAGTCCCTGCACGATCCCCTCGCCCGGCAGCTCGATCGGGGCGACCCCCGACCCGTCGCGGTTCATCACCTGCAGCGCCGAGATCCCGTCGTCGGCGGTCGCCACCACGAGCCGCGTCGACGTCGCGCGGAAGTCCTCGATCACGGGGGCCGAGTACACCGGCACCGCGTTCTCGCCGTCGAGCGTCGAGCGGAAGATCGTGTCGTCGCCCTCCGGGTCGCGCTGAAGCAGCATCACCTCGGCGGGCGGGGTGCGGAACGCCGTCTCGAGGGTCCGCTCCGGACCGCCGCCCACGGCGCGGGCGCCGTCGATGCGCACCGTGTAGTCGGTGTCGTCGTCGAGCGGCACGGTGAACCGCACCCCGACGCTGCGGCCGGCGGCATCCACCGTGAACGGCGCGGCGGGGCTCACGCTCACCTGGGCGGGATCGATCTCGGCGAGCGCCTGGTTCACGGTCAGGATGACCCGCGAACCCGAGACCTCGATCGCCGAGGCGGGGTCGACCTGCACCTCGCTCACGCGCGGCCCCTGGGCGAGGCTCGCCGCCCCGCCGGCACCGGCGAGCACGGCGAGCGCGCCGAGCACCCCGGCGAGCGTCAGGGCGAAACGGCGCAGGCCGGCGCGGCGCCGCTCGCCGCGCCGGGTCGGCTCAGTACTCATACGGATCGTCCGGGGCCGGGATGGGAGTGATCTCGCGCGGCTCGACGACGAGCGCACCGGAGGCGTTGGTGGTCACGACGCCGTCGACCTCCACCCAGGCTCCGGTCTCGAGGTCGTCCTGCCAGCCGGGCGAGGTGACGGGAAGGGACGCGGGCTGCGCGTCGATCACGCAGTGGGTGATGACGAGGCGACCGAGCCGCATCGTCGCGTCGTCTGCCTCGTCCGGCGTGACGAAGCCGGTCAGGGTGACGTGCGCGCCCTCGAACGTGTCGGGGTTGGTGGCGGTGGCGAACACCGAGGCCCAGTCGCCGACCCCGAAGGTGCTCGTGTCGGCGGCGGCGAGCAGCACGTCGTCGGCGCCGGCGAACAGCGGCGCCGTGCCCGTGTCACGCGCCATCGCGAGCTCGACGGACAGGGGCGCGGGCGGCAGCACGATCGCTCCCACGGCGACGGCCGAGGCCGCCACGCCTCCGGCCCAGGTGGCGGCGCGGGACAGGGACGATGCCGCGGCGCGAGGAACCACGGGGCGCCCCCGTCCCTCGTCGGGCTCCTCACCGCGCGCGGCCCCGTGATCGTTCCCGTGATCGTGGCCGTGGTCGTCCTCCGCGCCCAGCGGCAGGGCGAACGAGGCGACGGCGCCGACGAGCGCGAGCACCGCCATCCCGATCGCGAACCACGACTGATCCGGATTGATGTAGAGCGCGAGGCGCCCGGTCGCCGCGAGACCGAGGGTGACGACGGCGAGCACCGATGCGAGCCCCACGCCGAGCCAGCGTGTGGCGGCGGATCCCCAGAGGTCACGCAACGAGGTTCACCCCGATCCCGATCGCGAAAGCCGACAACAGCACGACCGCGACGATGCCCGCGAGCGTGCGGGTGGTGAAGGTCGTGCGCATCAGCGCGAGCATCTTCACGTCGACGAGCGGGCCGACCAGCAGGAACACCACGAGCGAGCCGGGCGAGAAGGTCGAGGCGAACGACAGCGCGAAGAACGCGTCGACGTTCGAGCAGATCGCGACCGTCATCGCCAGCGCGGTCATCGCGACGATCGACAGCACGGGGTTCGACCCGATGGCCAGCAGCGCGTCGCGCGGGATGATCACCTGCACGGCGCCGGCGATCGCCGATCCGACGATCAGCGCGGGCATCACGGCGCGCAGCTCGACGACGAACTGAGCGAGGCTGCGCCGCCCCCGGCCGCCGGTCTCGTGCGCCACGACCTCGCACGTGTCGAGGAAGCGCCCCGTCAGCAGACTCGTCGGATCGGGGTGGCGGCTGTAGATCCATCCGATCAGGTTCGCGATCAGCCATCCGCCGACGATGCGCGCGATCAGGATGCCGCCGTCCCATCCGAATGCGGCGTGCGTCGTGATGATCACGATCGGGTTGACGATCGGCGCCGCCACCAGGAACGTCAGCGTCTCGGCGGGCGAGATGCCGCGCATGAGCAGCCCGCGGGCGAACGGCACGTTGCCGCACTCGCACACCGGGATCAGCATGCCGAGCAGCGATAGGACGGCGCGCCGCGCCCACGCCCGCCGGGGCATGATCCGCTCGATCACGCCCGCGGGAAGCCAGACCTGCACGGCGATCGACAGGATCACGCCGAGCATGACGAACGGGAGCGACTCGATCAGCACGCTGAGCGCGAGCGTCAGGCCGTCCTGCGCGCGCGTCGGCAGCGCCTGCGGGAACAGGCCCGGCGCCAGCACGTCGATCGCGATCAGCAGCGCCACGGCCGCGAGGCCGAGCCCCACGGCGACGACCGGGCCGTTGCGACGCGGACGGCGCGCCGACGGTGCCGGCGCGTGGGAGTGCGTGCGGTCCTCGACCGTCATGCCTTCTGGGCCGCGCACGACTCGCACAGGCCGAAGATGTCGACGACGTGCTCGGCGTCACGGAATCCGTGCTGCGCCGCGGTGTCCTGCGCCCACTTCTCGACGGCCGTTGCCTCGATCTCGACCGCGAGCCCGCACGAGCGGCAGATCAGGTGGTGGTGGTGGCCGCTCATCGCGCACGCACGGTAGAGGGCCTCGCCCTCGGGACTCTGCAGCGAGTCGGCCTGCCCCGCAGCGGCGAGTCCGGCGAGCGCGCGGTAGACGGTCGCCAGGCCGATGCCGGTGTTCTCGTCCCGCAGCGCGGCGTGCAGGCTCTGCGCGCTCACGAAGCCGCGCGCATCCGCGAGCGCATCGCGCACCCGCTCGCGCTGCCACGTGTTCCGCTGAGCCATGATCCGAGTCTAGGCCGCGACCCTCAGGGCGACCTGGGCGCTGCGCGCGGCGCGCGCGCGGTCCTGGCGCCACGCGATCGCGCGGCACACGACGTAGATGAGGAACGAGATCGTGGTGATGTACGGGCTGACCGGCAGAGTGCCGGCTATCGCGAGCAGGATGCCGCCCACCGCCGAGACGAAGCCGAACAGCGCGGCGAGCAGCGGCACGCCGAGCGGTCCGTGGCTGACGCGCATCGCCGCCGCGGCCGGGGTGACGAGAAGCGCCATCACGAGCAGGGCGCCGATGATGTGCACGGCGACCGCGACGATCAGGCCGAGCAGCAGCATGAACACAAGGCTCACGGCGCTCGTCGGCACACCTCTTGCCTCGGCCGACTGCCCGTCGAGCGAGTCGAACCGCAGCGGGTTCCAGACGAGCAGCAGGCCGACGAGCACGACGACCGAGATGCCGATCAGCCAGCCGAGATCCGGGCTCGAGACCGACACGATCTGGCCCGTGAGCAGGCTGAACCGGTTGGCGCTGCGGCCCTCGTAGAGCGAGAGGAACAGGATGCCGAGCCCCAGGCCGAACGGCATCAGCACGCCGACGATCGAGTTGCGGTCGCGCGCGCGGGCGCCGAGCAGGCCGATCAGCGCCGCGGCGGCCACGGCACCCGCGATCGAGCCGACCACGACGCTGCCGCCGAACAGAAGCGCGGCGGCAGCGCCGGCGAACGACAGCTCGCTGACGCCGTGCACGGCGAACGCCATGTCGCGTTGCATGATGAAGACACCGATCAGGCCGCCCACGATGCCGAGCACGGCCCCGGCGACGACCGAGTTGCCGACGAGCTGCAGCAGCGCACCGTAGTCGTCGAACGAGAAGACGTCGCCCCACTCGAGCGCTCCGACCATCCCCGTTCCGGCGATCCCCGTGCCGAGGCTCACGCGGCGCCCGCCTCGAGCGCCGCCGCCGGGATCTCGCAGTGGTCGTCGGCGTCGGGGATGCCCACGACGACGAGCCGACCGCCGGTGCGCAGCACGTGCACGGGAGCGCCGTACAGGTCGGTGAGCACCTCGGTGCGCAGCACCTCGTCAGGAGTGCCGAGCGTGAAACGCCCGCCGGCGATGTACAGGATGCGGTCGACGCGGTCGAGGATCGGGTTCACGTCGTGCGTCACGAACAGCACCGCCGCGTCGCGCTCACGCCGCTCGCGGTCGATGATCGCCGTGACCGCCTGCTGGTTGGCGAGGTCGAGGCTCGACAGCGGCTCATCGCACAGCAGCAGCACCGGCTCGTCCGCCAGGGCCTGCGCCACGCGCAGCCGCTGCTGCTCGCCGCCGCTGAGCAGCCCGACGGGGCGCTCGGCGTAGTCGGTCGCGCCCACCGCCCCCAGCAGCGCGTCCACGCGGCGCCGATCGCCGGGACGAGGGATGGGCAGGCCGAACCGCGTTCCCTGGATGCCGAGGGCGACCAGGTCGCGGGCGCGCAGGCTGGTGCCCGGCGGCAGCGGACGCTGCTGCGGGATGTAGCCGATGCGGCGATCGCCGCGGCGGGCGGGTGCCCCGGCGACGCGGATCTCTCCCGCGCTGAGCTCCTGCAGGCCGAGGATCGCGCGAAGCAGCGTTGTCTTGCCGGAACCGCTCGGCCCCAGCACGGCGACGAACTCGCCGGGGCGCACAGCCAGATCCAGCCCGGCCCACAGCTCCCGGCCGCGCAGGCGCAGGCCGGCGCCGGAGATCTCGAGCACGGGTGCGGTCATGGGACAAGCCTACTGTCGTACTGATAATCGTTCTCTGGGAGCGGGTCGCGAGACGCGGATCGCCGGGCACCGCCCCGGTGGGAGCGGCGCCCGGCGATCGGGCGCGAGAGCGTGTCAGCCGGCGAGCGCCTGCTCGAGCGCCTGGGCGTTCGCGGTCATCCAGGACACGTACGTGTCGCCCTCGGGAAGCGTCTCGGCGTACTCCACGACGGGCACTCCGGCCTCGCCGGCGGCGTCGATCACTCGCTGGGTCTCGGCTCCCGCGGTCTGCGTGTTCGTGATGAGCACGTCGATCTCGCCGCCCTCGATCGCGTCGAGCGCCGCGAGCAGCGTGGCGGGGGGAACGTCCTGCCCCTCCTCGACGGCCTCGGCGAAGCCCTCGGCCGTTGCGTCCTCGAGCCCGGCGGCCTCCGCCAGGTAGCCGCCGACGGGCTCGGTGAAGAAGACGTGCGCGCCGCCGTGGTCGGCCGCGATGCCCTCGAGCGACGCCTCGAGGCCCTCGATGTCGGCGAGGAGGTCCTCCTGGGAGGCCTGGATGTCGGCACCGGCGTCGGGGAGCAGCTCGCCGAGCTCGGCGCCGAGCGCCTCGACGAGGTCGGCCATCGCGTGCGGGTCGTACCAGACGTGCTCGTTGAAGCCTTCGATGTGGTCGTGACCCTCGTGCTCGTGGTCGTGCGCCTCCTCGGTGGCCTCGCCCTCGACGTGCTCCTCCTCGGCGTGCTCCTCCTCGGCGTGGTCGTCCTCGGCGCCGGGGTACTCGTGCGAGTACTCGACGGCGGTGATCACGTGCTCGACGCCGGCCTCATCGGCGAGCTGGTCCATGAAGGGGTCGTAGCCGCCGCCGTTGAGCACAACGAGGTCGGCCTCCTGCACGGCGAGCTGATCACGCGCGGTCGCCTCGTACGAGTGCGGATCCTGCGTGGGCGAGTCGACGATCGCGGTCACCTCGGCCGCGTCGCCGACGAGCTCCGACACGAGCGACGCGTAGACGCTCGTCGACGCGACGACCGAGAACCCGGATCCCTCCGCCGCACCGCCGGCGTCCGCGTCGGCACCGGCCGACGAGCAGCCGGCGAGGACGAGCGTGGGAAGGGCGAGGGCGGAGGCGAGGACGAGGCGACGACGGGGCATGGGCACGATCGTAGGCGTAATGAGAATCGTTTTCAAATCGCCCCGGCGCCGCGATCCTGACGCTCGCCGGCTCAGTCGAGCAGCAGCGCCGGCTCCTCCAGGATGGCCGCGACGTCCGCCAGGAAGCGGCTCATCGCGTCGCCGTCGACCACGCGGTGGTCGAACGATCCCGACACCGTCGTCACCCAGCGCGGGCGCACCTCGCCGTCGACCACCCACGGCTTCTGCCGGATCGCGCCCATGGCGACTATCGCCGACTCGCCGGGATTGATGATCGGCGTCCCCGCATCCATCCCGAACACGCCGATGTTGGTGATCGTGATGGTGCCGCCCTGCTGATCCGCCGGCGTCGTCTTGCCCTCGCGCGCCGTGAGCGTGAGGCGCTCGAGCGCCTTGGCGAGCTCGCGCATGCTCAGGTCCTGCGCATCCTTGATGTTCGGCACCAGCAGACCGCGCGGGGTGGCCGCGGCGATGCCGAGGTTGACGTAGTTGCGCACGTGGATCTTCGCGCCGTCGTCGCCGTCGACCCACGCCGAGTTGATCATCGGCGTCCGGCGCGCCGCCCACAGCACCGCGCGGGCGACGATCAGCAGGGGCGAGACCTTGATGTCGGCGAAGTCGGGCGACGACTTCAGCCGCTTGACGTACTCCATCGTGCGGCTCGCATCGACGTCGGTCCACACCGACACGTGCGGGGCGGTGTGGGCCGACCCGACCATCGCCGCGGCCGTCGCCTTGCGCACGCCCTTGACCGGCACCTCCTCGATGCGCGCGTCGGGCGCGACCTGGGCGGCCGGCTTCGGCGGCACGGGGATCTCCTGCTCGCGCTCGGCGGGCCACTCGGGCGTGGAGATGTTGCGGAACACGCTCGCCTGCTGCGCGTGGCCCATCACGTCGTCGCGCGTGACCTCGTTCGACGGCCCGGACGGGCGCACCTCCGACAGGTCGACGCCGAGGTCGCGCGCGAGCTTGCGGATCGGCGGCTTCGCGATGACGCCGACCGACGAGGCGACGGGCTTCTCCGGCTTCTTGCGGCGGCGGGTCTTGGCCTCGCCGCCCGTGCCGTACCCGACGAGGACTGATCCGCCGCCCTCGGTCTCGGCGTGCTGCCCGGGGCCGGTCGGCTCGTGGGCGTCGCCGCCCGCGTCCGTCGCGGCGTCCGCGGGGACGACCGTGATGATGGGCGAGCCCACGTTCACGGTGTCGCCCTCGGAGACGAGGAGCTCGCCCACCGTTCCCGCGAACGGCGAGGGGAGCTCGACAAGCGACTTGGCGGTCTCGATCTCGGCGATGACGTCGTCGACCGCGACCGCGTCGCCGGGGGCGACGTGCCACGAGACGATCTCGGCCTCGGTCAGGCCCTCGCCGACATCGGGGAGGTGGAAGGTCTGCATGATGCGATCCTTACGTCAGTGCCGTCAGTATGCGAGGGCGCGGTCGACCGCTTCGAGCACGCGGTCCGCATCCGGAAGGTACGAGCCCTCGAGCTTCGCGGGCGGGAACGGCGCGTCGAAGCCCGACACGCGCAGCACCGGAGCCTCGAGCGAGTAGAACGCGCGCTCGGCGATCGTCGCGGCGATCTCGCTGCCGACGCTGGTGCTCTGCGGCGCCTCCTGGGCGACCACAACGCGCCCCGTCGAGCGGACCGAGTCGAGGATCGGGCCGTAATCGATCGGCGAGAGCGAGCGCAGGTCGATGACCTCGCAGCTCGTCCCCTCCGCCTCGGCGAGCGCGGCGGCCTGCAGCAGCGTCGTCACCATCGCGCCGTGGCCGACGAGCGTCACGTCTGTGCCGCGGCGGACGACGCGGCTCGCGTGCAGCGGCAGCGCGCGGCCCGACAGGTCGACCTCGCCCTTCTGCCAGTACTTCGCCTTCGGCTCGAGGAAGATCACCGGATCCGTCGAGGTGATCGCATCCTGGATCATCCAGTACGCGTCGTTCGGCGTCGACGGGCTGACGACCCGCAGGCCGGGGGTGTGCGCGAAGTACGCCTCCGGGCTCTCCTGGTGGTGCTCGATGGCGCCGATGTGGCCGCCGTACGGGATCCGGATGACGACCGGCAGCGAGATCGCCCCCTCGTGCCGGTTGGTGAGCTTGGCCAGCTGCGTGGTGATCTGGTCGAACGCCGGGAACACGAACCCGTCGAACTGGATCTCCACGACGGGCCGGAAGCCGGTCATGGCGAGGCCGATCGCGGTTCCGACGATTCCCGACTCGGCGAGCGGGGTGTCGAGCACGCGGCGCTCGCCGAACTCGGCCTGCAGCCCCTCGGTCACGCGGAACACGCCGCCGAGGCGGCCGATGTCCTCGCCCATCATCAGCACGCGGTCGCTGTCGACCATCGCCTTGCGCAGGCCGGCGTTCAGCGCCTTGGCCAGGGTCATCGTCTCCATGCCGCTCACGCGCCCTCCTCGAACGAAGCCTCGTAGTCGGCGAGCCACTTCCGCTGCTCGTCCATCAGCGGGTGCGGCTCCGAGTAGACGTGCGTGAAGATCGAGTCGCGGGTCGGCGCTTCGAGCTGCAGCGTGCGGGTGCGGGCGTCCGCGGCGAGCGCGGCGGCCTCGGCGTCGACGTCGGCGAAGAACGCCTCGGATGCGCCCCGCGCCTCCAGGAACGCGCGCATCCGCGTGATCGGATCGCGCGCGATCCACGACTGCTCCTCGTCGCTCGTGCGGTACTTGGTCGGGTCGTCGCTCGTGGTGTGCGCGCCCATCCGGTAGGTGACGGCCTCGATCGCCTGCGGGCCGCCGCCGGCTCGCGCCTCGTCGAGCGCGACCTTCGAGACCGCGTAGCTCGCCAGCACGTCGTTTCCGTCGACGCGGACGCTCGGCATGCCGTAGCCGCCGGCGCGGTTCGCGAGCGGCACGCGCGACTGCGTCGCCACGGGCACCGAGATCGCCCAGTGGTTGTTCTGCAGGAAGAACACCTGCGGGGTCTGGTAGCTCACGGCGAAGACCATCGCCTCGTGCACGTCGCCCTGGCTGGAGGCGCCGTCGCCGTAGTAGACGATCACCGCCTCGTCCTTCTCGGGATCGCCGGATCCGCTTCGCCCGTCGAATTCGATGCCCATCGCGTAGCCCGTCGCGTGAAGGGTCTGCGACCCGAGCACGAGCGTGTAGATGTGCGTGTTGCCGTTCTTCGGGTCGGTCGGGTCCCATCCGCCGTGGCTCACGCCGCGCATGAGCTTGATGATGTCGACCGGATCCACCCCGCGGATCGTGCAGACAACGTGCTCGCGGTACGAGGGGAAGATGTGGTCCTGCGCGCGGGCGGCCCGGGCGGATCCGACCTGCGCGGCCTCCTGGCCCTGCGACGGCGGCCACAGGGCGAGCTGGCCCTGACGCTGCAGCAGCGTCGCCTGCCGGTCGAACGCCCGGATGACCGTCATGTCGCGGTAGAACTGCTCGAGATCGGCGTCGCTCAGCGCGTCGATCAGCGGCAGGTACCGGTCGGCGCTCGCCGACGGCGCGATTGTGCCGTCGGCGCCGAGGATGCGGACGGTCGGGTCGATCTCAGGTTCTGCGGAACCAGCTCCTGGGGAAGTCACCGTTCCACGCTATCCGCGGGGCGGTGCCGGATCGACGAAAGACTCGGGACAACGGATCCGGCGATCCCCTGGACATTCCCCACAGACTCATGCGCGGCGGACGATATGAGCGCCCCTCAGACGCCGCCGTGGGAGCTCAGGCGCGCAGGGCGCCGGCGATCTCGAGCACCTTCTCGAGCGACTCGTGCTCGCCGATCGAGATGCGCACGCCCTCCGGGAACGGGCGCACGATGATCCCGGCGGCATCGAACGCCGTGGCCACGGTGGTCGACTCGAGCGCCTCGGACGCGGGAAGCCAGACGAAGTTGCCCTGCGCATCCGGCACGTCCCAGCCGATCTGGCGCAGACCGGCGACCAGCGCGCTGCGGCGGGCGACGATCTCGTCGACGCGCTCGTCGAGCTCTGCCTGGTGGGCGAGGCTCGCGACCGCGGCGGCGACCGCGGTCGCGGTGACCGACAGCGGCGTGACCGTGCTGCGACCGGCATCGAGCACGCGCGGGTGGCCGATGGCGTAGCCGACGCGCAGCGCCGCGAGGCCGTACGCCTTCGAGAAGGTGCGCAGGACGACGACGTTCGGGTGGGGCTCGAAGACCCGCTCCCCCAGGCCGTCGACGGCCTCGGGGCCGCGGACGAACTCGGCGTACGCCTCATCGAGCAGGATGAGCACATCCGCCGGCACCTTCTCGACGAACGCGTGGAACTCGGCGCTCGTGATGATCGGACCTGTCGGGTTGTTCGGGGTGCACAGCAGGATGACGCGGGTGCGGTCGGTGACCGCCGCCGCCATCGCGTCGAGGTCGTGGCGTCCGTCGGGCAGGTTCGGCACCTGCACGCTGCGCGCACCGGCCACCAGAGCCAGGCTCGGGTACGCCTCGAACGAGCGCCACGAGTAGACGACCTCGTCGCCGGCGGTCGCCGCGGCCTGGATGAACGCCTGCAGCAGGGCGACGCTACCCGCGCCGACGAGCACCGCCTCGGGCTCGACGCCGTACTTCTCGCCCAGCGCCGCACGCAGGTTCGCCGCGGTCGCGTCGGGGTACCGGTTGAAGTCGACCGCCGCGCGCGCTGCCTCGACGACGCCGGGCAGCGGCTCGAACGGGTTCTCGTTGCTCGACAGCTTGAACCCGCTCGGGTCGGCCGCGCGCCCCTGCTTGTACGGCGGCAGGGCCGCGATCTCGGGGCGGATGCGGGGCAGAACCGGCTGCTCGGACGTCATGCCCGCCAGTCTATTGAGGCCCTCCCGCGTCGTTGAGCGGAGTGGGCGCCGAGCGGCCGGAGGGTGTCACTGCTCCCGGTCGTTGAGCGGAGTGAGCGCCAGCGAACGCAGTCGAAACGGGGTGAGCGACGAGCGCCAGCGAGGAGTCGAAGCCATCGGCCGAGCGCCCGTTGCACGGCTTCGACTCGCGAAGACCCGCACTGAGCGAACGAAGCGAGTCGAAGTGTCGCTCGGCCCGTTTGGACTCCGCTGCGCTCCGCTCAACGACCAGAGGAGCGCGAGCCCTTCGAAACCGCCTCCCACAAGCCCTGGAGGTAGCTGGCGCCGAGGGCGCGGTCATAGAGGCCGTAGCCCGGGCGACCGGTCTCGCCCCAGATCATGCGGCCGTGGTCGGGGCGGATGAAGCCGTCGAAGCCCGCGTCGTGGAAGGTCCGGACGATGTCGTACAGGTCGAGCGATCCCTCCGACGACAGGTGCGCCGATTCGTAGAAGCGGCCACGCCCCTCTCCAGGACTGTCCTGCCAGCGGATGTTCCGGATGTGCGCGAACGGCACGCGCCCCTCGCCGGCGAACTCCCGCACGATGTCCACGACGCTGTTGTCGGGGTTGGCACCGAGGCTGCCCGTGCAGAGCGTGAGGCCGTTGTTCGGGCTCTCGACGGCGTCGAGGATCCAGCGCAGGTCGTCGCGGTTCGACACGACGCGGGGAAGGCCGAACAGCGGGTGCGGCGGGTCGTCGGGGTGGATCGCCATCGAGATGCCGACCTCCTCGCACACCGGGACGATCGCCTCGAGGAAGTACTTCAGGTTCTCGCGCAGCACGGTCGCATCCACGCCGTCGTACTTGGTGAACAGCGTCCGCAGATCGGCGAGGCGCTCAGGCTCCCAGCCGGGCAGCACAAGTCCCGACGTCTCGCTCTCGTACTGGGCGAGCAGGCCCTCGGGGGTGATCGCCTCCGACACCGAGCGGTCGTACTGCATCGTCTTCGAGCCATCGGGAAGCTCGTACCAGAGCTCGGTGCGCAGCCAGTCGAACACCGGCATGAAGTTGTAGCAGATCACCGAGATGCCCACCGCGCCGAGGCGGCGGATCGTCTCGCGGTAGTTGTCGATGTACCGGTCCCGGGAGGGGAGGCCGATCTTGATGTCGTCGTGGATGTTGACCGACTCGATGACCTCGAGCGCGAGCCCGGCATCCTCGACCTGCTTCTTGAGCGCGCCGATCTTGTCCTCCGGCCACGCCTCGCCGACGGGAACGTCGTACAGCGCGCCGACGACGTCGCGCACCCCGGGGATCTGCCGGATGTGCTGCAGCGGGATCGGGTCGTCCTGGGCGCCGAACCAGCGGAAGGACATTCTCATCGGGTGCTCCTTACGAGTGGGCGAGAGAGAACAGGGCCGAGCGCACGGCGCCGGGGCCGTGCAGCAGCGAGCTGAGGTGGGCGATGACGGTGGGCGCGACTCCCGCCGCGACGAGATCCACGCCGAAGATGGACGCGTCCGTCAGGAACTCGCGCGCGGCCGTCGCCGTGCGCGGCTCACCGAAGCGCACTCCCGCGAGCCGCTCGTCGAGCTCGGCGAGCAGCGGATCCGGGCTGCGCTCGAAGGCCGCACCCTGATCGTCGACGGCGAGCAGGTACCGGATCCACGCCGCGATCGCGAACGGGATCCAGGTGAGCTGCGCGGCGGTGCCGGCCGCGACGTGGCGGCGGATCGTCTCGCCGAAGCGGATGCCGATCTTCTGCGACGTGTCCGACGCGATGCGCTGCGGGGCATCCGGAAGCCCGGGGTTGGGCAGGCGCTTCTCGATCACCTCGCGGAGGAACGCGGCCGGATCCATCCCCTCCGGGGTGTCGACGACCGGCAGACCCTCCACGGCCCCGACGCCCACCACCATGCGCCGGATGTCGGAGTCGCGCATCATCTCGGCGATGCGCGTGAAGCCCAGCAGGCACCCCGTGACCGCCATGGCGGTGTGGAGCGGGTTCAGGCACGTGCAGACCTTCATGCGGTCGGCGCGACCGACGGTCTCGCGGTCGCCGAGCACAACGCCGCCGCTCTCGAACGGCGGCCGGCCGTTGGGGAAGTCGTCCTCGAGCACGAGGTAGCTCACGGGTTCCGTGTTGGAGAAGGCCGCGAGCGGCCCGCCCGATGCGCGCTCGGTGATCCGCGTCGTCTCGAGCCCGAGGGCGGCGAGTGCCTCGCCGACCGCGGGCGAGGGGGCCGGGGTGATCCGGTCGACCATCGTCGAGGGGAACGTGGCCGAGCTTCCGTCCTGGAGCCATGACGCGAACGCGGCGGGCGCCCGGCCGTCCGCGGCCCACGCCTCCGCGACCCGATTCACGGCGGTCGCGAGCCGCTCACCGTTGTCGGAGAAGTTGTCGGTGCTGACAAGCGCGATGGGTGCGGCACCCGCCGCGAAGCGCGCGAGCAGCAGCGAGGCGAGCGCCGGGATCGCGCCGCCGGCACGTCCGGGGCCGCGTGCGACATCCTCATCCGAGACGACGTAGCCCTTCTCCGTCACGGTCAGCGTCACCAGCTGCAGCGACGGGCTCTCGAAGACCTCGGTCACACGCGCCCAACCGGCATCCGAGCCGAGATGGTGGCTCTCGGCGACCGACGCGATCACGGTGGGCTCGAGCGATCCGTCCTCCCGCATCACCGCGTTGACGAACAGGTCGTCGGTGGCGCGGGAGTTCTCGATCACCGCGGGATCGCGCAGGTTCGCGAGGATCACTCCGGTGTCGTGGCCGGCGTCGAGCATCCGCTGCGCGACGACCGCGTGCAGGCTGCGGAAGAAGTTGCCCGCCCCGAGGTGCACCCAGCTCGGCCGCTCCGCCGTCGCGGCGCGCATCGCGCGCACGTCGTACCGCGGCACGCCGAACCCCGCCGCCTCGAACTCGTCGAGGCGGTCGAGCGCACCCGCGTCCAGCACGAGGCTCACGTCGACACCAGCGGCACGTCGAAGCGGAAGTAGCGCACGGCGTTGTCGTGGAAGACGTCGCGCAGGATCGACTCGAGCGTCGCGTCGTTCGCGGGGAACTCCCCCGACTCGACCCACTGCGCGACGATGTCCACGACGATGCGGCGGAAGTACTCGTGGCGCGGGTACGACAGGAACGAGCGCGAATCCGTCACCATCCCGACGGCCGCGGGAAGGAAGCCGACCTCGGCGAACGTGCGGATCTGAGCCGCCATGCCGGCGATCGTGTCGTTGAACCACCACGCATTGCCGAGCTGCACCTTGCCGGGGATGCCGGCTCCGGGGAAGCAGGTGGCGAGCACCGCGAGCTGCGTGTTCTGGGCCTCGTCGACCGTGAACAGCAGCGTGCGCGGCAGGGCGTCGGCGGCCTCGAGCTCGCCGAGGAACTCGCGCAGCGCCTCGATCGGGCGGTCCTCGCCGATCGCGTCGAAGCCGGTGTCGTGCCCGATCCGCCGCATCGCGCGCGGGTTCGCGTCGCGCAGCGCGTTGAGGTGAAGCTCCATCACCCAGTCGCGCTGGTGGTACAGCGTCGCGAGACGCCGCATCAGGGCCCAGCGGAACGCCTCCACGTCGTCGGCGGCGAGCGCCTCGCCGCCGAGCCGGCGACGCAGGATGGCATCCGCCTCGGCATCCGTCGCGGCGCGCTTGGGGAAGATCTCGAGCGACTGGTCGGACACCGTGCAGCCGCGCTCGTCGAAGTACGCGATGCGCTGCTCGAGAGCCGCGACGAGGCCCTCGAAGTCGGAGATCGCCGCGCCCGTCGCCTCTCCCAGGCGCTCGACGTACGGGCCGAAGGCGTCGCGCTCGATGCGCAGCACGCCGTCGGGGCGGAAGCCGGGGACGACGAGGGTGTCGAAGTCGGCCTCGGCGAGGGCCGCGTGGTGCTCGAGCGCATCGAGCGGGTCATCCGTCGTGCAGATGACCTCGACGCCGCTCGCCCGCACAAGGCCGCGGGCGCTGAACTCCGGCCGGCGCAGCTTCTCGTTCGCGCGCTCGTAGATGTCGCGCGCGCTGTCGGCATCCAGGACGTCGTCGATCCCGAAGTAGCGCTGCAGCTCGAGGTGCGACCAGTGGTGGATCGGATTGCCGATCGCCCGGCCGAGCACGCTCGCGAACGCGTGGAACTTCTCCCAGTCGTCCGCGTCGCCGGTGATCAGGCGCTCGTCCACGCCGGCGCCGCGCATCAGGCGCCACTTGTAGTGATCGCCCCCGAGCCACACCTCGGTGATCGACGCGAAGCGGCGATCCTCGGCGAGCTCCTGCGGCGACAGGTGGCAGTGGTAGTCGACGATCGGCAGGTCGGCGGTCGCCGCGTACAGGCGCCGTGCCGTCTCGGAGCCGAGCAGGAAGTCGGGGCCGAGGAACGGCCGGATGGCCGCGGCCGCGTCGGAAGGAGTGTCGAGCGCCATCGATCGCCTCACAGGTCAGAGGGGTTGTCGGTCACGAGTCTTGCGCATTGTCAGCGGGCGACCGGATCTCCGCCCGCGACGAGTTCCGCGATGTCGCGCCGGGTGGGCATCATCTCCCAGTCGCCGTCGCCGCGGCAGGCGCAGGCTCCCGCCGCAGCCGCGGTGCGCATCCGGTCCTCGAGGCCGAGGCCGGCGAGGCGCTCGGCGAGGTAGCCGCCGACGAACGCGTCGCCCGCGCCCACCGTGTCGGCGACCTCCACGCGGAACGGCGGCTGCTCGTGCGCGCGGCCGTCCTCGAGCGCGTACGCGCCGCGCTCGCCGAGCTTGATGACGACCTCGCGGGGCCCGAGGTCCGCGATGCGCTGCGCCAGCTCGGGCGGTGCGCCCGCGCCGACCGCGATCGCTGCCTCGTCGTCGCCGGCGAAGACGATGTCGGCGAGGGCGATCGCCTCGCGGTACGCGGGGGCTGCCTCCTCGGCGCGCCACAGCTTCGAGCGGTGGTTGATGTCGAAGGAGACGGCGGCACCGGCCTCCTTCGCCGCACGCGCCGCGGCGAGCACCGTGTCGGAGGACGCGGCGCTCAGGGCGAGCGCGATACCCGTGAAGTGGAAGATCTCCGCCCCGGCGAGATGCTCATGCGGCACGTCCTCGGGAGCGATCCGGCTGCCGGCGTTGCCGGCGCGGTAGTAGACGACGCGGGTGCGGCCGAGCGACGGGCGGTCCTTGATCATCAGCGCGGTCGGCGCGACCGGATCGACGCTCGCCTCGACCGTGACGCCTTCACCGCGGATGCCCCGGATGATGCGGCGGCCGAACGCATCGTCGCCGACCCGCCCGATCCAGGTGGCCGCGGCACCGAGCCTCGCGGCCGCGATCGCGACGTTGCTCTCGGCCCCGCCGAAGCTGACCGTGGCGTCGGTGGTGGTGTCGAAGCCTCCCGCCCGCGGCGAGTAGACGAGCGCGAGGCTCTCGCCGACGGTGACGAGCCCGCTCATGCGCCGGAGCCGCCCTCGGCGACCGAGGCCGCGATCTCGACCGAGGCGCGGACGGCCTCGGCGACCGCATCCGCACCCTTGTCGAGCATCGCGCCCGAGGTCAGCCAGCTGCCGCTCACGGCCGTGACGGCCGGGTGGGCGAGGTGCTCGGCGAGCGTCGCCTGCGAGACGCCGCCGGAGGGCATAAAGCGCATGTCGCCGAACGCCGCGCTGAGCGCGTCGATCAGCGTGAGGCCGCCGAGGACGTTGGCCGGGAACAGCTTGACGAACCGCAGCCCGGCCTGACGCGCCCGCAGCACCTCGGTCGCCGTGGCGACTCCCGGAACGATCGGGACACCGCGGCGCTTGGCGACCTCGACGATGTCGTCGGCGTAGCCGGGTGTGACGAGGAACTGCGCGCCGGCGTCGAGTGCCGCCTCCGCCTGGGCGGCGTCGAGCACGGTGCCGGCGCCGACGATCAGCTCGCCGTGGGAGGCGAGCTCCCCGAGCGCCGTCATCGAGTACGGGGTCCGCAGTCCGACCTCGACGATGTGCAGCCCGCCCCCGAGGAGACCGTCGCGCAGCGCGGCCGCCTGCGCCGCGTCGGCCGGGGCCGCGAGCGGCACGAGTGCCTGACCGTCCAGCACGCTCGTCGTCGAGTGGTTGTTCATCGGGACCTCCGTGGTGCCGTCACAGCGTGTTCCGCTCAGCGAAACTGCGTTCTATAATCCACTATACGAGCTCGGGGCGACAGCGCCAGGTGGGAGATGCGGCATGACGGACCTCAAGGAGCGCCTGAGCGCCGGCGAGAAGACCCTGGCCGTGCTGTCGGCCGCGCTCGACCACTCGCGCTTCAGCGACATCGTCGCCGCGACGGGGCTGCCGAAGGCCACAGTTCACCGCGTCCTCGCCACGCTCATCGCCACGAACTTCATCGCGGGGGACGGCGAGCGCGGCTACGGCGCCGGGCCCGCACTGCTGTCCCTGTCCGGCCGGGCGCTCTCCTCCGTCGACATCACCGACGTCGCCGCGCCGATCGTCGACCGCCTCGTCGCCGAGGTCGACTGCACGGTGCACGTCGGCGTCGCGACCGGCAGCGAGATCGTCTACCTCATCCGCCGCGATGCCTCGAAGCCGTATCAGATGAAGTCGCGCGTCGGTCACGGGATGCCGCTCCACTGCACCGGGATGGGCAAGGCGGTGATCGCCTCGTGGCCCGAGGAGCGCGTCGCCGAGCTGGCATCCCGCGTGGGGCTGCCGGCGCGCACCCCGCAGACGATCACGACGCTGGATGCGCTTCGCGCCGAGCTCGCCCGGGTGCGCGCGCGGGGTTTCGCCACCGACCTCGGCGAGAACGAGTTCGGCACCGTCTGCGTGTCGGCCGGGATCCGGGACCACACGGGTGCGGTCACGCACGGCCTGTCGATCTCGTCGATCGAACTGGAGCATCCCGGCACGTCCATCGAGCAGTTCGCCGACGCCGCGATCGCCGCGGCCGCCGAGATCTCCCGCCTGGTCGGCTCTCCCGCCTGACGCCCGCACTCCCTCGAGTGATCGGCCCGCGTCTGCAAGGATGCGGGCATGCGCTTCCTCGTCCGCGTCGTGGTGAACGCGTTCGCCATCTGGGTCGTCACCCTGATCCCCGCACTGCAGGTGTCGGTGACCCCGTTCTCCCCGGGTGGCGACCTGCAGCTTGTGCTCACGCTGCTCGTCGTCGCCGCGATCTTCGCCCTGGTGAACACGATCGTCGGCACCATCATCAAGATCGTCGCCTTCCCGATCTATCTCCTGACGCTCGGGCTCATCTCGCTCGTCGTCAACGGGTTCCTGCTCTGGCTCACGGCGGTCATCACCGGCGCCTGGAGCTGGGGGCTGACCGTCGAGCACTTCTGGTGGGGTGTGGTCGCGGCGTTCCTGATCAGCGTCATCAACTGGCTGTTCGGGATCATCCTGCGGCCGCAGAAGAAGAAGGACTGAGCACTCACCCGGGCTCTCCCGTCCGGCTGATGTAGGAGTCGGACACCTGGCGCTCCGTCGCCTCGTTCAGTCGCGCCATCTCGTTGTGGAAGCCGGTGATCCGCGGGTCGCCGCTGGCGTCGGCATCCCGCGCGAGCTCGCGGTATCCCTCGAGCGCGTGCGGCTCGATCAGCTGGTCGAGGTCGCCGGGGTCGCCGAAGCCGGGGTGGTGCACGTCGCGGACGACGACGCTGCCGGGCCCTCCCGCGGCTCCGGGCACGCCCGCGCCGGCCAGCCCCGCGACGGGGTCGTCGTCATAGCGCAGCGTGATGTGTCGCGTCTCCTCGCCGAGCATCGCCTGCACGGGCGGGGCGACCGACACCACGGTGCGGAAGTCGTACGTCCCCTGCATCGCCATCCACTCGATGATCATCGCGCCCTGCGAGTGCCCGGCGCCGTGCACGATGTCGCCCGGCTGCGCTCCGGCGTTGCGCAGCGCCTGCTCGACCGCCCGGTACGACTCGCCCTCCGTCCACCCATACAGGTCGAAGTTGGAGTTCCCGTCGAGGGCTTCGATGCCGTCCTCCTCGCCGGGGAGCAGGTTCCAGTCGCCGTCCTGCATCATGTCCTCGGTGCCGCGGACGTACACGGCGTACTCCTTGTGGCCGTCGGGGAACGTGTGGACCTCCACCCGCACGTTGGTGCGGGGGTCGTCGGGGATGCGATCCACGAAGTCGGCGACCTTCTGCGGGGGCCGCGCCTCGGCCTGCCGAAGGGCCTCGCTCTTTGTCGAGTAGTCCCCGGGAGTCGGATCCGGTCGCAGCGTCGATCCCGGCGGGATCACGCCGAAGCCGAGAGCGGTCACCGTGTCGAACACCTGCTGTCCCACCTCCCGAGGCGAGTTCGTGCCCGGCAGCCAGTCGGTGAGGTACGGCAGGCCGAGGGTGGCGTTGGCGAGGAGCTCGTCGTCCCAGTTCTCCTCCCGCTCGTCCAGCAGCGCCTGCGCCTCCGCGACGGGATCGCGGCCCGTGCCCTCGTACTGGGCGTGGAGGTCGCCGAGCGCGTCCCCGCTCGCGCGCGCCGTGGGTGGCGCGTGGCCGAATCGCTCGATGTGCCACAGAGCGTCCGCGGCCTCGTACACGTCGGCCGTGTAGCGCAGCGCGGACGCGAGACCCGCCACGCGGTCGCGCAGCTCGACGGCCACCGTCGCCAGCCCGGCGCTGTCACTCGGTCCCATGGCGATCGGCGTCGCCCACTCGGCGGCACGCAGCGCGGCGTACGCCTGCTCGAGCTCGGCCACGGCGAGATCGACCTGCCCCGCCGCACCGCGCAGCGAGGCGGTGTCGACCCAGATCACATAGCCCGAGGCGATGTCGGACATCTCAGGGCTCCGGGACCACGCGGTCGGCGAACCGCAGGGCGCGGGCGAGCACGTCCTGGGCGGTCGCCGCGCACGATCCGGCAAGCGCGCTTGCGGTGACCCACTGCGCGAACGCCGCATCCTGGAAGGCGCGCGCGGCTGGCGCATCCCACGCGACCATCAGGCGCACGCCGGACAGGCGGTCGCTCGCCGCGGCCAGATGGGTCTGCGCCGTCTCCAGCGCCATGCGGGCCTCGACCGTCAGCGCGTATGCGTCTATCGATGTCATGCGTCAACTGTCCCGCCAGGACCGTTCTTGCACCCGCGCTCATCCGCGGAACCGGGGCGACCGGGGCGGTGCGGCGCCCTGTGGACGACCCACCGCCGCGAGAGGGCCGCGGAGAGCGGCTGTGAGGAGCGCCCCGCGCGGGCAGAATGAAGCAATGACCGATCCGGATCCCTTCCGCGTCGTGTTCGTGTGCACCGGCAACATCTGCCGCTCCCCGATGGCCGAGGTCGTCTTCCGCGATCTAGCCGAGCGCGCCGGGGTGGCGGACCGCGTGCGGTCGACGAGCGCGGGCACCGGAGACTGGCACGTCGGCGAGCGGGCGGATCAGCGCACGCTCGCGGCGCTCGAGCGCCGCGGATACGACGGATCCGCGCATCGCGCGAAGCAGTTCACGCTCACCGCCTTCCACGACAACGACCTCGTGATCGCCCTCGACCGCACGCACGAGCGCATCCTGCGCCACTGGGCGCACCGCGAGGAGCACCGCGACAGGATCTCGCTGCTGACCTCCTTCGATCCGGCCGCCGCGCCGGATGTGCCCGACCCCTATTACGCCGACGACCGGGCGTTCGACGATGCGCTCGCTATGATCGAGAGCGCCAGCAGGGCGCTGTTCCGCCAACTCGAACCGGCGATCCGGCCGCCTCGATCCGCCCACTGACCCCGACCGGAGGTCCCGCGTGACCGCGCTTCCCACCCAGCCCCTCAGCCCGCTCGACGGCCGGTACCAGGCCGCGGTCTCACCGCTCGGCGAGTACCTCTCGGAGGCGGGTCTGAACCGGGCCCGCGTCGAGGTGGAGATCGAGTGGCTGATCACGCTGACCAACCACTCGCTGTTCGGCACCTCGCCGCTCACGCAGGACGAGAAGCACCAGCTGCGCGCGCTGTACCTCACCTTCGGCCAGGCCGAGATCGACTGGCTCGCCGAGCGAGAGGCGGTCACCCGTCACGACGTGAAGGCCGTCGAGTACCTCGTGCGCGACCGCCTGAGCACCCTCGGCCTCGACCGGATCGCCGAGCTCACGCACTTCGGCTGCACCAGCGAGGACGTCAACTCGCTCGCGTACGCGCTCACCGTCAAGCGCGCCGTGAACGACGTCTGGCTGCCGGCGTTCCGCGGCGTCATCCAGAAGCTGCGCGACCTGTCGCTCGAGCACGCGGATGCCGCGATGCTCTCCCGCACGCACGGCCAGCCGGCGACGCCGACCACCATGGGCAAGGAGCTCGGCGTCTTCGTGTGGCGCCTCGAGCGCGTGCTCGAGCAGGTCGAGCGCAGCGAGTACCTCGGCAAGTTCTCGGGCGCGACCGGCACCTGGTCGGCGCACCTCGCCGCGGCGCCGCAGGTCGCATGGCCGAACATCGCGCGCGACTTCGTCGAGTCGCTCGACCTGACGTTCAACCCGCTGACGACGCAGATCGAGTCGCACGACTGGCAGGTCGAGCTCTACGACCGCGTCCGCCACGCGGGCGGCGTCCTGCACAACCTCGCGACCGACATCTGGACGTACATCTCGCTCGGCTACTTCGCGCAGATCCCCGTCGCGGGGGCGACCGGATCGTCGACGATGCCGCACAAGATCAACCCGATCCGGTTCGAGAACGCCGAGGCGAACCTCGAGCTCTCGGGCGCCCTGCTCGCCTCGCTGGGTTCGACGCTCGTCACCTCCCGCCTGCAGCGCGACCTGACCGACTCGACCACGCAGCGCAACATCGGCGTCGCGTTCGGCCACTCGCTGCTCGCGCTCGACAACCTCACGCGCGGCCTCGGCGAGATCTCGCTCGCGCGCGACGTGCTGCTCGCCGACCTCGACCAGAACTGGGAGGTGCTCGGCGAGGCGATCCAGACCGTCGTGCGCGCCGAGGTCACGGCCGGGCGCTCGACGATCAAGGACCCGTACGCGCTGCTCAAGGAGCTCACCCGCGGGCGCCGTGTCGGTGCCGCCGATCTCGCCGAGTTCGTCCAGGGCCTCGAGATCGGCGACGAGGCGAAGCAGCGCCTGCTGGCGCTGACGCCGGCGACCTACACGGGCCTGGCCGAGCAGCTCACGCGCTCGAAGCTCTGAGCCGCGCGCCGTCTCCCCCTCGCTGAGGGATCCGCGGCCGGGCGCGTGCGGTGAGCGGATGCCGTCGAGCACCGGATGAAGGTGGCGCGAGCCGATCGCGACGCGCGCCTGTGCCGCGGAGGCCTCGAGCGCCGCGTCGATGCCCGCACCGCCCAGCGCGGCCGCCAGGAACCCGGCCATGAACGCGTCGCCCGCACCGTTCGTGTCCACCACCTCGGCGGGCAGAGCCTGCACCCGGTGCCGTGTGCCGTCGGCCGCGAGGGCGATGGCCCCCTCGGCCCCGCGCGTGCACACGGCGAGCCGGGGGCCGCGGTCCAGGCATGACTGCATGAGCACCCACGGATCGGCGGTGCGGTCGTCGTTCATGAACACGACCTCGGCCGCGCGCACGAAGGGCTCGTGGAAGGCGGAGGAGCCGTCATAGTCGTGCAGGTCGATCCACAACGGCGTCTCGCCGAGGGCGCCCGACTCGAGCAGGCGCAGCCCCAGCATGGACAGGTCGATCACGGCCGTCTCGGCGGCGGCCACCTCCCTTGCGACGCGCGCCACGTCATCCGGATCCGGATCGGACGGGCTCGAGACGTAGAGCGACACGCGCTCGCCCCCCGCGGTCATGAGGTTCACGTGCCGCTCGGTGTCCTCGGTGCGCAGCGGCTCCACCGCCACCCCGGCCGCGCGCAGGGAGGACGTCACGCGTGCGCCGTCCTCGTCCTCGCGGAGAGGCGTGAAGAGCCGCGGCCCGAGGCCGAGGCCCGCGAGGTGCAGCGCCTTGCCGGCCGAGGTGCCGCCCACGGTGTGCCAGGCGCGCTCGGCGAACTGCATGTGCGGCACGGGCTCGGGCAGCCGATCCAACACGATCAGGTGGTTCCACGACGAGGGGCCGGCGATCACGACGCGAGCGGGCATCCCCCTATCCAACCGGATGCGTCGCGTGCGGCCCCGACGGATGCTCGCCCGCGTGGCGCGGGAACGGCATCCCGATACGCGCGCCGCTGACGATGTCGGCGACGTGAGCACGGAAGTGCGGGCAGTTCGAGATGTCGTGCGCCTGACACTCCATGGCGTGGCGGGCCATGGCACGCGAACGCTCGAGCGCCACGATCTGCTCATCGATGTCGGCGAGGTGCGTCTCGAGGATGCGGTGCCGTTCCGCCGATCCAGTATCGACGAGAGCCCGGATCTGGTCGAGGCTCATGCCGGCGGCCTTGCTCGCGACGATGGTGGCGACCCGGTACGCGTCCGCCTCGCGATAGCGTCGCCGCCCCGCCGCGTCGCGCGCGGGCGTGAGGAGGCCGACGTCCTCCCAGTGCCGCAGCACGTGCGTGGCGAGACCGAACCGCTCGGCGAGTTCGCCGACGCTCCACGGAGTTGACTTCATGTCGACATGAAGTCACACACTCGTCTTCGGCGCAACTCGACCGCGCCGGAGAAGAGGGGATCATGTACGACGTCGCGATCATCGGCGGAGGACCTGCAGGCCTGCAGGCGGCACTGACGCTGGGCCGGATGCACCGCACGGCCGTGCTCATCGACAGCGGACGGTACCGAAACGCGCCCGTGGAGCACATGCAGAATCTCATCGGCTTCGACGGGCGGAACCCCGCCGAGCTGCGCGAAGCCGCCCGGCGCGAGCTCGCGGCCTACGACACCGTCTCGACGCGCGCGGGCGAGGTCGTCCGCATCGAGGGGGCGGCCGGCGCCCTCGCGCTCACGCTCGCCGACGGCGACCGGATCGACGCCGGCCACGTCATCCTCGCCACCGGCGTCGCCGACGCGCTGCCCTCGATCCCCGGCCTGCAGTCCCTGTTCGGCACGGTCGCGGCCCACTGCCCGCTCTGCCACGGCCACGAGTTCGCCGGCACCACCGTCGGTCTGATCGGTATGGGCGATCACTCACCGCGGATGGCGGCGATGCTCGGCCCCATCGCCGCCGCGACGGTCGTGCTGTCGAACGGCGACCCGGTCGATCCGGCGGTCGCGGCTCAGCTCGAGAAGCGCTCATCCTCCGTCAGGACCGAGCGGATCGCGTCGATCGAGCGCGCCGGCGACGGCGCCCTTGTGCGCTTCGAGGATGGATCGACCCTCGCCGTCGGCGGGCTGCTGACCGCCACGGCGTGGCGTCAGTCGGCGCCGTTCGCCGAGCAGCTCGGCCTCGAGATGCACGCCTCGGGCGCGATCCAGGTCGACGCGTTCGGGCGCACGAGCGTCGCCGGCGTCTCGGCCGCGGGAGACGGCGCGGTCGGCCCGGGACTGCCAGGGCCGATGCACGCCGTCGGCCTGTCGATCGCCGCGGGACTCACCGCCGCGGCGATGATCGTGCAGGACCTCGTCGCCGCGGAACTCGCCGGCTGAGGCCGCCCGCGTCAGTCCTCGTCGTTCTCGTTCTGGTTGCGCAGCGCCTCGTCGTCGAGCAGCGCCAGGTCGGCGCGCGTGACGAGCTGAGACGTGACCGCGTACTCCACGAGGCGTGCGCGGCGGTTCGTGGCGAGCTTGCCCGGACCGCCGCGCAGGCCCTGCACGCCCATCCGGTCGAGCTTGTCGCAGACGTTGTCGAGCTTGCGGTTGAACTTGCTCATCGTCCAGCCGAGGCGCTGGGCCGCGGCGCTCGACGACGGAAGCTCGCTCATGCTCACGCCCTCACGGCGCAGCATCGGCTCGGCGAGCGCGACGATGAGCAGCTTCTGCAGCGGCGTGAAGCTCACCGGCATGACGGTGGTCTCACCGCTCATCGACGCCTCGATCTGGCTGGAGACGGCGTACTGCGCCTCCTCGGTGTACAGCGTCAGCTCGTACGTCGTGGGGCCGGCGGTGAACACGATCACGCTCTGCGCGAAGACGACGGGCATCCGCGCGCCCGGCGACAGCCACGACTGCACGGCGCCGCCGGCGCTCGAGATCGTCGCGGCCAGGCGCGATCCGACGTTCGCGAGCCACCACAGACCGTCGTGATACTGGAGCTCAAGGAACTGCCGGTGAAGGTACTGGTTGTCGTCGATCTCGAGATCGCCCTCGCGGCCGATCACGAACGGACGCCCCGCGGGAACCTCGATCCATTCGCCGGCGAATTCAACCCGCAACGGCGCGAATCGACCTGGCATCGTATTTACCTCGACCTCGTCGAACGCACCTGTCGACGGACTCATTTCTGTCACTTTTCCATCCCCCTTATGTGACATATTGCCACGCCGCGGGAAATCGCGTCGGCCGCGGGCGTCAGAGCACGTCGGCGAAGCGGTCGCCGAAGACGATCCTGTCCCCCGCCACCAGGCGCACCGGCGCGTCGGCCGGGGCCGCGATGACGCCGCCCGCGCGCAGGATGCTTGTGCCGTTCGTCGACCCGCGATCGCTCACAAAAAGGCCCTGTGCGTCGATGCCGATGGCGAAATGCGTCTTGGAGATCGAGCGGGTGTCGTCGGCGATCGGCACGAGATGCATGACGAGCTCGTCATCCGCCGCGCGGGGCGCGCGCCCGACGAGGCCGGGCCCGTGGATGGCGACCACGTCGCCGTTGTCGAAGCGCAGCTGCCCGGCCGACGGCACCGGCGGGGCGGCGCGAGGCGGCTCGGGCGCGCGAGCGGGCGGGGAGGCGGGGGCGAGGGCGGGGCTCGGCGGAACCGGCGGCGGCGCGAGACGCTCGACGGACGGGGGCGCCCATGCCGGCGGCGCGGCCGGCNNNGCGGCCGGCTCCGGCCGCGGGGCAGGAGCCGGGGCCGCGGGCTGCGCGGCGGCCACGTCAAGCACAACGCTGCGCACGCGCGCGCGGCCCCGAGCCGCCTCGAAGGCGACCGGATCGGTCGGATCCACGGCGTCGAGGTCGATCAGCCACGATCGCGCGGCGTGATCGTGCCAGCCGCGACGCCGCTGCTCGGCATCCCACAGCGGCGAGCAGAGCATAACCGCAGGGCCGACGACGGGCACGATCCCCGACAGCGCGACGAGGAGAGCCCGAAGCAGGGCGCGCCCGAACCCGATCGGCTTCAGCGTGGCCGGGTCGATCGTGCGGATCCGCATCATCTGCTTGCCGAAGGTCTGTCCGCGGCGGCCGTTCGAGGTGAGCTGGATGAGCCCATACACGACGAGCAGCACCACGCAGATGGCGCTGACCAGGATGCCCCAGAGCTCGCCTGCGAGAAGCTCGGGGACGGCGAACGCAAGCGGGGCCGCAAACAGGATCGCCGGGATGACGTCGATGACCGCGGCCGCGGAACGCCGCCCGGCGGGGGCGGGCACGATGCCCAGCAGCGCGGCGCGTTCGATGCTCACCGGGGTGGGTTCCGGCGCCGCCTCCCGCTCGTTGATGATCGCCCAGCCGCTCACCAGCCGGGCATCCCCGCACATGCGATCGTGAGCTTGTGCAGCCCGAGGCGCGGATCCGTGAGGATCTTGCGCGCCGTGACCGGCTCGCCCTCCTCGAGCTCGCGGATGATCGACTCGAGCATGCCGTCGGCAGTCGCATGCCAATCGAGGTATGTATCCGAGGAGATGCCGTCAGTGCCCTGGGCGAGCACTGCACGCAGCTCCCGCGCGGCCTTCAGCGCCGAGGGGATGCCCGTCTGGTTGAACCCCGCACTGATCGTCGCGGCGAGGAGCTCCGTCGCCGGCGCGAGGATGTCGGCGCACCGCTGATCGATCGTCGTCATGGCGGTCACCGCCGCGTGCCATCGGCGGGGCGGAAGTGCTCCGGCGGAGTGCGGCGGCCCGAGCGGAACACCTCGAGCGCCTCGTGCGGCGGCGCCGACGAGTACGCGAACAGGGCCGATCCGTCCTTCGCGACGTAGATCCGTCCACCGCCGCGGACGGCGTACGAGACCACGACGGCCTCGTCCTCCGGCAGCAGCGTGTAGCCGAGCGGCGCGTCCGCCGGGATCATGCGTCGCCAGTAGCCGACGCCGATGTCGATCAGACGCTGCTGGTCGGGAGTAGGGCTCCCCTCTCCCGCGACCAGGCCCCCGTCGGATCCCGGGGCCCGACCAGCGGTCGCGTCGCCCTGCGGCTCGGTCGGGGGCACCAGGAAGCCCGTGACCTTCGGCGGGCCCGCGAGCTGCACGATGAGCGCGATGTGCTCCCAGAGCCCCATCTTCTGCAGGTGTTCGGCAGAGTTGCCGCCACCGAGCGCGAGCAGGGGGACGAACCCGAAGCACTCCTCGACGGCGGGAACGCCATCGCGAGCGGCCGCCACGGGATACGGCTGCCGCTCGAACGCCTCGTCGAGCCGCTGCTCGTCCTGCAGCCACTGCGTGAACTGCTCGAGCGTCACCGCGCGGTCCGTGTACTGCACGACGCCCCAGCGGAACTTCGCGACGAGGAACGCGCCATCGTTCCAGATGACCAGGTCGGCCAGAGCCGTGGAGAACAGCACCACCGCGGTCGGCGCCAGCCCCAGCACGCCCTCGGTCATCTGGGCGCCGCGCGCGGGATCAACGATCCGTACGAAACCGTCCCCGACGACCCCGGCGCCGTACTCGCGCCACATCTCGGCCGCTCTCTCGGGAGCGTTCGGCGCGAAGCGGGCGATCGTCTCGTCGGAAATCGGAGCCGACGGCTCGAAACGCGTGAAGGTCACCATCGGCTGTCAGGCCTCCTGATCGAAATCGAATCCGGCATCCCGGAACGGCTGCACGATGAGATCGAACGTCTCCGGCTCGAGCCGGTGTCGCACCAGAACCGCGTGCGCGGCCATGTTGAAGGCACTCGAGAACCCCATGAACTCGGAGTCGGATCCGAGTGCCTCGCGTATCCCGGACCGAGCCCACATGTCCCGAGTCGCCTTGTTGACAGCTTGCTTCTGCGCGGCCGGTGCGCGAGTCTTCAGCAACGCGTCCTGAGCAGCCTTCAGCTCGGGAGGGCGAGGGCGTGGACGGCGCGCATTGATGCTGGCGACATCGCCCGCGCTGCTCTCCATCCAGCTGATCAAACGGTTGGCGACCGCGCGCCGAGGGTCTTCCGTCATAGAACCGATCCTGTCATCACGGGCGGACATCGATGACGCGGATCTCGACCGACGGGTGCACCCACTGTGCGAGGTCAGCGGGGATCTCGTCGAGCGCCGCGGCAAGGTCGGCCTGCAGCGCGTCGGCATTGCCGCTGCCCCACTGGTTACCCAGCGAGCTGTTGATCCCGCCGGCGCCGACTCCGTCGAAGTTCTGCGGGTCACCGCCGGCGACCTGGTCGGGACCATGCAGCACGTGACCGTTGCCGAAGGGTGCGTCGTGCGTGCCGCGCACCTCGTTGGCGTACGCCGCCTGCTCGGCCTTGTCGGCGCGCCCGTTGCCGGTCTCCTCCCGGCGAGTCTGGTAATCGGCCGCATTCTGCTGGATCTCGCCGATCGGCATGCGATTGATGCCCATCTCCTGCAGCCGCGCCTGGCGCAGCATCTCGGCGATGTCGTGGTTCTCGTTCGAGCAGGTGAAGATGATCTCTTGCGTGTCGGCCGTCTGCAGCACCCCGTTGTCGTAGATGAGCGTCGGCGGCTCGCTGTTGAGCGCCGCCTGCACCTCGGGACGCGCCAGAACCTCGGCGGGCGTGGGCCGCGGGGTCGACGCGTACGACGTGTCGCCGTAGATGCGCGGCTGGTCGACGAGGCGGTGCCCGTTGGTGCCGTCACCCTCGTCCACCCGCGCGTCGTCACGTCCGGTCATCCGGTCGGATGCGGCGGTGTCGTACGACGACCCAGGCGTTCCCGCCTGGGTCACGCCCGCGCGGTCCGGCGTGCCGGTCTGCGCGTCGGATCCGGTGGCCGCATCGACGCTCGGGGCGACGTCGCCATCCGGGTCGGCGTCGCCGTCCGTCGGCGTGGTCGGTTCAGGGTATGCCGGCGTGCCGTCGGGATTGACGACCTGCGAGGGCTCGATCGACGCGTCCCAGAATGTGGCATTCGGCTCGTGCGGCGGCCACGGCGTGCGCGTGCCGTTCTGGCCGTCGACCGACCAGACGGTCTCGCCGTCGAAGACGGCGTTGAACCAGTGGCCGTCCTCATTGAACCCGCGGTCGACGCCGACCACGACGTGCGCGCCGGGTCCCTGCGCCCGCAGGCTCGCCTCGATCTGCTCCGGCGTGGCTGCCGTCTGCGGCAGGCCCGTGCGGGCCTCCATCTCGGAGATCGTGAGGGTGCCCGTCTCGGCGTCGACGATCGGACTGCCATTCAGGAAGTCGTTCATGTTCGACGAGACGTTGCCGCAGTTCGTCGCAAAGCCGTTCTCCAGGTCGTACGGGTCGAAGTTCGTGTTCGACTGCGTGAGCGCCTGGTCGATCTTGTCGCGGATCTGCTGGGGCGTGTCCTCGGGCGAGGGCGAGTCGGGATGACGCTCGGCCGGCTGGTCGTTCGACTGGCCGTCCTGGGTCGTGTCCTGGTCGCTGTCGGCGGAGTCGTCGCCCTGATCGGGCTTCCCCTCCGTCGAGGCGGGATCCGTCGTCGACGGGTCGGTGCCGTTGCCGGTGTCGGAGGCTGCACCCGGGCCGTTGCCCGGCGTCGTCTGGGCACCGGGGGTCATGCCGGGCACCAGCTTCGGCGTGGCGACGAGACCCGCCGCACCAGCCGCCGTGGCCGCGGCCGCACCGGCGTCCTCGGCCGAGATCTCGCCCTCCTGCGTATCGGCGTCTTGGCCGTCGGCGCCCTGGCCGTCGGCGTTCTGCGCATCCGCGTTCTGCGCGTCGGCGACGGCGGGCTCGCTGTCGCTCGCCGTGTCCGCACCGTCGGCAAGCACATCCGGGCGCCCCTGCGTGGCGTCGGCGACGGCGTCGGTGGGATCCGCCTGGGCGGCATCGGTCATCTCGTCGCCGACCGCGTCGAGGTCGCCCTGCTCGGGTGCCGTCGTCTCGGTCGGGTCGACAGCGCCCGGGTCGGCGCCGTCGGTGCCGTCGGCGTCGTTCTGCGTGGCGATGTCGGCCTGCGTGTCGTCGAGCACGCGGTCGCCGAGCGAATCGAGCTGAGCTCCGTCGGGCATGTCGATGTCGGACGGCTGGTTGCCCGCCGCGACCGCGGCGCCGGCAGCCGCGGCCCCCGGGGTGGCGTCGTGCGCGGCCTGCGGACCGTCGGCGTTCGACGGGTCCGCGCCCTGGGCGTCGGCGGCCTGCGGGGCGGTGTTCTGCCCGTCGGTGCTCGAGGTCGGGTCGGCGTCGGCCTGGCCCGCGGGATCAGCCTCGGGCTGCGTCGGCACGTCCGGCTCGGACTGCGTCGCTGTGTCGCCATCGGTCGTCGCCGCCGGGTCCACGTCGCTGTTCGCCGCCGGGTCCACGTCGCTGTTCGCCGTGGGGTCGACGTCACTACTCGACGTCGGGTCCACATCACTGCTCGACGTCGGGTCGACGTCACTGTTCGCCGCCGGGTCCACGTCACTGTTCGAGGTGGGGTCGACGTCGTTGTTCGTGGCCGCCGGCTCGGCGTCACTGTTCGAGGTGGGATCGACGTCGCTGTTCGAGGTGGGGTCCACATCACTGCTCGACGTCGGGTCGGCGTCGGGCTGCGAAGGCGCATCCGTGTCGGTCGTCGAGCCCTGATCGGCGGCCGATGCCTCGGCACCGGTGCCGTTGTCCGCGCTCGAACCGGTGTCGGCCGCAGGACCGTCCGCGCCCGTGTCGGCCGCGGGAGCGTCGGTCGACGAGTCGGGCAGACTGTCGGAAGCCGTGGGGGCATCGTTCGAGACGTCGACGGACCCGCCGTCGCCTCCCGAAGCACCGGCGTCACCGCCGCCCGGGGTGGGGCCGTCATAGTCCGACGTCCCGGCCCCGCCGCCACCCGCGGTCGTCGAGCCGCCGGTGCTGCCGCCTGGCGTGGGCCCGTCGTAGTCGGTCGACGATGCGCCGCCGCCGCCGGCCGTGGTCGTCGCGGCGGTCCCGCCGGTACCGGTGGGTCCGTCGTAGTCCGTCGACGTGCCGGCCCCGCCCGCGTCCACAGTGGGAGTCTGGGTGTCGCCTGCCGGCGTAGGAGTGCGGCTTGCGATGTCGTCCGCGCTGCCGGCGGAGTTGTCGCCGTCGCCACCTCCCGCATCCACGGTCGGGGTCTGGGTGTCGCCTGCGGGCGTAGGGGTGCGGCTCGCGATGTCGCCCGCGCTGCCGGCGGCATTGTCGCCGGCGTTCAGGCTCGGCGACGCGCCGTCCGATCCACCGGGAGGGGTGATGCCGTACCGGCTCAGCAGCGACAGGGTGAGCCCCTCCGCGGAGGCGCCGTGCGGGAGCGAGCCCATCGTCGAGCCGCCCACGCTCATCACGCCGCCCATCAGAGCCCCGGCGATCGCGGAGTTGAGCGGATTGAACTCGCCGCCGTCGATCGCGTCGGCGGCGACTTCGCCCGCCGCGCCGCCGGCCACGTCACCTGCGGTCGTGCGGGCGACGCTGCCGAACGTCGAGCCCGGCGAGACTCCGGTCACCGCACGCGTGATGGGGCCCGACCCGCCGCCGATCAGGCGGGTGACAGGCGAGGAGACCGCGGAGCTCACGCCACCGGTCAGGAACGCCATCCCGACGTTCTGCTGCTGGTAGTACTGGTCGCCCGAGTGCACGACGTTCATCGTGATCGTCGACGCGCCGCTGGCGATGCTGCCGATCACGCCCTGCTTGACCGCGCCGGTCAGGTACTTCGCGTTGCGGATGCGCAGCGCCGACGACAGCGACTTCAGCAGATCGCGCAGCTTGTCGATGACGTTCTTGATCTTGTTGACCCAGCGCACGATGGTGGTCACGATCTTGCCGGCGCCTGCGATCGCGCCCAGACCACCGGTCGCGATCGACAGCAGGACCGTGAGCCCGGCCTCGATCGCGATCTCGATCAGCATCTGCTCGATGAACTGCTGGATCGTGGCCTTGGCCTGCTTCAGCTGCTCCTTGTAATTGCCGACCATCGTCTGCAGGTCGCCGACGCTGGTGGCCATGTCGCCGAGCATGGTCTGGGTGCTGGTCGTCGCACCGTCGATGTCGGCCTGCTGGGGCAGCGTCATCCCCGCGACGGGATGGAGCCCTCCGATGCTCGACTTCGCCGCGGTGAGCGCGCTCGCGAGTTCGCGCCACGCGTCCTCGGCCTGCTGCAGCGCGTCTGGGTCCCCCGACGGAAGCTTCACGCCCACCTGGTCGAGGCCGTACTGGATCAGGTCCCCGAACTCACCGAGGTCGAACGGCAGTGCATTGGCGCTCTCGCCGTATGCGGACGGCACACTGCCCGTCGTCACCGGCGTGGTGGTCGGCGCCGGGGTCACGGTCGGCTGCTCGAACGCGCCCGGCTTCTGCGCCGCCTCGTAGGTGCGCGCCGTGTTGATGATCGCGCTCTCGAGCGCGTACAGCACGCCTGCGACCGCAAGGGGCGCCTGCAGGTTGTCGGTGGCGTACTTGTCGTACCCGTTCGCGCCGTCGAGCGCGAAGGTCTCGCCCAGCTCGGCTTCACCCGCCATGGCGCCGGTGCCCGACAGGGCGCTGTAGGCCGCCTCGACGGCGCTCTCGAGCTGCTGGGCGATGCTGCCGTAATCGGCCGCGGCGGTCTCCAGGACGGCCGGGTCCAGTTTCACCTCGGTGCCGCTCATGTCATCCCCCCAGGTTCGCCGTGATCTGTTCCCAGCGGCTGTCTTCGCTTTCGATCGCCGAGGTGTACGCCGCCTCGGCCGCTTCGACCTGCGCCTTCAGCGACTCGGCCGTCTGTCGCATGCCCTCGGCTCCGAGCGCCCATGCCTCGAACTGCGCCATGAAGCGCTGCGATGCCGGTCCCTGCCAGTCGTTCGGAAGCATGTACGCGAAACCGCCCGCTCCGGCTCGCAGAGCCTCGCAGTACTCGATGAGCGACTGCAGCGTCTGCTTGAGGTTGCCGAGCTCGGTCGTGTCGGCGTGCTGTCCTGCCATCAGTCGCGCTCTCCGTCGTAGGGGGCCGCGTCGACGCTGACGGCCTGAGCCTCGATCAGACGGACGTCGCCGTCGAGGGTGCCCAGCTGCACAGGCGCATCCAGGGTCGTCGCGTGGATCTCGGCCGACGGCAGCGGAGCGTCGGGAGTGGCCACGTCCGTGATCTCCTCGCCCTGATCGGCGTCGGCGTCCTTGCGCTGCTCGATCAGCCCCTCGTCGCGCCCCTCGAAGCCCTGGTCCCTGTCGCTGTCCTCGCCATACAGCTCGTCGACCGACTCGCTCGAGAGGAACGGCCCCGTTCCGATCGCATCGGAGTCGCCGTCATCGTCCGTGTCCTCCTGGCCGCCGCCGTAGTAGCGACCATCGCGGCCGCGCACCGCGCCCGCGCCGAACTGCTCCTTCTCGCGGTCTCCCGCGTAGTCACGCCCGAAGAACTCCGCCATGTCCTCGGCACGTTCCTCGCCCGTGGCGACGATCGCGCTGTTCGCGGCGGTGCCCTTGCGCAGTGCCACGACGCCCGGACGCCCCTGGTTCATGCTGCGGCCGACACCCATCTCCGTCGCGTCGTAGCCGCCGCTCGCCGAGATCAGGCCGTTCTGCAGGGCGACGAGCGACAGCCGCACCGCGTCGGACATCGCCACGAACGCCTTCCAGTTCTCCGCGAAGGACTCCTGGTCGTCGCCCTCCCAGTTGGGAAGGACACCGTTCACCTGCGACTCGACCGCGGCGAGATTGCCGTCGAACGTCGCGATGACGGATCCGAGGTGGCCCGCCACCTCCGTGAGCGATTCCGCTCTGACCCTGAACTGCACCATGTGATCTCCCCGAACCGTACGTCGGACACGAGCGCCCGCGCCGGGGCCGCGCGCATGTCAGCGCGCCGGCCCCGGTGCGGGGCGTGAAGGATCAGCCGTTGAACGTCGAGGCGATCGCGGTCTCGCTGTCCTCGTACGACAGCGACGCCTGGTTCAGGAGGTCGCTGATGCCCTGCAGCGACTCCTTGAGCTGCATGCCGGCCTGGTCCCACTGCGAGTACAGCTCGTTGAACGCGACCGACGCCGACGTCGTCACCCAGTCACCCGAGATGAGACCCTCGACGAGCGCCTTGAGGTTGGCGAGCTGCGACTCGATCGACTGCGAGCCGCTGGAGAGCTGACCCGCAACGCTCGCGAGCGACTCCGATGTGACCTTGATGTCTGCCATTTCCGTACCTCCGTGTGTGAGCGGTGCCGCCTGAGGGCCCGCATTGCCGGTGAAAGCGATTGGATCGTGCGCCCCGCACCTCACGGACCCCCCGACCGCTCATAACGCTATCGGCGTATGGCGGATCCGTCACTGGGGGATCGCTCCCCGGGCAGAGCCACCCCGGGGAGGAGTGCCCATGCAATGCGCCGACGGCGCGTCAGGTCAGCGCCTCCCAGAGCAGGCCGAGCGCGGCCAGCGCGCCCATCACCGCCGCGAAGCGCCACACCCATCGCCACGGCGAGACCGGCCGCACGCGACGCGCGGTCGGCGCCACTGCGGTCGATCCCGGACGGCCGGCGTCGCTCCATCGCGCCCACGCGCCGACCTTGTCGCTCAGCGCGTCGACCGCGGCGGTGAGCCGCGGCCATGTCGCCTGGTCGGCGGGTGAGATGGGCCGCGCTGCGTAGATCAGCAGCCAGTCGTCGACCACCTCGACGTCGAGCGCCGCGGCGCTGTCGAGCAGCCGCGCCATGACGTCGGGCGTGAACAGATACAGCGCGTCGCGCTCATGCCCTGCCGGGCAGTGCAGTGCGAACGTGCGGTCGAAGTCGCCCTCCAGCCGCAGTCGCTGGCCACCCGCGATGCCCTCAGACGCGTCCGTCGAGATGATGCCCCCGCCCCGCCGGTTCTCGAGCACGATATGCGGCAGCCGGCGGTCGAGGCGCATGGCCGCGAAGCCCCAGGTGATCCGGTCGCCGTTGAAGATCTGCCCGCGCGCGTTGCCGTACACGACCTCGCGCGGATCGTGAGCGCGGTGCACCTCGGTGACCACGGCGGCGGGGGCGTTCTCGAACACGATGCCGGGCAGCCGAGGGACGGGTGCGGGGCTCACAGCGGCACCACGTCGACGCGCACGTCGCCCACCCACAGCACGTCGCCGTGCAGCACCGCCACGCGTTCGCCGGTGCCCGCCAGCGGGATGCGCCGTCCGCCGCGTTCGATCGCCGAGCCGTTGCTGGACCCGGCATCGCCCGCGCGGAGCTCGCCGGCCTCGAGCTCGAGGAACAAGTGCACGCGCGACATCGACCGGGTGTCATCGGCCACCTCGATGCCCTGGGCGCCCATGTTGACGGCGGTCTGCTCGGGCTTGCGGCCGATGACGGCGGCACCCGCGATCACGACCTGCTGCCCCGTCGAGAAGACGAGCTGCACGCGATCCGGCCAGGCCTTCGCCTCCGGTGCCGCGGGGGCGGCCGGCGCGGGAGCCTGAGCGGGGCGCTGCGGACGCTCGGGCACCGACCAGCCGTCGTCCGCCTCCTCGCGCAGCGCACCGGGCAGGATGAGCTGGCCGCAGCCCAGGCAGTACATCGTGTTGGGTTCGAGCGTCGCGCCGCAGTGGGCGCAGCGTGCGGAGGCCACAGTCGCTCCTCGGTCGTCGGGATCGGATCTCGCCCGGTGTCAGTGCCGGGTGTCAGGATCGGATCGAGATGGTCACTGGCGGAAGTCCGGCACGCGGACCTGGATCCAGCCGGCAGGGGTCATCAGGACGCCGCCGCCCGCCGGTACGGACGAGAGCATGAACTTCGGGATGGGCGTCCCCGCGGCCTGCGTGCCGTACATCGCCGACTGCGGCTGCAGGACGATCGCGCGCCGCGCGCGCTTCGCCTCCACGAACGGGCCGCCGAACAGCGTGGACACCGACTCGATGTCGGCCGCCACGATGAAGCGCGCGCGGTGCTTGATGCCTGTGAGCGCGTGCTCGATCGAGGCGTTCTTGAACTGCTCGACGTCGTCGACCACGAACGTCACGACGGCGTCGCCGTACGGGGCGAGCAGGGCGTCGAGGTCGGCGGGCGCCATCGTGCCGTTGTCGATGACGGTCACCCCCGCCTCGAGCGCCGTCTGCGTCAGCGCCGACGGCCGGGGAGCGGCGACGATCACGGGGACGCGGCGTTCGACGAGCTGGCGCAGGATGAGGGCGAGCAGCGACGAGCGGCCGGATCGGCGGGCGCCGACCGCGATGAAGCCGCCGTCCTCCGGCCACTCCAGCGTGTAGCGCTCGAGCCGGTCGCCGCCGACGCCCACCACGACGCCCGCCGCGGCGTTGTCCGGCGCGAGCGGCAGATCGGCGGCGCTGCTCATGGCGACGTACTTCGGCATCGGGTCGACGCGGAACGGCACCGCTCCCGTCCGCTGCGCGTCCGGCGCGTCCTCGACGTCGCGGTCCCACGCGTCGCGCACCTCCTCGACGATGCGGCGCAGGGCGGTCGTCTGGGCCTCGCCGCTCGTGTCACGGCCGAGCACGGCGAGCTGCGCCTCATTCGCGTCCACGCCGAAGAGCACGCGCCCCGCCGGGAGGTTCGTCGGGATCTCCTTCGCGTAGATGCCCGCCGCACGGTAGTCGCCGACCTCCCGCACGGGAAGCACGTACTGGGTGTCGATGAACGTCGCGATCTTGTCGCCCGAGATGCCGCGGTCGCCGGCCATGACGACGCGCACGCCGACCGCCGGCCCCTCGCGCAGCAGGCGCAGGAACTGGTCGCGGAACGCGATCAGCTGATCCGGGTTCATGGTCGAGAGCATCCGCTCCCAGCCGTCGACCGCGACGACTGCGTACGGGAGGGCCTCGCCGTCGGCTGCCTGCCGGCGCTGCTCGGCGATGTTGCCGACACCCGCGTCGGACAGGACGGACTGCCGCCGCGCGAGGTCCTCGAGCAGGCGCCGCATGAGGCGCGGAAGGCGCTCCGCATCGAGCTGGGTGACGACCGCGCCGCAATGCGGGGCGTCGGCAAGCGGAAGCAGCGCGCCGTTTCCGAAGTCGGCCGCGTAGACGTGGACGTCGGAGGGGCTGAAGCGGCGCACGATCTGCGCGAGCACGGTGCGCAGCGCCGTCGTGCGACCCGACAGAGCGCCACCGAAGAACAGCAGGTGCGAGCCGGTCGCCAGGTCCCACGTGAGGGTGCGCTGGGCCTGGTCGGCGGGGACGTCCTCGAGACCGAGGACGAGCTCCGTGTCGCCGCGCTGCTCGTCATCGAACCGATCGAGCGGCAGGGTCGCCGGCAGCGGCATGAGCCACGGGCTGGGGTTCTTCGGGATGCCGAGCTGGTCGGTCGCGGCGCCCACGAGGTTCACGAGCGCCCGCAGATCGGTGTCGTCGTGATCGTGGTTTGCGGCGTCCTTCGCCGACTGCGGGTACTTCGGCGGGAAGCCGAGCGAGTCCCACTCGAGCGGCGCCTTCGGCGGCAGGACCTTCGTCATGCGCTGCACGCCGGGCCGGATGCCGGCGACGCGGGCGGTCTGGAACGGCGACGGGGCCGACGACGGGCTGAGCCGCGCGAATCCACGACCGGGGGTGGAGGGGCCGATCATCGCCGCCTCGCCCGATCCGATGATGTCGTTCGAGTCGCTGCGGTCGACGACGCGCAGCGCGATGCGCAGGTTGATGTTCGACTGCATCTCGGGCGTCACCACACCGGAGGGTCGCTGGGTCGCGAGCACGAGGTTCACGCCCAGCGAACGGCCGACGCGCGCGATCCGGACGAGCCCGTCGATGAAGTCGGGCAGCTCGGTGCGCAGCTCGGCGAACTCGTCGATCACCAGCATGAGGCGGGCGAGCCCGCGCGCCGCGGCCATCTCGGCGTCCTTCGCCCACGCGGAGTCGATGTCCTTGGCGCCCATCTCGCGCAGCACCTGCTCGCGGCGCTTGAGCTCGGCGTCGAGCGAGGCGAGCGCCCGCTCGGTCTCGCGGGCATCGAGGTTCGTGACCATGCCCACGGTGTGCGGCAGACGCTCGCAGTCGGCGAACGCCGATCCGCCCTTGTAGTCGATCAGCACGAAGTTCAGCGCGTCGGGCCGGTTCGCCATCGCGAGGCCGACGACGAGCGCCTGCAGGAACTCCGACTTTCCCGAGCCGGTTGTACCGGCAACGAGCGCGTGCGGACCGTCCCGCGAGATGTCGAGCGCGAACTCGCCGTCCGCGTTCGCCCCGACGACGACGTAGGTGTTGCGGGGCTGCTGGGTCCAGCGGCGCACGAGCGGGGCGGGGTCGTCGAGGTCGATGCCGAGGAGGTCCACCATCCGGACGCTCGTCGGCAGCATCGCCTCGTCGCCGACGCCCGAGACGTGCTGGATGGAGCAGAGGCTGCGGGCGATCCGCTCGCAGTCGGGCACGGAGACGCCGTCGAGCAGCACCGCCGGGTAGTAGCCGGCGGGCGTCTCCAGGGTGGCGAGCGCGGGATCGGAGGGATCCACGACGACGACGCTCTTCGCCTCCTCGGGAAGCCGCGACCGGTCGCTGTCGAGGGCGAGCACGTGGATCCCGTGTGCGGAACCGTGCTCCAGCAGCGGCACCATGCCGGGGAGCATGCGGAACCGGCGGGCTCCGTCGACGACCACGAGCACGTCGGTGGGCGCCTCGTAGCCGCGCTGGCCGGCCATCCGCATGCGGAGGTCGAGGGCCACCGCGAGCTCGCGCAGCCGCTCGCGGCGCGTGTCGTCGTCGTTGCCGACCATCGCGGGGACGGCATCGCCGATGTGGGTGTGCGGCAGCCACGCGGTCCAGCCCCACTCGTCATCCTGCGCCTCGTCGCACAGCACGATCAGCTCGGCGTCGCGCGGGCTGCGCAGCGTCGCGTAGGAGGCGACCATCGCGCGCGCGGTGGCGCGCACCGCGTCCGCGGGGCCTGCGAGGCCCACGACCCCCTCGCGCAGATCGACGGCGACGGGCGCGGGCGTCACACCCACACGCTGCTCTCCACCGCGGTCCCTGCCGCCGCCCTCGAAGCGCACATCCAGATCGATCTCGGACACGCCGACGCGCAGCTGCACCGCATCCGCGTCCTTCTTCCGGCGCTCCCAGAGGCGCGACAGCGGCCGCAGCGCGATGTCGCGGACCACCACCGGATCCGGCAGGCGGTACCAGGCCTCAAGGCGCTGGCGCTTGACCAGGTCCCGGATGCGCTCCGCAGCGCGGCCGATCTCCTCGATCCACTGCGCCTCGGTCTTCAGGCCCTTCTTCTTCGCCTGGCGGCGCTGCGTCATGAAGGATCCGATCACCATGATCGGGCTGGCCGCCGCCATCAGCAGCATGACCGGGCGCTGGAAGACCATCGCCATCGTCACGCCGAGTACGACGGGGATCACGGCGGAGAGCCACGGCAGCGGCGACGCGTCCTGATCCTCCGGCTTGTCACCCGGCAACGGGATCATCGGCTGCGTGCGCCGCGGCTGGATGCGCGACGGCCGGTTGAAGCCGCGCGCCCCGAGCGCATCGGTGAGGTCGGCGTCGGAACCCGGCGCCATGCCGATCCGGATGAGCATGCTGCCGAGCTGCACGAGATCGGCCGGAACGATCCGTTCCGCGACGGTGATCCGCGTGCCGTTCACGAGCACGACCGCACCCGGCGCCGGAGTCACGGTCGCGAGAAGCGGATCCCCGGGGCCACCCAGGGAGATCTGCACGGTGAGGTGGGCCGCACCGAGCGAGGGGTCGGCGGCGCGGATGTCGTCACCCTCGCCGGAGCCGATCGTGATCGCCTGACCCCGCTCCAGCGGCACGCTCGCACCGGCGAACGGACCGCCGATCACCTCGAGGCGCACAGTGCCGGCGGCCGGCTCCGGCTGCGAGACCGGCGGGATCACCGCCCCGGACAGCAGACCCGCCTCGGCCAGCGGGGTGGCCGGCTCGGCGTCGCGGGCGAGCAGCTGCGGGCTCACGCCCAGCGACTCGGCGACCTCACCGACCGTCGTCGCCTCGTCGACCTTCAGCAGCCACGACTTCCCGTCGCGCTCGGCCGGCGAATCCCGCAGCGTCAGACGCACGCTCATCCGATCCCCCTCATCGTCAGTCCTCTGCTCATCGTGCCCCAACCCGGTCGAGCAAATCCACGAGCGGAGTGAAGATGCCCACCTGCGCGCCGCTGTCCTCCGGAGGGGCCGGCGGCACCAGGGGCGTCGGCACGCGCAGCAGCACGTACTCCTGCGGCTCCTGCTCCTCCTCCGATTCGTCCTCGGATCCGGCTCCATCCGATCCCGCGTCCGGCTCGCCCGATCCGGCCTCCGGCTCCTCGGTCTGCTCGGGTTCCGGCTCGGGCGTCGGTGCCGGGCTCGGCACGGTGCGGGGCTCGGCCGGGGCGATCCGCTCGGGGAGCCCGACGTCGGCCCCCTCGGCGACCAGCGTGACGGAGCCGGTCACGACGTCGCCGCCGCGCGCCACATGGAAGGAGAACTGATCGACGAGCGCCTTCTCGAACGGCCGGTAGCTGGCGATGCCGGAACCGTCGCACACGACGGTGCCGTGGATCGCTCCGCCGCACAGGATGTGCTGCTCGGCGTCGCCCGCCGCACCCTCCGGAACGTGGATGAGCTCGGCAAGCTCGATCTGCCCGCCCTCGGCGGGCAGCGGGCGCTGCACGTGCTGCGCGAGCGGGGCGTCCTCGCCCTGCACGGATACCGGAACGGTGATCATGGTCGGCTGCGACCAGCCGCCGTACATGTCGCCGAAGCGCACCGTGACCTCGAGCGGCCCTTCGAAGGAGGCCTTGGGTCTGATCACGAGGTGCGTCTCGGTGGGGAGGATCGTCGCTGCGCCGACGGGCGCGAAGGAGGTGACCTCGAGCCCTCCGCCCTCCGCGCAGGCGGTGCATTCGACGCCGAGGTCGCTGATCGGGATCAGCAGCGTGCCGCCGGACGGGGCGGGGAAGGGGTACGTCTTCACCAGGATCTCGGGTGCCGCGGGCGGCTCGAGCGACAGCACGTAGTCGATCGTCGTCGTGGAGCGGCCGTTGGTCAGGGCGACCGGGACGATGATCGAGCCGAACTCAGGGTCGTATCCGGGCGAGACGACGGTGAACCCCTCGCCGGCGTCGCAGCCCGTGACCAGGGGCGCGCCGGCGGCGACCACGGCGGGACAGTCGGTGAGCCGCCAGCCGTCGGCGGGCTTGACGACCTTCTCGCCCGTGTAGGGGACCGCGACGGCATTGGGGCCCGCGTAGCCGGTGCCGTTCGCGGCGCCGACAGCGGTGCCTGCGCCGCCGAGGGCGAGGGCGGAGACGGCGACGAGGAGGGCGGCGCGGCCGAGCGCGGCCGCAATCCGTGCGCGCATCCGGCCCTCCCTCATCCGTGGCCGTCCCCGTGGCCGACGGGCTCCATGCTAGGACGGACCGCGACGATGCCCGGGGTGGAGGCCTCCCCGCCGGTCGGTGTGCGCTCGGGCGGCGAGGCGTGCAGAATCGGATCCGAGGCCGCAACCGCGGCAGTGGACGGCCGAGGGGGGATCTCGCATGTCGGAGTCACGACGCGCACTGCGGGAACGCTCCGTGCCCGCCGGGGTCGGCGCGCCGTCGCCCGCGCCCGTGCCCTCCCCCACGCCCGCCCCCGTCGCCGAGCCCCGCCGAGTCCCCGAAGGGACGCTGCTCGGCGTCGAGCCCGGTCAGCCGACGCTGCGCTCGGCCGACCCGAAGCCCCCGCTCGGTCGCGGCGGCTGGCCCCTGCCGACCCTCACGGCACGCCAGCAGCGCCCTCGCCGCTGGTGGGCGCATCCGGCTTTCATCGTGTCGGGCATCCTGACGTTCCTCTCGATGGCCGGCATGGCCGCCTGGATGATCGTGTCGGCGCTGACGGCCACCGACGTCGTGGTGACGGGCCTCACCGTGACCGATTCCCAGGGGACGCTGCACGTCGACTGGAGCGGCCCCGACGCCGTCTACAGCCTGTACGCGCTCAACGGCGACGGGCAGATCGTCGACCTGTCCGGTCAGGTGCGCGGCGGGACGGATGCCTGGCTGCCGGCCGCGGCGAACCTCTACGACGCCGATACGTGCTTCGTGGTCCGCGAGGCGGGGCTCGACGCCGACGTCACGCTGAACACCGCAGACCTCGCGGCGCAGGGCGCGCAGAGCGCGTGCGTCGCCGACGCCCAACCCGCCGGATGATGCGGCCTCACCGCTCGACCTCCCTGCTCGCCGGTGCTGCCGCACTGGCACTCGCCCTCGCCGGCTGCTCGGGCGACGAGCCGGCCGAGGCCGAGCCGCCGCCCAAGCCGGCACCGCCCGAAGCCGACGTGTCGCGGTGGGACCCGGCCAGCGGCGACAACGGTCTGTGGCTGCTGACGGGGGAACCGGCGATCGCGCAGATCGTCCAGGCGATGCGCGACGCGGGCTCGGTGACGATCGAGGGGTCGTTCACGGAACTGGTCACGCCCGCGGACACCGAGCAGGCCCCGTACACGGATCGACGGATCGCCCTTCGTTACGCGGGAGAGCACGGCCGGCTGAGCGCGTCGGTCACCGCCGGGGACACCAGCGTCGACATCGTGATGGTCGACGGCCTCTCGTACGTGCGCGGCAACTCCGCGTATGCGGAGACCACCGGGGTCGAGGCGTTCGGCGAGGGCTGGGTCTGCACGACCTCCCCCGATGTCCTTCTCGGCGACTGGGCGCCGCTGCTCGAGCCGGCCGAGCTCGTCGAGACGCTGCTGTCCGGTGCGGAGGAGTTCGCCGTGATGGAGCCGGAGCCGGGCGCGAAGACGACCGAGGGTGTCGTCGGAGCGGCCGAGAGCCCGTTCGGCACGCTCACCGTGGCGGCGGTGGGTCCGCCGCTTCCGTCGGCGTTCCTCGCCGGGGATGCCTCGGGCGACGGATCCTTCACGTTCAGCGAGTGGGGGATGCCGGCCGAGGTCAGCGCCCCCACCGACGTCGCTCAGCCCTGCGACTGATCCGGGATCAGGTCGCCGACGTCTCGTCGCCGTCGCGCTTGTCGTCCTTGGGAAGCAGAATCGGGCGATCCAGGGTCTTCGACTGCGCCGCCGGATCGACGACGAGCAGCAGCATCGACAGGCCGAGCAGCACGACGATGAACGCGACCCCCGCCATGATGCCCGCGGTCGACCAGGCGCGGGCGATCGCCTCACCCGGCAGCGCCTGGAAGGCGCCCATGGTGACCGCAGTCACGACGCCGGCGAAGAGCGCGGCGCCGAAGGCGATCGCCAGCAGCTGGGCGGGGCGCATCAGGTCGCGACGGGTGGGCTTGTCGGTCACGAGAGGTCCTCCTGCGCCGTCACTGCGGCGTCGGTGTCGGTGGCGGCCGGCTGGGGCGAGAAGCCCGCGATGCCCAGGAACACCGCCGCGACGGCCGCATAGCCGCCGAGCAGCCCGACGGCGATGGTGGTGCCGGTCAGCGTGAACTCGCGACCGGCCTCCTCGATGAAGTAGTGCAGCTCATAGCTCGGCGACACGAACAGCAGCGCGAGGCCCAGCAGCATCGTCAGTCCGCCCACAGCGATCCCGTCGCGCGCGGCGCTGCGGTCGAGGCGCGCCCGCTGGAGGATCGCGGCAAGCAGCTCGGTGAGGCCCGCGAGCAGCGCCCAGGCGATCACCACGACGAAGAACAGAGTGTCCGAGCGCAGCGCGACGGCGCTGGCCGCCATTCCCGCGGCGAGGTGGATCGCGGCGAGGAGGATGGCGGATCCGCGCTGCCCGGCGGGCGCCACGAGCCACGCCGCGACCGCGAAGACGAGGGCCGTCGCGATCCCGAATCCGCCGAAGACGGCGAGTCCGACCTCGGACGAGTGATCCGGCGAGAACGTGATCATCAGCGCCGCGATCGCCGCGAACAGCGCGCGCAGCAGCTGGATGTGACCGGAGGTCACTCGCAACGGGGTGCTGGCAGGCATGGCGGATCCAGGATGGTGCGCGAAAGGGACGCACTCAGTCTAGTTGCGCCTACCTGTGCAGATTCTTCTGCCGTCCGGCGCGGAGCGTCGGCGCGAGCGCGCGAGACGCTCCTAGAAAGACAGCGCCTGGTCGAGGTCGGCGACGAGGTCGTCGATGTGCTCGATGCCGACCGAGAGGCGCACGACGTCGTCCGGCACCGCGAGCTCGGTGCCGCGGACGGAGGCGTGCGTCATCTCGTCGGGGTAGTTGAGGAGCGACTCGACGCCGCCGAGCGACTCGGCGAGGGTGAACAGGCGCGTCGACTCGGCGAACCGGCGAGCGGCAGCCGCGTCGCCAAGGGCGAGCGAGACGATTCCGCCGAAGCCCGACATCTGCGCCGCCGCGATCTCGTGGCCCGGATGGGACGCAAGCCCGGGGTAGTAGACGCGCGCGACGCGACCGTGGCCATCCAGGTACTCCGCGACGGCCTGACCGTTCGACGAGTGGCGCTCCATCCGCACGGCGAGGGTCTTGATCCCGCGCGTTGTCAGCCATGCGTCGAGCGGGCCGGACACCGCGCCGGCCGCGAACTGCAGGAACTTCGGCTGCTCGGCCAGCGCGGCGTCGGCGAACACGAGCGCGCCACCGACGACATCCGAGTGCCCGCCGAGGTACTTGGTGGTCGAGTGCACGACGACGTCGGCCCCGAGGGCGATCGGCTGCTGCAGGGCGGGCGAGGCGAACGTGTTGTCGACGACGACGAGGGATCCGGCGGCGTGGGCCTTGTCGGACAGCGCGCGGATGTCGGTGATGCGCAGCAGGGGATTGCTCGGCGTCTCGACCCAGACGATCTTCGGGGCCCGCTCGGCGAGGGCCGCATCCACCGCCGCCGGGTCACTCAGGTCGACGACCCGCAGCTTCACTCCCCACGGTCCGAGCACCCGCGCGATCAGGCGGTGGGTGCCGCCGTAGACGTCGTTGCCGAGCAGCACCTCGTCGCCGGGCTGGAGCAGGGCGCGCAGGAGCGCGTCCTCGGCCGCGAGGCCCGAGGCGAACGACAGGGCGCGCGCGCCGCCCTCGATCGCGGCGAGCTGCGTCTCGAGCGCCGTGCGGGTCGGGTTGCCCGACCGCCCGTACTCGTACCCGGCGCGGAGGCCGCCGATCCCGTCCTGTGCGTAGGTCGTGGAGAAGTGAACCGGCGGGATCACCGCACCCGTCGTCTCATCCGGCGCCTGGCCGGCGTGGACGGCCTTGGTGTCGAAACTGCGCTGGTCGAAGTTGTGCTCGGTCATGCGATGCTCCCTGCGGTGGCGTCGTCGTCTGTCTGGGTCTTGGCGGATGCATCCGCGAGCTCCGCGTGGAGCGAGGCGGGAACGAGCGGCTCGGGGCCGTCGACCTCGAAGCCGTTCGCGCGCATCCAGTCGTCGTCGAACACCTTGCCGAGGTAGCCGCGGCCGTGGTCGGGAAGCAGCACGACCACCACGGCGTCGGCGGGGAGGTCGCGCGCGGCGCGCAGCGCGGCGACGACCGCCATGCCGCTCGATCCGCCGACAAGCAGGCCCTCCTCCCGCGCGAGCCTGCGCGTCATCGCGAACGACTCGGCGTCGGAGACGCGGTGGATCTCGTCGACGACCGTCGGGTCGTAGGCGCCGGGCCAGAAGTCCTCGCCGACGCCCTCGACCAGGTAGCCGTGGACGCCCGACGGGTCATCCGCCGAGTAGATGGATCCGACAGGGTCGGCCCCGACGATCCGCACGCGCCCCTCGGACGCCTGCTTCAGGAAGCGGCCGGTGCCCGTGATGGTGCCGCCCGTGCCGACCCCCGCGACGAAGTGCGTCACGCGGCGGTCGGTGTCGGCCCAGATCTCGGGGCCGGTCGAGCCGAAGTGGCTGCGGGGCGCGTTCTGGTTCGAGTACTGGTCGGGCTTGTAGGCGCCCGGGATCTCGCGCACGAGGCGATCGGAGACGGAGTAGTACGACCGGGGATCGGCGGGCTCGACGTTCGTCGGGGTCACGACGACCTCGGCGCCGTACGCGCGCAGGACGTTGCGCTTGTCCTCCGACACCTTGTCGGGCACCACGAACACCGTGCGGTAGCCCCGCTCCTGCGCGACGAGGGCAAGCCCCACGCCGGTGTTGCCGCTCGTCGGCTCGACGATCACGCCGCCGGGGCGGAGCTTCCCCTCGCGCTCGGCTGCGTCGATGATGCTCGCCGCGATCCGGTCCTTCGACGACCCGCCGGGATTGAAGTACTCGACCTTGGCCAGCACCGTGGCGGCGATGCCCTCGGTGACGCGGTTCAGGCGGACGACCGGGGTGCCGCCGACGAGGCCGGCGACGGAGTGTGCGTAACGCAAGAGAGGGTCCTCAGGTCTGGTCGCGGCGGGATGGACATCGCCGCGAGGCTGTCGTGGTCGTGGGGCGCTCGGAGGGAGCGAACACCGCTCCGGCGAGTGCGGAGGGCTCAGCGACAACAGCGACAGGTGTGCACGCGACAACGGTAACGCGGGGTCACGCGATCCGCCAATCACCCCGGTGACGCAGTACGTTTGGCGCGTGAGCGCACACGAGATCCGGCCGCCGCTGTACGAGTGGGACGGCCTCGGCTTCGAAACCCGCTCGGTGCACGTGGGAGACACCGACGCGCACGGCTACCGCGCGCGGATCACGCCGATCTACCTGACCGCCGGCTACCGGTTCGACTCGCTGCAGCAGGGATGGGATCGATTCACGGGCGAGGATCCCGGACAGATCTACTCGCGCAATCAGAACCCGACGCACATCGTCGCCGAGCAGCGCATCGCGTCGCTCGAAGGCGGGACCGGCGCGATCCTCGTCGGCTCGGGCCAGGCCGCGATCACGACGACCCTGCTGGGGCTCGCCGGGGCCGGCGAACACATCGTGTCGACCGCGACCGTCTACGGCGGGACACAGGCGATCTTCGAGCGCACCCTCCCCCGCCTCGGCGTCGGCGTCGACTACGTGTGGGACTGGACCGACGAGGCCGAGTGGGATGCGGCGATCCGCCCCGAGACGAAGGCGATCTTCACCGAGAGCATCCCGAACCCGCGGTGCGACATCGTCGACGTCGCCTTCGTCGCGCGCGTCGCGGCGCGCCACGGGCTGCCGCTCGTCGTCGACAACACGGTGGCCACCCCGTATCTGACCCGGCCGTTCGAGGACGGCGCGCACATCATCATCCACTCCTCGACCAAGCAGCTGAGCGGGCATGGTGCCGGGCTGTCCGGCGTGATCGTGGACGGCGGCAACTTCGACTGGGAGGGCGCGTCGCGCGCGTACCCGGGGATCACGGATGCCCCGGCGGGCGGACGGTCGATCCTCGAGAAGCACGGCCGGCGAGCTCTCGAGGTGTACCTCCGCACGGGGATCGTCAACGACCTGGGGCCGGCGCTCTCGCCCCTGAACTCGTTCCTGCTGCAGCAGGGCATCGAGACCCTCGCGCTGCGCGTCGACCGTCATCGCGACAACGCGCACCGGATCGCGCACTGGCTCGCCGAGCAGCCCGAGGTCGGCCGCGTCGACTACGCCGGGCTGCCCGACAGCCCGCACCGCGAGCTCGCCGACCGCATCTACGGCGGCAAGCCCGGATCGGTGTTCGCGTTCAGCCTCGCCGGCGGGCGGGCGGCAGCCGAGGTGTTCTACGACGCGCTGCGGATCGTGAGCCGGATGACCCACATCGGCGACACACGGTCGATGGCCCTTCACGTGGCGACGACGACGCACGTGGGCTTCACGCAGGAGCACCGCGACCGGCTCGGGATCGACGACGGCCTGATCCGCCTGTCGGTCGGCATCGAGACGGCGGATGACCTGATCGCCGACCTGCGCCAGGCGCTCGACGCGGTCGCCTCGGCCTGACGCTGCGCCGCCGGTTGCTGAGCGAGCGCCAGCGAGCCGAAGCGACCGACCCGTGCGAGCCGTCATCTCGACTCGCTCCGCTCGCTCGATAACCGGGGTAACGGACCTGTGCCACCCACCGGTTGCTGAGCGAGCGCCAGCGAGCCGAAGCGACCGACCTTAAGCCGCCCAGCCGTGCGTGCGAGCCGTCATCTCGACTCGCAAGCTCGCTCGATAACCGGGGTGGGGCCAGCACAAACGTGCGGCAAACGCACCGACCGAGGCCCGCAAAGGTGCACACGCCGCACCTCTACCCCCCACCGGTTGCTGAGCGAGCTTGCGAGCCGAAGCGACCGACCTGAAGCCGCCCAGCCGTGCGAGCCGTCATCTCGACTCGCAAGCTCGCTCGATAACCGGGGGTTGGGCAACGGACCTGTACCCCTGTGCGAACGAAGTGAGCGTGGAGCGAAGCGACCCCGCAGCGCGAAGCGCTGCCGCAGCGGAGCGAAGCGACGTTGCCTCGCTCGCCGAGTGGCGGCGCGAAGCGTCGGCGCGAGCGTGCGAGCCGCTCCTGAAAAGAAAGACCGCACGCGGGTGTTCACCACAAGCACCCGCGCGCGGCCCGTTCCTCTCGCCCCGCCGCCAGAGGAGTGAACTGCCAGGGGCCAGGCGAGAGGGTCTCAGCCGGTGATCTCGAACCTCACCGGCAGCAGCTGCTCGTCCCGCGAGGAGGGACCGATCCGCAGTTCGAACTCCCCGGGTTCGACGACGCGGCGGGCCTGGGCGTCGACGATCGTGCAGGCCGATGCGGGCAGCTCGAGCTCGACGACGCGCTCCTCGCCGGGAGCGAGGGGCACCTGCACGAAGTGCTTGAGCTCCTTGTCGGCCCAGCTGACCGACGTCACCACGTCGCTGACGTAGACCTGCACGGTCTCGAGCGCGGGGCGCGATCCGGTGTTGCGGACGGTGACCTCGGCGCGCACGGTGTCGCCGGCGGTGACCGTGGGCGTCAGGATCCGGGCGTCGGCGTACTCGACGGTGGTGTAGCTGAGCCCCTCGCCGAACGCCCAGGCGGGGCTCTGCGTGAGGTCGGCGTAGCGGTCGCCGTGCTGGCCGCGGATCTGGTTGTAGTACGTCGGCTGCTGACCGACGTGCCGCGCGAACGACAGGGGAAGCCGGCCGGTGGGCTCGATGAGGCCGAGCAGCAGCTCGGCGATCGCACGGCCGCCCTCCATGCCGGGGTTCGCGACCCATAGGATGGCGGATGCGCCGAGCGCGGACGGCGGCAGCACGAGCGGCTTCGACGCGAGCAGGATCACGATGAGCGGCTTGCCCGTGGCGGCGAGCGCATCCAGCAGCGCGACCTGGGCCCCGACGAGTTCGAGCGTCGCGGTCGAGCGCGCCTCGCCGACGAGCTCGATCCGGTCGCCGACGACCGCGACGACGTAGTCGGCCTCCGACGCACGGGCGACGGCGTCCGCGATCAGGGCGTCATCGGGCTCGGCCGGCTCGACCACGAACGGGCGCGGCTGCCCGTCGAGGAAGTGGGCGCCGGCGGGGTCGGGCACGAGCGACAGGATCTCGGCGCCCTCCGCGTGGGTGACCTCCCAGCCGGACGGCACGTGGGCGCGGAGCCCGTCGAGCACCGTCGTGATCATCTCGCGCGGCTGCCCGTCGGGCAGCCAGCCGGCCTGTCCCGAGTTGCCCGCCCAGTCGCCGAGCTGCGTCTGCGCGTCGTCCGCGAGCGGCCCGACCACGGCGATCCGGCGGGTCGGTCCGGCGGCGAGCGCGCGGCCATCCGGGCCCGCCGTGAGACCGCCGTCCAGCGGAAGCAGCCCGTCGTTCTGCAGCAGCACGAGCGAGCGCCGGGCGATCTCGAGGTTCAGCGCCGCGTGGTCCGGGGCGCCGAGCACCTCCGCCATGCGCACGAGGTCGGGATGCCGCGGCTGCTCGAACAGGCCGAGCTCGAACTTGAGCGTCAGGATGCGCGAGACTGCCGCATCCAGATCGCTCTCGGCGAGCATCCCCCGCTCGATCGCCTCGAGGGCGCCCTCGAAGAACGTCGGCGTGGTCATGATCATGTCGTTGCCGGCCTTGACCGCCGCGGCGGCCGCGTGGGCGATGTCGGGCTGCACCTTCTGCTCCCACACCATGCGGCCGACGTTGTCCCAGTCGGTGATGAGCGTGCCGGTGTAGCCCCACTCGCCGCGCAGGACGTCGCTGAGCAGCCACTCGTTGATCGTGATCGGGATGCCGTCGGTGGTCTGGTAGCCGAGCATGAACGTCCGGCACCCCTCCCGCGCGACGCGCTCGAACGGGGGCAGGAACCACGAGCGCATCTTGCGGCGGGAGATGTCGGCCTCGCTGGCGTCGCGCCCTCCCTGCGTCTCGGAGTAGCCGGCGAAGTGCTTCGCCGAGGCCAGGATCGCGGTCGGATCCGTCAGCCCGTCGCCCTGGTAGCCGCGCACCATCGCCGAGGCGAGCTCGCCGATGAGGTGCGGATCCTCCCCGAAGGTCTCGTTCACGCGGCCCCAGCGGAGGTCGCGCGTGATGCACAGCACCGGCGAGAACGTCCAGTGAACGCCGGTGGGGGCGACCTCCACGGCGGTGGTGCGGGCGACCCTCTCGACAAGCGCGGCATCCCAGGTCGCCGCCATGCCGAGCTGCGTCGGGAAGATCGTGGCGCCCTCGCAGAACGAGTGGCCGTGGATGCAGTCCTCCGCGACGACGAGCGGGATCCGCAGGCGGGTCTGCGCCGTCAGGGCGTGGGCCCGCTCGAGCCGCTCGGGCGACGTGTGCAGGATGGATCCCGCCTGCCGGCGCAGGATGTGGTCGTCGATGTCGTCCCGGGCGTCGAGCTGCAGCATCTGCCCGATCTTCTCCTCGACCGTCATGCGGGCGAGGAGATCGGCGACACGCGCGTCGACCGGCGCCGCCCTGTCGAGGTAGAGGGCGGTGTCGATGTCGGTGGTCACGTGTTGTCTCCCTGGGGACGGACGGCGGTCACGGCGGAGGTCGCGCTCAGGCCGCGCTTCTTCATCGCCCGCGCGCGCTCGCCCGCCGAGCGCAGGCGCGGGTTGACGTACTCGTCGATCCCGAAGTTCACGAGCGACAGGGCGACGCCGAGGATGGCGATGCAGAGTCCGGCGGGGACGTACCACCACCAGTAGGTCGGGAAGGCGCCGTTCTGCTGGGCCCAGAACAGGATGGTGCCCCAGTTCAGGTTCGAGATCGGGATGACGCCGATGAACGCGAGGGTCGTCAGGCCCAGCACGGCGGCGGTGACGGTGCCGACGAAGCTGGACGCGATGATCGCGAGCAGGTTCGGCAGCATCTCCACGAAGATGAGCCGCGGCATCGATTCGCCGTTGGCGCGGGCGGCCTGGATGAAGTCGCGGTTGCGCAGCGACATGGTCTGCGCGCGCAGCACCCGCGCGCCCCAGGCCCATCCGGTCACGGCCAGCGTGAGCGCGATGATCCACAGCGGCGGATCCTCGAACGACGACGCCACGATGATGATCAGCGGCAGGCCGGGGATCACGAGGAAGACGTTCGTGAGCGCCGACAGCGACTCGCTCTTCCAGCCGCGGGTGTATCCGGCGATGACCCCGACGATCACCGCGATCGCGGTTCCCATCAGGCCGGCGAGGAACCCGACGACGAGCACGCCGCGGGTGCCGAACACGATCTGGCTGAAGATGTCCTCGCCCATGTGGGTCGTGCCGAGCAGGTGCGTCAGCGACGGCCCCTGGCGCAGCGCCTGGTAGTCCTTGTCCATCGGGCCGTATGGGGCGATCAGGTCGCCGAACAGGGCGACAAGCACGAACACGCCGATGATCGTGAGCCCCGCCACCGACTTCGGGTTGCGGAACATCGCGAAGGATGCGGCGATCTGCCCCGCGACGGTCTTGCGTCCGGGCGACTCCCCGCCCGTGGCGGATCGGATGGTGGCCGTCTCGGGCGCGCCGATCCCGACCGCGGGGATCTCTGCTGCGGCGGTGTTTGTCATCTCAGGCCTCCGACTGACGAGTGCGCGGATCGAGGATGGCGTGCGCGATGTCCGCCAGGATGTTCGCGCACAGCACGGCGAGCGTGATGATCAGGAAGAGTCCCTGCATCAGCGGGTAGTCCTTCGCGGCGGTCGCGTCGAGCAGCATCTTGCCGACGCCCGGGTACGAGAACACGAGCTCCATCACGATCGTGCCGCTGACGATGAAGCCGATCGACAGGGCGAAGCTCGACAGCTGCGGCAGCACCGCGTTGCGGGCGGCGTAGCGCCACAGCACGCGCGAGTTCGGCATCCCCTTCGCCTGCGCGACCGTGACGTAGTCCTCGTCGAGCACCGTGAGCATCATGTTGCGCATGCCGAGGATCCATCCGCCGAGCGAGGCGACCAGGATCGTGATGAGCGGCAGCGCGCCGTGCGCGATGACCTGCCCGATGAAGTCGAGCGAGAACTCGGGCGACGATCCCTTGTCGTACGCGTGCGATGCGGGGAACCAGCCGAGCGTCGACGAGAACACGGCGATCGCGATGAGGCCGAGCCAGAAGTAGGGAACGGTCGAGAAGAACGTCGTGATCGGCACGATCACGTCGGCGCGGCTTCCGCGCCGCCAGCCGACCACCGCGCCGGTCACGGTGCCGACGAGGAACGACAGCACGGTCGCGAGGCCGACGAGCCCGATGGTCCACGGCAGCGCCACCGCGATGACGTCGCCGACGGGCGTGAGGCCGTTCGAGAACGACCGCCCGAGGTCGCCCCGCAGCAGCAGCCCCCAGTAGTCGAGGTACTGCTGCCAGAGCGACGTGTCCTTGTCGAGACCGAAGAGGGTGCGGATGGCGTGCTCCGCCTCGGGCGAGAGCTGACCGCGGTACTTGTTCATATACGCGGTGACGGGATCGCCCTTCATCATGCGCGGCACGAGGAAGTTGATCGTGATCGCGGCCCAGAGCGTGAACAGGTAGAACACGGCGCGGTTCAGGATGAACCTGGATGAGTTCTTCATGCGGCGCCTCCGTCCGTGGCTGCGGCGACGATGCCGGGCGCCGACGCGAAGTGCTTCTCCGGGTCGGGCGAGGCGGCGCGCAGCTCGCGGGTGTACTCGTGCTGGGGGTTCAGGATGACGTCGTCGGCCGGGCCGCGCTCGACCACCCGGCCGTGGTGGAGCACCATGATCTCGTCCGAGAAGTGCCGCGCCGTCGCGAGGTCGTGGGTGATGTAGAGCACGCCGAGGCCCTCGTCGCGCTGCAGCTCGGCGAGCAGGTTGAGCACGCCGACGCGGATCGACACATCGAGCATCGAGACGGGCTCGTCCGCCACCAGCAGGCTGGGGCGCGACGCGAGCGCGCGGGCGATGGCGACGCGCTGCCGTTGACCTCCCGACAGCTCGTGCGGCCGCCGGTCGATCACGGCATCCGGCTCGAGGCGGACACGCTCGAGCAGGCGGCGCACCTCGGCCTCGGTCTCCCGCTTGGGCACCACGTTGTCGAGCCTCAGCGGCCGCTCGAGGTGGTACCGGATGGAGTGGTACGGGTTCAGGGAGGCGAACGGATCCTGGAACACCATGCGCAGCTTCTGGCGGTACGAGCGCAGGCCCCGCCCGCGGCGCGGGATCGACTTCCCGTCGAGCAGCACCTCCCCGGCGGTGGCGGGCTCGAGCTGGGTGAGGATCTTCGCGATCGTGGACTTGCCGGATCCGGACTGCCCGACGAGCGCGATCGTCTGGCGCTCCCGGAGAGTGAAGCTGACGTCGTCGAGCGCCAGGATCGGCTCTGCGCCCCGCACGCAGTAGCGCTTGGTGACATTGCGGAACTCGAGGGTGGTCATCGCGTCAGCACCCCCCGCGCCCCGGTGAGCCGGGGGAAGGAGCTCAGCAGCTTCTTGGTGTAGTCGTGCTGCGGGCGCTCCCAGATGTCACGCGACGCGGCGAGCTCGACGATCTCGCCCTCGCGCATGATCGCGATCCGGTCGCTGATCTCGAGCAGCAGGGGAAGGTCATGCGTGATGAAGATGACCGAGAAGCCGAACTCGTGGCGCAGCTCGGAGATCTGCCGCAGGATCTCGCGCTGCACGAGCACATCCAGCGCGGTCGTCGGCTCGTCCATGACCATCAGCTGCGGTCGCAGGGCGAGGGCCATCGCGATCATCACGCGCTGGCGCATGCCGCCCGACAGCTCGTGGGGGTACGAGCGGTACCGCTCGCGGCCGACCGCGACGATCTCCAGCAGCTCCTCGCACTCGCGGCGGCGGGCCTGCTTCGACATGCCGGGGCGGTGGACGACGAACACGTCGTCGAGCTGGGATCCGATCGTCGCCACGGGGTTGAGCGCGTTCATCGCGCCCTGGAAGACCATGGAGACCTTGTCCCAGCGGAACCGCTGCATCTGCTCCGGGCTGAGGCCGTTGATGTCGACGTCGCCGTCCGACGCGTCATGGAAGACGACGCTGCCTCCGGTGATCACGGCGGGCGCGCGCAGCAGACGCTGCACGCCGTAGGCGAGCGTGGTCTTGCCGCAGCCGCTCTCGCCGGCGAGGCCGAGGATCTCGCCGCGCTGGAGTTCGAGGGACACGTTCTTCACCGCCTCGACGGGAGGGGTGACGTCGTACACGACCGAGAAGTCGCGCACGCTGAGCAGGGGGTCTGGCATCGGGATCGCTTTCATCACGGGCGCAGGCGCGCAGGGTGCCGCGCGGGCACCGGTGACACAGGGGACGTCGGGGAGGCGGGGGCCCGGCAGGTGCCGGGCCCCCGCGGGGAGATCACTCCGCGGGCTCGAGGTTCATGAGCACCTGCACCGCCGCGACCTGCAGCGGGTCGCCCGGGGCGTACGGGTCCTCGTCGCTCGGCCAGCCGACGTAGTTGCGGGTGTTGAACTCGGCGAGGATCGGGTGCGTGCCGACCGGGATGACCGGGACGTCCTCGACGAACGCCTTCTGCACCTGCTCGATCGCCGCCGTGCGCTCCTCGTCGCTCGACGCGTTCGCGTAGGTGTTGAGCAGCTCCGTGACCTCGGGGTTGTCGTAGCGGCCGAAGTTGTAGTCGACGAGCTCGCCCGCCTTCAGCCAGCGGCCGTCCATGGTGTCGGAGTACAGGTCGTACGGCGTGGTGCCCGAGTCGGTCCAGTGCATGATCGCGTCGAACGTTCCCGCGCGCTTGTTCTGCGTCCAGGTGTCGACGTCGGGGGTGTCGACCTTGGCGTCGGCGCCGAGCGTGGACGTGACCTGGTCGGCGATCAGGCTGATGCCCGTGACGTAGTCGTTCCAGCCCTGCGGCACCTGGAGCGTGAACTCGACGGGCTCGCCGTCGGGGTCGATGAGGGCGTCGCCCTCCCAGGTGTAGCCGGCGTCCTCGAGGATGCCCTTGGCGCCCTCGACGTCGATCTCGAACTCGACGCCCTGGTACTCGGGCGCGATGTACTGCTCGCCGACCGGCGTCGGCAGACCCGTGACGCTTGTCAGCTCCGGGCCGGCGTTCTCGCGCGCGATCGTGGTGTGCGCCTCGCGGTCGATGACCATGTTGACGGCCTTGCGGAACGCGACGTCGTCGAACGGCTTCTCCTGCGTGTTCAGGAACAGCACGTCGGGCGCCATCACGTTGGCGGGCCAGAAGATGTTGTTCTCGTCCTTCGAGAGGTACTGGTTCTCGATGTCCGAGATGAACGCCTGCGCCCAGTCGGCCTCGCCGCTGGCGAGGGCCGTGGTGAGGGCGGTGTTGTCGTTGTAGGAGACGTAGTAGAGCGTCGGCACGGCCGGCTCGCCGCCCCAGTAGTCGTCGCGCGCGGTCATCGTGACGGACTGCGAGCTGAAGCTCTCGAGCACGTAGGGGCCGGTGCCGACGGGGTTCTCGTTCGTGAACGTGGTCGGGTCCTCGACCTCCGACCAGATGTGCTCGGGCACCATCTGGATGTTGAGGACCTGCGCCTGCTTGACGAACTTCGACTCGCCGAAGGTCAGGACGACGTTCTCGCCGTCCTTCGTGATGTCGGTGAGCTGGATGTTGCCGGTGTCGAACGCGGGGGTGTTGCGGATGAGGTCGAACGTGAAGACGATGTCGTCGGCCGTGAACTCCTCGCCGTCGTTCCAGGTCACACCGGCGCGCGGGGTGATCGTGAGCTGCGTGTAGTCGTCGTTCCACTCGACCTTCTCGGCGAGCCACGGGGTGGTCTCGTTGTCGCCCGTGGGGTTGACGATCGCGAGGGGCTCGAAGACGACGTTCTTGTAGCCGAGCTTGTTCGCCGAGGAGTCACCGACCCACGGGTTGTTCGACTCGGTGGTGATGGCGCCATCGGGCTTGGCGATCGTCAGCGCCGCACCCGGCTCCGGCGCGGCGGCCGACTCGTTCGGCTCGGCGCCGCCTGCGGCGCATCCGCTGAGGGCGAGCGCGGTGGCGAGGCCGACCGCGAAGACCAGTGACTTCTTCTTCATCGCTTCTCCTTCGAAGAGACGTTCCTGTGATTGCAGGGATGGCTCCCGGGCCATTCCGGAAGCGCTCCCATGAAGTTACTGATGAGTAAGTAACTTGTAAAGAGAGGATGATGGTGCCCAACTCGACCGAGAGGAAATCGTGATCATGGCGAGGAAGCAGGCGAAGTCTCGACCCGAGACGGTGCGCAAGCGCGCGGAGATCCTGCACGCCGCGATGGAGATCTTCGGCGCCAAGGGCTTCGCGAGCGGGACCCTGGCGGAGATCGCCGAGCAGGTCGACATGACGCACGCCGGTGTGCTCCACCACTTCGGATCGAAGACGCAGCTGCTGCTCGAGGTGCTCGACTACCGCGACCAGACGGATGTCGCCGACCTCGTGGAGCAGCACATCCCCGGCGGCCTCGAGATGTTCCGGCATCTTGTCCGCACCGCGTTCGCGAACGTGCGCCGAGCCGGAATCGTGCAGGCGTTCGCCGTGCTCTCGGGCGAATCCGTGACCGACGATCATCCGGCGCGCGAGTACTTCCAGGTGCGGTACCGCGACCTGCGCTCGGGCATCGCGGACGCCTTCGCGGAGGTGTGCGCGCAGCACGGCGTCACCGAGCCCGACACGATCGCCCACGCCTCGGCGAGCATCCTCGCGGTCATGGACGGGCTGCAGGTGCAGTGGCTGCTGCAGCCCGACGCCGTCGAGCTGGGGCCCGCGACCGAGTTCGCCATCGAGGCGATCGTGGCCGCGGTGCTCTCCCCGCAGCCGCCGTTCGTGGCGACCCCCGATCCCGCGCGCTGACCGGGCCGCAACCTGAGCAACAGCCCTAATGTTGCGCCCCGAGACGCCGAGCGACCCTCGGGCTCTCGGCCCTAGGTAACGTCGAAGGCATGACCGAGTCCAATGCACAGCGGGTTCCGGGCGACCTCGACGAGGCGCACGGCCGCACCGCGGGCGACCTCATCTCCGTACCGGGCGCGCTCGACGCCGACGGCTTCAAGACCCTGTTCCGCGGTCACCCCGGCGGCGTCGCGGTGATCACCGCCGAGGGGCCCGGGGGCCCGGTCGCCCTGACCGCGACCTCCGTCGCCTCGGTGAGCGCCGACCCGCCGATGCTGATCTTCTCGGTCTCGTCGCAGTCGTCGGCGACGCCGTCCATCCTCGCCGCCGACACGATCGTCGTGCACCTGCTGGACGCCGCCGACCTCGACCTCGCCAAGCTCGCCGCGACGAGCGGCGTCGACCGCTTCGCCGACACCTCCCGCTGGACGCGCCTTCCCACCGGCGAGCCCGTGTTCCCCAGCGTCCGCGCGTGGGCCCGCTGCGCGATCGTCAGCCGCCTCGAGGCCGGCGGCTCGACCGTGATCGCCGCGCACGCCCTGCAGGGCCAGACGAACCGCGAGCCCGGCAGCGACACCCCGCTCGTCTACCACAACCGCACCTGGCACGCGCTCGGCGAGCACACCCGCATCTGATCGTTCTTTTCAGAAGCGGCAGTTCTTTTCAGAAGCGGCTCGCACGCGCGCAGGCTCGGGCCGGTCGCTTCGGCTCGCTGGCGCTCGCTCAGCAACCGGGGGCGGCACAGGCCCATAGCCCAACCCCGGTTATCGAGCGAGCTTGCGAGTCGAGATGACGGCTCGCACGGGCGGGCGGCTTCGGCCGGTTATCGAGCGAGCTTGCGAGTCGAGATGACGGCTCGCACGGACGGGCGGCTTCAGGTAGGTCGCGGTCAAGTCCTGGGACGTGGTGTATCGGTGATCGTGTGATCCTTCGTGTCGTGGTCAGGCTGTG
>NZ_BAAANG010000006.1:0-54235 GCF_039529675.1 Microbacterium paludicola
CACAGCCTGACCACGACACGAAGGATCACACGATCACCGATACACCACGTCCCAGGACTTGACCGCGAGCCGAAGCGACCTACCCCGAGCCGCCCGTCCGTGCGAGCCGGTCATCTTGACTCGCAAGCTCGCTCGATAACCGGGGTGGGGCCCGCGCAAAGGTGCGGCGAACGCACGGAACAAGGGTCGCAAAGGTGCACACGCCGCACGTTTACCCCGCCGGTTGCTGAGTGAGCGCCAGCGAGCCGAAGCGACCGACCCCAAGCGGCTCATCCGTGCGAGCAGGTCATCTCGACTCGCTCCGCTCGCTCGATAACCGGGGTGAGGTCACGGGCCTGTACCCCTGTGTGAGCGAAGCGAACGTGGAGCGAAGCGACCAACGCAGCGCGAAGCGCTGCCGCAACGGAGCGCCAGCGACGGTGCCTCGCTCGCAAGGGCGCCGCTTGCGGCCCCGAAGCGTGCGAGACGCTTCTAAAGGAAACCAACAAGGGCCCGTCCACACCTGGACGGGCCCTTGAGAAGACGATTGAACGCTGGTGCGCTCTGCTTATCGACGCAGACCGAGGCGCTCGATGAGCGAGCGGTAACGGTTGATGTCGACATCCTGGAGGTAGCCCAGGAGGCGGCGGCGCTGGCCGACGAGCAGGAACAGGCCACGACGCGAGTGGTGGTCGTGCTTGTGCTCCTTGAGGTGCTCGGTGAGGTCCTTGATGCGCTGCGTCAGCATCGCGACCTGCACCTCGGGGGATCCGGTGTCACCGGGGTGCGTCGCGTACTCTTCGATGATCGCCTTCTTGACGTCTGCTTCCAGTGCCATAGGTGATCCCCTCTCTCCTCATTGCGCGGCGCCCGACGCCTGATGCGCGAGCTCTCTTTATCCGCGGCCGATCGAACGGCAACCACAAGAGTCTACCAGCGATCCGCGGCCATCCGCACCGTGCGGCGCCCCGGTGCGCGCGGCACCGATTAGGGTCGATCCGTGCAGCACTCCGAGGCAGACGCGTGAGCGAGACCACGACCCGCCGCAGCCACTTCGTCGACCTGCGCCCCCTGCGCGAGAGCCCCGCCTTCGCCCGCCTCTGGGTCGGAACCCTGCTCGGCGGGCTCGGCAGCCAGCTCACGATCACGGCCGTGATGCTGCACATGTACGCGCTGACGGAATCGACCTTCGCGGTGTCGATGATCGCGGTCGCGGGGCTCGTGCCGATGATCGTCGCCGGCCTCTACGGCGGCATGCTCGCCGACCACTTCGATCGCCGCATCGTGGCGCTGACCGCCGCGACGATCGGATGGACGTCGACACTGCTGCTCGCCGTCCTCGCGTGGACCGGGCACATCGATGTGTGGTGGCTGTACGGCCTGTCGATCGTGAACTCCGCGGCGAGCACCGTCGCCGGCGCGACGAAGATGGCGATGACGCCGAAGCTCGTCGGCACGCACCTGATCGCGGCCGCCGCCGCGCTCACCGGCATCACGTCGGGAGTGATGGTGCTTGTCGGGCCGGCGATCGGCGGCGTGCTCGTCGCGCTGTTCAGCTACCCGATCACGTACACGATCGACGCCGTGCTGACCCTGTCGCTGTTCCTCGGCCTGGCGACGCTCCCCCGCCTGCGGCCGGAGGGGCAGACGGAGCGACCCGGTCTCCGGTCGATCGTCGACGGCCTGGCGTTCCTGAAGGTGGCTCCGAACATCCGGATGCAGTTCATCCTCGACGTCGTCGCGATGACCTTCGGCCACCCGATCGCCCTGTTCCCGGCGATCGGCGTCGTGCTGCTCGGCGGCGGCGAGGTGACCTCGGGCCTGCTGATGGCGGCGATCGCCGCCGGTGTGCTGGTGTCGAGCCTGTTCTCGGGGCGGATCGGCACGGTGCGGAGGCAGGGGGTCGGCATCGCGCGCGCGATCCAGGCATTCGGCCTCGCGACCGGCCTGTTCGGGCTCGTCCTGCTCGCCGCGGCGCTGGGGTGGTCGGGCGCGGGACGCATCGACGAAGCGCACCCCGACATCCTGCTCATCGTGCTCGCGTGCGTCTGCCTGGCGTTCACCGGCGCCGCCGACAACATCAGCTCGATCTTCCGGCAGACGATGCTGCAGGCGGCCGTCCCCGACGCGGTGCGCGGCAGGCTGCAGGGGATCTTCATGGTCGTGGTGGCGGGCGGGCCGCGCATCGGCGCGCTCTACACGGGGGTCCTCGCCGGGATCGCGCTGTGGGTGCCGCCGCTGGTCGGCGGCGTAGTGATCATCGCGATCGTCGCGACGATCCTGCGGTTCGCCCACGGCTTCCGCGCGTACGACGCGGAGCATCCGACACCGTAGGCGCCGGACATGCAAGAGGGGCGGGCGCCATCCGGCACCCGCCCCTCTCCCGAAGCGCTTACGCCTGCAGCGCACCCTGCAGGTCGATCGTGATCGTGACGTCCTTGCCGACCAGCACGCCACCCGTCTCGAGCGCGGCGTTCCAGGTCAGGCCGAACTCCTCGCGGTCGATCTTGGTCGAGCCCGTGGCGCCCGCCTTGTAGTTGCCCCACGGGTCGACGCCGAAGCCGCCGAACTCCACCGTGAAGGTGACGGGCTTGGTGATGCCCTTGATGGTCAGGTCGCCGTCGACGAGGAACTCGCCGTCCTGCTCGCGCACGCCGGTCGAGACGAACTCGATCGTGGGGTGGTTCTCGGCGTCGAAGAAGTCCGCCGAGCGGAGGTGCTGGTCGCGACCCTCGTCCTTCGTGTTGATCGAGGCGACGTCGGCCTTGGCCGTCACCTTCGCCTCGAGCGGGTTCTCGGGGGCGACGATGGTGCCCTCGATGACGTGGAAGGCGCCCTTCACCTTGGAGATCATCATGTGGCGGACGGTGAAGCCCACCTCGCTGTGCGCGGGGTCGATGACGTAGGTGCCGGGACGGTAGCCGGGGATCTCGATGGTCATAGCTCTCCTCGAAGGTCGTGCCGTGGGACGGCAGCGGTATACGGATCACAATACGCATTCACGTGCATATATTCCCGATCAGTTCGTGAACGTTGCGGGAACGACGAAGCGCCCTCCCGCCGAGGAGGGCGCTCCGTGTGGTTCGGGGTGCGTCAGGCGACGTCGATCAGGTCGATGATGAAGATCAGCGTCTTGCCGCTGAGGAAGTGACCGGCGCCGGCCGGGCCGTAGGCGAGGTGCGGCGGGATGACCAGCTCGCGGCGGCCGCCGACCTTCATGCCGGGGATGCCGTCCTGCCAGCCCTGGATCAGGCCGCGCAGCGGGAACTGGATGCTCTCGCCGCGGTTCCAGGACGAGTCGAACTCCTCGCCGGTCTCGTACTCGACGCCCGCGTAGTGGACGGTGACGGTGTCGCCGGGCTTCGCCTCGGCGCCGTCGCCCTCGATGATGTCGCGGGTGACGAGCTCGGTGGGCGCGGGGCCCTGGGGTGCGTCGAACTCGGGCTTGGTGCGATCTGCGCTCATGCGTTCAATCGAACCATGAACCCCTCGGCCACGGGGATGAGGTGCCGATGATTACGCCGAGAGCTGAGGTCTCGACCGCAGGACCGCCGCACGTCCGGGAAAGCACTCAGCGCCCGGGCTGCGGCGATGCCTGCGAGTCTTCCGGGCGCTGAGTTGATCTTCATTCAGGATGCGCCTGCCCCGCCGGGGGTGTCAAGACCCCCGGCGCGTCATCCGGATCAGCGGGAGAGCAGCGCCTGGCGGGTGGTCGTGATCCGGGCGAGCAGCACGTGCTCGTCGTGCGCCGCCTGCGGGTCGCGTCCCGAGATAGCGCGCTGCCGGGCGGCGGCGAGCGCGGCCGCATCCCGGATGAACGTCGTCATCAGCTTGCTGCGCCCGCCCGGGAGGGTTGCCGCCCACGCACGCCCGGTGCGGCGTCCCGCGGGGGTCGCGAGCATGTCGACCTCCTGCGGCGTGAACCAGCCGGCCGCCGCGTAGTCGCCGAGTCGCTCGCGGGTCAGGCGCGCCTCCTCGCGGCGCAGCATGACGATCCCCCACACGAACAGCGCGAAGATCGGCACCTGCAGCACGAAGTAGTACCCCAGGAACTCGAAGAGCCCGCCGCCGACGACGAAGGACGCGCCGTTCCAGAGCGCGTGAAGGAGCACGGCGGCGATGTAGCCGACGGCGGCGAGGCCGATCGCCGGTCCCGCCTTCATTCCGCGCCGCGCCGCGAGCCCGAGCGCGAAGCCCGTGCAGGCGGTGAACATCGCGTGCGCGAAGGGCGACAGGATCGCGCGCAGGAAGAACGTGAAGCCGAGGGAGGCGGCGCCGCCCTCGATGGTCGAGATCGCGAAGTACTGGATGTTCTCGGTGAAGGCGAAGCCGGCGCCGATCATGGCGCCGTAGACGACGCCGTCGACGGGCCCGTCGAACGCGCGGCGGCCCATCCAGAACACGAGCAGCAGGCCGAGTCCCTTGAACCCCTCCTCGACGAGGGGCGCCTGGATCACCGCGCTGAAGAAGTCGTTGCGCTCGGGGAGCACGAACGTGAGCGCGAGGTCGAACAGCAGCGTGAACGCGATGGAGGCGATGCCGCCCCATGCGAGCGCGAAGAACACGAGCCCCTTCGGCTCGGGCTCCCACCGGTCGATGAGCACGACCGTGGCGATCACGACCGCATACGGGATGAGCGCGGCGACCAGGCCGACGAGCGACGCGAACGGACCGAGGAACGTCACGAAGTAGGCGATCAGCAGCAGGAGGAGCAGCCCGAGGACGGGCCACAGCCACACCCAGGCGCGCCGCCCGCGGGGCGACGCGACGGGAAGAGCCTGGACAGCGGGAGGCGCCGGAGCGATCGCCGCGCCCATCCCGTAGGTCGGCTGGGCCAGCGCCGTCGGGAACGGCTGCTGGTGAGGTGGCGTCAGGCCGGTCCCGTAGGTCATGAGTCTCTCCCCGCACGTCTCGCGGCGCCGGCGGCGCCGTGATCACGGTCATCATATTGGCCGCGCGCTCCGGCGCCATCGAGGCGACGGCCGGTGCCGGTAGCCTGAGGGCATGCGTTTCGCCCACGTCGTGCTGCCCGGGGGCGACGGCCCCGTCCTCGTCCTCGTCGAGGACGGCGAGGCACTCCCGGTGCACACGCTGGTGCCCGACGGCCCTCGCACGCTCGAGCAGCTGATCGCCGGCGGCGGTCCCCTGCGCGACGCCGTGCGGCATGCGGCCTCGGCCTACCGGGGCGAGCGCACCCCGATCGACGAGGCGACGTTCGCGCCCGCCGTGCTCACGCCGCCGTCGATCATGGCCGTCGGGCTGAACTACGCCGCGCACTCGGGCGAGCTGAACCTCAAGACCGACGACACGCCCACGGTGTTCACGCTGTGGCCGAACTCCCTCGCGCCGCACGAGGGCACCACGTCGTGGTCGCGCTCGCTGAGCGAGGCGGTCGACTACGAGGCCGAGCTGGGCGTCATCATCGGCCGGCCCGCACGCGACGTGACCGAGGACGAGGCGCTCGACTATGTCTTCGGCTACACGGTCGTCAACGACATCACCGCCCGCAACGTGCAGTACTCCGAGTCGCAGTGGTGCCGCGCGAAGTCGTTCGACGGGTTCACGCCGGTGGGCCCGTACGTCGTGACGGCCGACGAGGTGCCCGACCCGCAGGACCTGCACATCTGGACGGTCCTGGACGGGCACACCATGCAGGACGCCTCGACCGGGACGATGGTGAGATCGGTCGCGAAGCTGATCGCGCACCTCTCGCGCGGCATCACCCTGCTTCCGGGCACGCTCATCTCGACGGGCAGCCCCGGCGGATCCGGCTACTCCCGCACACCGCAGGTGCTGATGCGCGACCGCTCCACCGTCACGGTGGGCATCGACGGCATCGGAGAGCTGACCACGCACTGCCGCGTGGTCGCCTGACCCGACGACGACGCGACGAGGCCGCACCCGGATCGGGTGCGGCCTCGCGGTCTGCGGGCGGGCCAGGCGACGCCCACCGGCTGCCGGTCGCGGACGCGGGGCGCGCCCGGCCGCGCGCGGCGTCACGACGAGGTCGTGAGGTCCTCCGGCGAGATGATCGGAATCGCCGCGGTGATCGCCTCGATGCCCGACAGGCGCGCCGGCGAGAGCTGCTTGTCGACCTCCTCGCGGTCCATGAGCCCGGCCTCGACGACGAGGTCGGCGACGTTGCGGTTCGTCAGCAGGGCGGCCTTCGCGAGCGCGGCCGCCGCGGCGTATCCGATGAAGGGGGTGAGGGCCGTGACGACGCCCACCGACGATCCGACCATGGCGCCGAGGCGCTCGCGGTTCGCGGTGATGCCGTCGACGCAGTTCACGCGCAGCGTCCGCATCGCCTGGCGCATCCAGGTGATCGACTGCAGGATCGAGTGGGCGATCACCGGCTCGAAGGCGTTGAGCTGAAGCTGTCCCGCCTCGGCGGCCATGGTGACGGTCATGTCGGCGCCGGCGACCGAGAACGCCACCTGGTTCACGACCTCGGGGATGACCGGGTTCACCTTGCCCGGCATGATGCTCGACCCCGCCTGGCGGGCGGGAAGGTTGATCTCGCCAAAGCCCGCCTGCGGGCCCGAGGACAGCAGCCGCAGGTCGTTGCAGATCTTCGACAGCTTCATCGCGTTGCGCTTGAGGGACGACGAGAACGACATGAACGCGCCCGTGTCGCTCGTCGCCTCGACGAGGTCGGTCGCGGTCGTGAGCGGCAGCCCGGAGATCTCGGAGAGGTGACGTCGCACCGACTCGGCGTAGCCGGGCGCCGCGGTCACGCCCGTGCCGATCGCGGTGGCGCCGAGGTTGATCTCGGTCAGCAGCGACGAGTTCTCGCCGAGCCGCGCGTGGTCCTCGCCGAGCGTCGTCGCGAAGCCGTGGAACTCCTGCCCGAGGGTCATCGGGACGGCATCCTGCAGCTGCGTGCGCCCGACCTTCAGCACGTCGTGGAACTCGTGCGCCTTCGCGAGGAACGACTTGCGGAGGAGATCGAGCTCCTCGAGCAGCGAGACGTGCACGAGCGAGATCCCCATCTTGATCGCCGTCGGGTAGACGTCGTTCGTCGACTGGCTGCGGTTCGTGTGGTCGATCGGCGACAGGAACTCGTAGTCGCCCTTCCGGCGGCCGGCGAGCTCGAGCGCGATGTTGGTGATGACCTCGTTCGCGTTCATGTTGGTCGACGTGCCGGCGCCGCCCTGGATGACGCCCACGACGAACTGATCGTGGAACTCGCCGTCGATCACGCGCTGCGCTGCGCGGTCGATCAGGTCTGCTTTGGCGGGATCCAGCACGCCGATGTCGCGATTCGCGCGTGCCGCGGCCTGTTTGACCATCGCCAGCGCGACGACGAGGTCTGCGTACACCGAGATCGGTCGTTTCGAGATGTCGAAGTTCTCGAGCGCCCGGGCGGTATGGACCCCCCAGTACACGTCGGACGGGATCTCCAGCGACCCCAGCGAATCTGTCTCGATGCGGGTGGTCGAGTCGTCAGCCATCGTTCTCCTTGTGGGTGCGCGGCCATGCCCTCTCGCCATCGAGAGGGCGTCGTTCTCAGCCTAGGCGACGGTCCTCCGCCCGCCCGTCTCACCCGCGAGGCGGCTTGCGGGAGAACCGTTCGAGGCGCTCCTCGGGGCTCAGCGCCGCCATCGTCGCGTACCACTCGGGGCTGAAGTACCCGCCCGCCTCATCGGCCGCCACGGGCACGACGGTGTGCGTGATCGTGTCGTCGTACACGTGGACGAGGTGGAACGACTGACCGGCATCCATCCCGTTGACGCGCTGCGGCGGGCGGGCGACGTCCATCGTGTAGCAGGACGCGGATGCGACGCTGACCGGAACACCCGCGAACGTGCCGCTCATCGAGTAGTGAAGGTGCCCGGCGAGGATCGCGCGCACGTCGGATCCGCTGATCACGTGGGCGAGCGCGTCCTGATCCCGCAGCTCGAGGATGTCGAACAGGGGAACGTGACTCGGCAGCGGCGGATGATGAAGGGCGAGGATGGTGCCGAGCGGTGTCGGCGTCGCCAGAACCTGCCGCAGCCACTCGCGCTGGGCCTCGTCGATCTCGCCGTGGTGCCAGCCGGGAACCGAGCTGTCCAGCGCGACGAGGCGGAGGCCGCCGAGATCCCAGACACCCGTGACCGGCTGCTCGTCGGCCGAGAGGCCGAGCAGGTCGCGGCGCATCTCAGGGCGCTCGTCGTGGTTGCCGGCGACCCACACGATGGGAGCGCCGAGGCGCTCCGCGACCGGTTCGACCAGCTCGCGCAGGCGGAGGTACGCGTCGGGCTCGCCGAGGTCGGTGAGGTCGCCCGTGAACACGAGCGCGTCGGGCCGGATGGCGCCGTCCGCCGCGTGCTGCTCGAGCCGCTCGAGCGTGCGCGCGAGGTTCGCCTCGGTGTCGTACCGCCCGCCGAGCGGCGCGTTGCCCGCCAGCAGGTGGGTGTCGCTCAGATGGACGATCGTCCTGTGGGCGGGAGCGTGCTGGCCGAGCTGCATGATGCCAGCGTACGACCGGCCCCCGACGCGGCCGCCGGGAGGACCCCCGTCAGCCGAGCACGATCAGCAGGATGCCGACGACCACGGCGAAGCCGCACACCGCGAAGCACGCGTACGCGCCGACGAGCGCGAGCCGCTTCTGGCCGTCCGACAGCGGGCTCTTCGCGGCGGCCTTCGCCGCCGCCTTCTCGGCCCTGGCGATCTGCTTCGCGGAGAGGACGGTGATCGCATCCGTGAAGGCGACGGGCGCGACCACGGGAACGCGGCCGCTGCTGGCGAGCAGGCGCAGCCCGAGGGCGTAGAACCCGACGACGACCACCGCACCGATCAGCGCGGCAATGAACACGAGCAGGAAGGCGCCCCAGTCGATGGTCATCGCTCTCCCCCGCTCTTCTGCTGCTTCTTCGCCGCCTTGCGCTGGGCCCTCTCGGCCTGCGCGCGCCGCTGCCTCGGCGTCGGCGGCGGGTTCTCGTCGACCTTCACCGCGAGGCCCGACTCGGCGACCTCGCTCATCGCGTTGCCCGCGTGCACCTCGTTGCGGCGCGAGCGCAGGAACAGGAACACGATCACCGCGATCGCCAGGACCGCGTCGATCGCGACGCCCAGGACGCCGAGCCCGGCCGCCTGGGTCCACACCACGAGCAGGGCGGCGAGCGCGCCGACCGCACCGGCCGCGGGGAGCGTGAGCAGCCAGCCGACGAAGATCCGCCCGACGGTGCGCCAGCGCACCTCCGATCCGCGTCGTCCGAGACCGGATCCGATCACCGATCCGGAGGCGACCTGCGTGGTCGACAGCGCGAAGCCGAGGTGGCTCGAGGCGAGGATCGTGGCGGCCGTCGACGTCTCGGCCGCGAAGCCCTGTGCCGGCTTGACGTCGGTGAGTCCTTTGCCGAGGGTCCGGATGATCCGCCATCCGCCGACGTAGGTGCCGAGCGCGATCGCCGCGGCCGCCGAGAAGACGACCCACAGCTGCGGCTCGTGGTGCTCGGACGACTGCCAGCCCGCCGCGATGAGCGCGAGGGTGATCACGCCCATCGTCTTCTGGGCGTCGTTCGTTCCGTGCGCGAGCGCGACGAGCGAGGACGTGAAGATCTGGCCCCAGCGGAAGCCGTCGCGGCCGTCGGGCTTGCCGTCGTACCGGCGGGTGAGGGAGTACGCCATCTTGGTCGCGAGGAACGCGATGATGCCCGCGGTGAGCGGTGCAAGCAGCGCCGGCAGCACGACCTTCGACATCACGACGCCGAAGTCGATTCCCTGGACGCCGACGCCGACGAGCGTCGCGCCGATCAGGCCGCCGAACAGCGCGTGCGACGAGCTGGAGGGAAGGCCGAGCAGCCAGGTCAGCATGTTCCAGGTGATCGCGCCGATCAGGCCGGCGAAGATCAGCGAGGGGAACACAGCGCCCGAGATCTGCTCCTCGCGGATCATGCCGCCGGAGATGGTCTTGGCGACCTCGGTCGACAGGAAGGCGCCGACGAGATTCAGGATGGCCGCGAGCGCGACCGCGGTCTTCGGCTTGAGTGCGCCGGTGGCGATCGGCGTCGCCATCGCGTTGGCGGTGTCGTGGAAGCCGTTGGTGAAATCGAAGAAGAGCGCGAGTGCGATGACCAGCGCGACGATGAGGGCTGCGGTTTCCACCGTCCGCCTTCCGTGATGCGGGACCCGAAGGCCGAGAAGCGCGAACGAAGAGTTCGCCAGGTGTTCACGATCTGGCAACCAGGCGGTCACCAATCCTCGCACCCCGGGCAGGGGCGGTCAAACCGTCCGTTCCGCCCGCCCCGGCGCGCCGTCCGCCGCCCGTCGGCGCCGCGGCGTGCACGTCAAACACGGATAGCGTTGACGGATGAGCTCTGCTTCGGTCCCGACCGCCCCCCGCCCCGAGAAGCGCCCCGTCGTCCGCTCGCACCACGGCGACACGTTCGAGGACCCGTACGAGTGGCTGCGCGAGAAGGACTCCCCCGAGGTCGTCGCGCACCTCGAGGCGGAGAACGCCCACACCGACGCGGCGCTCGCGCACCTCGAGCCGCTTCGCGAGCGCATCTTCCAGGAGATCAAGGGCCGGGTCCGCGAGACCGACCTGAGCCTGCCGAGCCGCCGCGGGCAGTGGTGGTACTACGGCCGCACGATCGCCGGCAAGCAGTACGGCGTGCAGTGCCGCGCTCCCATCGCCGGTCCGGACGACTGGACCCCGCCCCAGCTGAGCGCCGAGGTGGAGGTGCCCGGCGAGCAGGTGCTGCTCGACTCGAACGCCGAGGCCGAGGGCCACGAGTTCTTCTCCCTCGGATCGTTCGACGTGTCCAAGGACGGCACGCTGATGCTGTGGGCCGTGGACGTCGCGGGTGACGAGCGCTACACGATCCGGATCAAGGACCTGACGACCGGCGAGATCCTGGCCGACGTGATCGAGGGGACCTTCTCGGGCGCGCACTTCCTTCCCGGCGGCACCCACATCGTCTACACGACGGTGGACGACGCCTGGCGTCCCGACCGCGCGTGGCTTCACCCGGTCGGCACCGCGGGGCGGGACGCCGACCGCGAGATCTACCGCGATGACGACGAGCGGTTCTGGGTGGGCGCGGGAGTGACGCGCAGCGACAGGTTCCTCGTCGTCGAGTCCGGGTCGAGCATCACGAGCGAGGTCGCGCTGCTCGACGCGGCGACCGTGGCGAGCGACCCCGACGCGAAGCCGCAGGTCGTCTGGCCGCGTCGCGAGGGCGTCGAGTACGGCGTGGATCATGCCGTCATCGACGGCGAGGACTGGCTGTACATCCTCCACAACGACGGCGCGCTCGACTTCGAGTTGGTGCGCGCCCGGGTCGGCGCGCCCGACGTGGTCGAGACCGTGATCCCGCACGAGCCGGGCCGCCGCCTCGAGGACGTCGACTGCTTCCGCGACTTCGCGGTCGTCGAGTACCGCCGCGAGGGCCTCACGCGCGTGGCTCTCCTCGACTACCGCACGCACGCACTGACCGAGATCGAGTTCGACGAACCGCTGTTCGCCGTCGGCCTCGGCGGCAACCCCGAGTGGGCTCCCCCGGTGCTGCGCCTCGGGTTCGGGTCGTTCACGACGCCGGGATCGGTGTTCGAGTTCGTCCTCGAAAGCGGCGAGCTCGTGCTGCGCCGGCAGGTCGAGGTGCTCGGCGGATACGACCCCGCCGACTACGACCAGGCCCGCCTGTGGGCGACCGCCCACGACGGCACGCGCATCCCGATCTCCCTTGTGTGGAAGCGCTCGTTCGGCGAGCCCGGCTCCGCGCCGCGCCCCGTGCACCTCTACGGCTACGGCTCGTACGAGCACTCCATCGACCCCGCGTTCTCGGTGGCCCGACTGTCCGAGCTCGACCGCGGCATCGTGTTCGCGGTGGCGCACGTGCGCGGCGGCGGTGAGCTCGGGCGGCAGTGGTACGAGGACGGCAAGCTGCAGGCGAAGCGCAACACGTTCACCGACTTCGTGGATGTCGCGCGTCACCTCGTCGAGCACGGGTACACGACCCCGGATCGCCTGGCGGCGGAGGGCGGATCTGCCGGCGGGCTTCTGATGGGCGCGATCGCGAACCTCGCCCCGGAGCTGTTCGCCGGCGTCCTCGCCGACGTCCCGTTTGTGGACGCGCTCACGACGATCCTGGATCCCTCCCTTCCACTCACGGTGATCGAGTGGGATGAGTGGGGCGACCCGCTTCACGACCCGGCGGTGTACGAGTACATGAAGTCGTACTCGCCGTACGAGAACGTCCGCGAGGGCGTGGCCTACCCGCGGATCCTGGCGATGACGTCGCTGAACGACACGCGCGTGATGTACGTCGAGCCGGCCAAGTGGGTCGCGCGCCTGCGGGACGTCGGCGCCGACGCGCTGTTCAAGTGCGAGATGGTCGCGGGTCACGGCGGCGTCAGCGGCCGCTACAACTCGTGGCGCGAGCGGGCCTTCCAGCTCGCCTGGCTCTTCGACGTTCTCGGGGTCGCCGACGCCTGACCCAGGTGCCCGCGCGGGGGCGGTGCGGCCGCGCGGCTCCGCTGCGGTCAGTAGCGGGCGGAGAACCCGCCGTCGGCCTGCAGCAGCTGGCCCGAGACCCAGCGGCCGGCGGGCGAGACGAGGAAGGCGACGAACTCGCCGATGTCGGCCGGGGTGCCGAGACGGCCGAGCGGATGGGCGTCGCGCAGCGCGGTGCGGGTGTCGTCGTCCATCCACCCCGTGTCGATCGGTCCCGGGTTGAGGACGTTGGCCGAGATCCCTCGCGGGCCGAGCTCGCGCGCCGCGGAGATCACGATGCGGTCAAGGGCGCCCTTCGACGCCCCGTACGGCAGGTTGCCCGTTGTGTGATCGCTCGTCAGGGCGACGATCGCGCCGCCGCCGTCCGGCACCTGACGGGCGAAGGCGGCGATGAGCAGAAGCGAGGCGCGGGCGTTCACGGCCACGTGCGCGTCGAAGCTCTCCGCGGTGGTGTCGAGGATGCCCGTCTCGACATCGTGCGCATGGCTCAGGATGAGCGCGTCGCACGGTCCGTGATCTCGCACGACCGCGGCGATGAGCTCATCCGGCGCCGTCGGATCCGACAGGTCGCGCGGGTAATCGGCCGACGAGAGGTCGCTCGTGACCACGGTCCAGCCGTCCTGCCGCAGCCGAGGCGCGATCCCCGCGGCGATGCTGTCGGCGCGCGCGGCACCCGTGATCAGAGCGAGGGGCATGCCGCCACACTATCGTCGGCGCACCCGCGCCCGACCGCCGTCAGCGCCGCTGGACCGTCACGTCGACCGTGTCGCCGACGTCCTTGCCGAGGCGCTTGCGCACGCCGGCGTTGAGGGAAACCATGTGGCCACCTGTCCCCGTGACCATCGCGCCGACGTTCTCGAGCAGAAGACCGTCGATCTGCGCGTCGACCCGTACCGCTTTGCCCGTGCCGAAGAACTCGACCGAGCCCGGAATCCCCACGCAGCTCCAGGTCTCACCCTTCACCTCAACGCCGATCGTCGTCCGGAAGCTCAGCCGCTCGTCGCTCATGTCCGCGAGCGTATCTGCCGCCGCGGCACGCCGAAAGGCGCCGTCGCACGCGCCGTAGACGCCGAAAGGCTCCCCGGCGCCGCACGCACCGGGGAGCCTTTCGAAGGGACGATCAGCCGAACAGCGCTGCGGCCTCCTCGTAGCGGGACTGCGGGACGGTGTGAAGCTCGCCGAGCGCGTCGGCGAAGGCCACGCGGACGATGTCGGTGCCGCGAAGCGCCACCATCTGACCCCAGGCGCCCTCGACGATGGCGTCGGCGGTGTGCAGGCCGAGGCGCGTGGCGAGGACGCGGTCGAAGCCCGAGGGCGAACCGCCGCGCTGGATGTGACCCAGCACCGTCGCACGGGTCTCGATGCCCGTGATGCGCTCGATCTCCGGGGCGAGCACCTCGCTGATGCCGCCGAGGCGGGGGCGGTTGAACGCATCCAGGCCCTTGTCGCTGTACGCCTCCTCCTGGCCCTTGAGCTTGAAGCCCTCCGACACGACCACCAGCGGCGCGCGGCCGCGCTCGTGGGCCGAGGTCACCTGGGCGGTGATCTCCTCGATGGACAGCGGCACCTCGGGGATGCAGATCACGTGGGCGCCGGCGGCCATTCCCGCGTGAAGCGCGATCCAGCCGACGTGCCGGCCCATCACCTCGGCGACCATGCACCGCTGGTGCGAGTCGCCCGTGGTGCGCAGCCGGTCCATCGCCTCGGTGGCGATGTTCACGGCCGTGTCGAAGCCGAACGAGTAGTCGGTCGCGCCGAGGTCGTTGTCGATGGTCTTGGGCACGCCGAAGACGTTGATGCCGTCCTTCGAGAGGCGCTCGGCGGCCGCGAGGGTGCCCTCTCCGCCGATCGCGACGATCCCGTCGATGCCGTGCTCGGCGAGGGTGGCCTTGATGTTGTCTGCGCCACCATGCTCGCCCTCATACGGGTTCGTGCGGCTCGTGCCGAGGATGGTGCCGCCGACCTTCGCGAGGCCCTTGACCTCGTGCCGGGTGAGCGGGAAGAAGTCCGCTTCGACGACGCCGCGCCAGCCGTCGCGGATGCCCACGAACTCGAGGTCGTACGTGGTGGTGCCCTTGAGGACGATGCCGCGGATGACCGCATTCAGTCCGGGGCAATCACCTCCGGACGTGAGGATTCCGATCTTCATGCTCTCGACACTAGGGGATCCGGATGACCCCCGAAGGGCGTCGCCCGGATCCCCTGGTGACGAGCGGGTGACTCTCTCTTGGCCGCGCGCTGATCGATCCCTCGCCCGACGCTCCGCGCCGGGTCTCGCGCTCGATGGACGTCGCTCCGCTCCGTCCGGGCGCGCTGGTGGGCCGCATCCGCGGCACGCTCACTTCGTTCGCAGAGCGACCCAGCGTGCCAGCGGATACGACAGGCCTGAGGAGCTAGAGAGCCCCTCGCAGGACGTGCATGAGCGCCGCCAGCTGCACCGAGTCGCTCGAGGTCGGGTCGACGGCCTCGCCGTCGAGCGCGCGCGCCGCGAGGCCCTGCTTCTGGTCGATGAGCTCGGCGATCTTGGTGTCGATCGTGTGCGCCGCGATGATGCGCCACGCTGTGACGGGCTCATCCTGTCCGATGCGGTGGACGCGGTCGATCGCCTGCGTCTGCTCGGCTGCGGTCCAGCTGAGCTCGGCGAGGACGACGTTCGATGCGACCTGCAGGTTGACGCCGACGCCGGCGGCGGTGAGCGAGCACACCGCGATGCCGACATCCGGGTCGTTGTTGAACGCGTCGATCGCCGCCTGACGCACCGTGGAGGTCTGCTCGCCGCGGATCGAGACGCTCTTCACGCCCACCGCCTTGAAGTGCGCCTCGGCCTGGTCCATGACGTCGATGTGCTTGGCGAAGAACACCACCTTGCCGACCGAGCGCTGCAGCTGGGCGGCGTAGTCGGCCGCGAGGCCGGCCTTCGCCTGGCCGATGCGTCGCACCATCGTGAAGACGTTGTCCCCCGCGGTGCCGGCGGCCTTCGACTCGTCCAGCTCGCCCTGCGCGACGAGGCGCACGATGTCGTCGTCGATCTCGCCGGGGGCGAGGCCGCGGTCGCCGCGGGCGTCGATGATCCGGCGGTAGCGCGCGACGAGGCGGGCAGCGAGCTCGCGCTCGGCCTCGCGGATGCTGCGGCCGAACTCATCGTCGAGCTGCACGGGCAGGTCGGCGACGAGCTTGTCCGGCAGGTCCTTCGCGACGTCCTTCTTGCGGCGCCGCACGATGCCCATCGAGATGACGGCTTCGCGGGCCTCGGGGTAGAACGCCTTGTCGGCGGGAGTCAGGCCGGTGGCGTCGAGCTTCTCCATCAGCTCGGGGCCGGGCTTGTCGCCGGTGGTCCAGCCGAGGAAGCGCCAGATGGCGTCGAAGTCCTCGACGTCGTTGATCAGCGGCGTTCCCGTGAGCGCCAGGAGGAGCGGATCGCCACCCGGCGTGTTCTCCCGGATGCTCGCCGCGAGCGCGAGCACATTCTGCGAGCGCTGCGAGGTGAGGTTCTTGATGAAGTGCGCCTCGTCGACGACCATGCCGCGCAGGCCGATCTTGGCGAGCCAGCCGAGGTGACGATCCAGGATCTCGTAGTTCACGATGAACACGTCGGCGAAGGCGTCGATGTCGTCGCCGTCGCCGTTGATCACGGTCGCGCGGCGGTGGGGTGTCCAGCGCTCGACCTCGCGCGCCCAGTTCATCTTCACGACGTTCGGGACGATCGCGACGATGGGGTACGCGTTCGCGACGGAGGCGGCGAGCACCGATTCCGCGGTCTTGCCGAGGCCCGGCTCGTCGGCGAGCAGGAAGGTGCGGTGCCCCGCGCGCACGGCCTCGAGGAAGCGCGACTGGTGCGCCATGATCTCGAGCCCCTTGGGCGAGAGGCGGTCGAACTCGGGCACCTCGGGCAGCGGCATGGTGGCGGCGCCCCCGCCCGCACCCTGCTCGAACGCCTTGTACAGCGGGCCCATGAGCTCCCAGCCGTCGAGGCGACGACGCGGAGTCGGGCCGCCGACGCGGTGCGCGAGGTCGGGGGCGAGGAACGGGTTCGACTCGATGCGCGCCTCGATCTGCGGCGGTGTGACCTGACGCTCGGCCGCGGCGGGCGGCACGAGGGACGTCTGCACCAGCGGCTTCACGTCGGCGATCACGAGCTCCTCGGGAGCGAGCTCGGCGCCCGACTCGAGCAGCCAGTCGCGACGCATCCGGCGCGCGACCGGCGACGTGGCCTGGTCGACCTCGAGCAGCTGGATGAGCGACGTGTCGCGCGCGGCCGTTTTGGCGAGGATCGTCGCCACCCCGTCGAGCCGCTTGAGCAGCTCGGCGCGGACGGCGTCGGTGACCTCGGTGTCGGCCTTGACGCGGGCGCGCTCCTCGCGCACGAGGAACGCGATCACCTGGAACTTTGTGCGGTTCGTGGGGCCCAGCTTGCCGCGCTGGGCCTTCGCCTCGACCTCGCGCACCTTGCGGGCGAGGATCGGGATGAGGGGGGCCTCGTCATCGCGGCGAGCGGACGAGGACTTTCTGCGCTGTCGCGCGGGTGCCGTGGTCGGCATGCTCCTCCTGAGCGTAGAGACCATCGTGACCGAGGCGGCTTGGCCGGCGGTCGAAGTCGTGCGTGGCGCCCGCTGCGCCGTCGAGATGACGACAGCGCGGACCGATTCGCTTCCGCGATGCGGTCAGACGGACGCGGTTCCCACCCGGGGCACGTGCACCGGCCTGCGAGAGGATCTCTCGGACGTCGATGGACGCGACGGGCGGTGGGAACCTGTGCGGCCAGTCTAGGGCATGCCCCGCCCCGGGACGACGCGCAATCGCCGATGCGCCTCGACGGAGGTGACGGGAGCGATGCGGCGGATGATCCGGATCAGCCGGGCAGGTGCGCGAGCATGTCGGCGACGGCCTCGTCGACGAGTGCCTCGTCGGCGTTCATCGCGTAGGTCGTGAGCATCATGTCGCCCCGCAGCACCACGCGCTCGAACTCGATCACGCCCTGCTGCTGCTCGCCCTGCCGCTCGCAGTCGACGGTGTCGCCGGTCGCGTCGCAGCCCGGGAAGTTCTGCGTCAGCACGTCGCGGACGAACTGCTTGTGCTGCGCGGGGACGATCGCGGCGTTCGAGACGAGGGCCGTCTCGCCCGGCGGCGTCCAGTAGCAGTTGAGGTTCGGCGCGCCCTGGATCACGTCGAGCAGGTCGACGACCTTCGAGCTCGGCACCTGAGACGCCTCCGCAGGGTTCAGCTGGCCGAACGCGTCGTACAGCCAGTCCTGCGTCTGCGCGGAGTAGGCCTGGCCGCAGTCGGCGGGAAGCCCTCCGGCACCGGCGGTCGCCGTCGGGGTCGGCGTGGCGGACGTGCTCGGCGCGGGGCTCGTGGGCGCGGTGCTCGGCTGCCCACTGGGGGCGGCGCTCGACGTCGGCTGCTCCGAGGCGGCCGGGCTCCCGGTCGGCCCCGGCGTCGGCTGGCATGCCGCGAGGCCGACGGTCGCCAGTGCGAGCGCGCCGATGACGGAGACACGGGCGGCGAGGCGGTGGGAGCGCATTGCCCCATCCTGCCTCACCGCCCGTGGTGTCGACAGCGCCGACCCGTCCCGGGCCCGTGCCGTCAGCGGAACGAGCGCAGGCGCAGGCTGTTCAGCACCACGAACACGCTCGAGAACGCCATCGCGGCTCCGGCGACCATCGGGGTGAGCAGGCCCAGCGCCGCGAGCGGGATCGCCGCGACGTTGTAGCCGAACGCCCAGAACAGGTTGCCGCGGATGATCGCGAGCACGCGGCGCGAGAGCCGCACGGCGTCCCCCGCCGCGGTGAGCGAGTCGCGTACAAGGGTGATGTCGCTGGCGTGCATCGCGGCGTCCGTGCCGCCGCCCATGGCGATGCCGAGGTCGGCGGTGGCGAGAGCCGCGGCGTCGTTCACGCCGTCTCCGACCATCGCGACGCGGCGTCCGCTCTCCTGCAGTCGCCGGATCTCGTCGACCTTCCCCTCGGGCGAGACCCCCGCGATGACGGTCTGGATTCCGACCTCGTCGGCCACCGCCCGCGCGACGCCCTCGCCGTCGCCGGTCAGCAGCACGACGTCGAGCCCGAGGTCGCGCAGGCCCGTGATGGCCTCGCGGCTGTCGTCCCGCACCGTGTCGCCGACGAGGATGGCCGCGCGCGCCGTGGGGCTCATCCCCGCGACCGAGGCCCAGCCGACGATCACCACGGTCGAGGCGGCGTCCCGCGCGACGGCGGCGAGGTCGTCCGGCACACGCGCACCGCGCGCGGCGGCGAGCTTCAGACCCCCGGCGAACGCATCGCGGCCGTCCACCGTTCCCGTCACCCCGTGCCCGGCGTGGTTGCGGAAGCCGGTCACGGCCGGCAGTTCGGCGCCGTCGTCGGCGGCCGCGACGATCGCGCGGGCGATCGGGTGCTCCGATCCCGACTCCAGCGCCGCGGCGATCCGCAGCACCTCGTCGCGGTCGGCGCCGCGCCCGAGCACAACGTCGTGGACGGTCATCCGCCCGCTCGTCACCGTGCCGGTCTTGTCGAGCACGACCGTGTCGATGCGTCCGGCGCTCTCGATCGCCTCGGGACCGGTGATCAGGATGCCACGCTGCGCGCCGCGCCCGGTGCCGACCAGGATCGCGACGGGTGTTGCGAGCCCGAGCGCACAGGGGCATGCGATGATCAGCACCGCGACGGCGGCGACGAAGCCCGCCTCGAGGCCCTGCCCCGCGATCAGCCAGCCGACGAGGGTGAGGACGGCGAGCCCGATCACGACGGGGACGAACACTCCGGAGATCCGGTCGGCGAGCCGCTGGATGCGCGACTTGCCCGCCTGCGCATCCTCGACGAGCGCGGCGATCCGGGCGAGACGCGTCTCGGCTCCGACCGCTGTCGCGCGGACGACCAGCCGACCGTCGGTCGCGATGGTGCCGCCCGTGACCGCCGCGCCTGGGCCCGCCGCGACAGGCACCGACTCGCCGGTCAGCATGCTGGCGTCGATCGCCGCCTCGCCTGCCTCCACGACACCATCCGTGGCGATCGTGCCGCCGGGGCGCACGACGAAGCGGTCACCGGGGTGCAGCCGCTCTACCGGGATCGTCTCCCCGTCGCGGCCGTCGGGCGCGGCGAGCACGACCTCGCGCGCGCCGAGGTCGATCAGCGACCGCAGGGCGGCGCCGGCGCGGCGCTTCGAACGCTGCTCGATGAAGCGTCCGAGCAGCAGGAACGTCGTGACGACCGCCGCGACCTCGAAGTACACGTGCATGCCGCCGGTGACCGTGACCCAGGCGCTCCAGAGCAGCGCCGCCATGGTGCCGAGCGTGATCAGGGTGTCCATCGTCGCGGCCCCGTGGCGCGCGTTGCGCAGCGTGGCGCGGTGGAACGGCCATCCCGCCCAGAGCACAACGGGCAGGCTGAGCGCGAGCATCGCCCACTGCCAGCCCGGGAACTGCAGCGGCATGATCATCGAGACCAGCAGGATCGGCACGCTCAGCACGGCGGCCACGATCAGTCGGGTGCGCAGCGGCGTCTCCCCCGCGACGTCCTCGACGTCGTGCACGTGACCCGAATGATCCTCGTGGCCCTCGTGATCCTCGTGCGCGCCGCCCTCGTGTGCGTGGTGCGCGACCGGGGCCGCGGCACGACGCACGGTGGCGTCGTAGCCCGCGGACTTGACGGCCTCGACCAGCGTCTCGTCGCCGATGCCTGCCGGCGCCTGAACCTTCGCCGACTCGGTCGCGAGGTTCACCGCCGCCTCAACGCCGGGAACGAGCTGCAGCCGCTTCTCGACGCGCGCGACGCAGCTTGCACAGGTCATCCCCTGGATGTCGAGGACGACGTCGCGCCGATCCTGCACCGTGCCGCTCATGACCGGCCTCCGAAGGTGTAGCCCGCCTCCGCGACGGCCGCGGCGACGTCCTCGTCCGCGATCGGGCCGGCCGACTCGACGGCGACCGTGCCCGCCTCGAGATCGACGTCTGCGGCCGTGACGGCGTCGAGCGACTGGATACCGGCGGCGACGGTCTGGGCGCAGTGCCCGCACGTCATGCCCTGGACGAGATAGGTGGTGGTGGTGCTCATGGTGCTTCCTTTCGTCGGTCCTGGACAAGAACCAGCATACCCCCCTGGGGTATTCCCGCAACGCCGGAGACGTAGGCTGGAGGCATGAGCATCGAGCTGACCGAGCGCGCCGTCGCCGCCACCATCGACCACGCGATCCTGAAGCCGGACTTCACCCGCGCCGACGTCGACCGCGAGCTCGACATCGCCGCCGAGTGGGGCGTGTTCAGCGTGTGCGTGCGCCCGTCCGACATCGCCTACGCCGTGCGCCGCCTCGACGGCACGGGCGTCGCGGTGGGCACCGTGATCGGCTTCCCGCACGGCACCACGTCGACGGCCGCGAAGGTCGCCGAGCTCCAGCGCGCGAAGGACGACGGCGCAACCGAGTTCGACATGGTCGTGCACATCGGCGCCCTGCGCTCGGGCGAGGATGATCTGGTCGCGGCCGACATCGCTGCGGTGGTCGAGGCTGCGGGGGGTCGCTCGTCCGAGGGCGGCTTCGTCACCAAGGTGATCCTCGAGACGAGCTACCTCGACCTCGAGCAGATCGCGCGCGGAAGCCGACTCACCGAGACGGCCGGCGCGACGTTCGTGAAGACCTCCACCGGTTTCGCGGGCGGCGGCGCCACGGTCGAGCACGTCACCCTGATGCGCGAGAGCGTCTCCCCCGCCGTCCAGGTGAAGGCCTCCGGCGGCGTGCGCGGCCTCGACTCGGCGATCGCCATGCTGGAGGCGGGCGCGACGCGCCTCGGCACCAGCGCGAGCGCCACGATCCTCGGCGAGCTGCGTGCCCGCGCCGAGGGCCGCGAGGGCACCGCCGCGGAGGACCGCAGCAGTTATTGATCGCTCACGCCTCCCGCATCCGCTCGGGCACCCGCTTCGCGGATGCCACTCGCGGCTGCGGACGCTGTCGCTTCGCTCCATCGAGGGCGTGAGGTGGCGGGCCATGGGCCCGAACGCTCGCGCTGGCGCGCTCGCACGGGGCCAGGGCCCGATCGCATAGCGGCGGCAGGTCGTCTCGACTCGCTTCGCTCGCTCGACAACCGGACTGCAACCCCGTGCGAACGAAGTGAGCGTGCCGCGGATGCGGCCCACCAGCGCGCCCGGATGGAGCGAAGCGACAGCCCATCGATCACGAGCCATGAAAGCCCTCACCGGAGCACCCCATGTGCGAACGAAGTGAGCGTGCCGCCGATGCGGCCCACCAGCGCGCCCGGACGGAGCGAAGCGACGTCACATCGAGCGCGAGCCCCGGCGCGGAGCGTCGGGGCGAGTGATCGATCCGCGCGCGGCCAGAAAAAAACCCGCGATCGATCAGCGCGCGGCCAAGAAATCTAAGTAGACGTCAGCACAAGCCGGGCGCGGGTGACGTCATCCGTCATCTGCTCGATGAGCTTGTCGACGCCTTCGAACGCCACCATGCCGCGGATGCGCGCGACGAATTCGATCTCGACCCGGCGGTCGTAGAGGTCGAGGTCGGTCTCGTCGAGGACGTACGCCTCGACCTGGCGCAGCTCGACGTCGTCGAACGTCGGGTTCGTGCCGATCGAGATCGCCGCGGGATAACGGACGCCGGATCGCAGCACTCCCTCGGGTGAGCGCTCTATGAGCCAGCCCGCGTAGACGCCGTCGGCGGGCACGTAGCCCTCGGCATCGGGCGACAGGTTGGCGGTGGGGAATCCCAGCTGGCGGCCGCGCTCGAGGCCGTGGACGACGTCGCCGGTCACGCTCGGGAAGCGCCCGAGCAGCTTCGCCGCGCGCTCGACGTCGCCCGCGTCCAGCAGCTCGCGGATCCAGGTGGACGACACCCGGCGGCCGTCGCCGGCGCTCACGACGTCGGCGACCTCCTCGACCTCGAACCCGAGATCCTCGCCCATCCGCTGCAGCAGAGCGACGTCGCCGGTCCCGCCGCGCCCGAACCGGAAGTCGCTGCCGACGAGCACGCGGCGCGCGTGCAGCCCGGCGACGATCACGCGTCGGACGAAGGCCTCCGGCTCCTCGGCGGCGAGCTCCTCGTCGAAGCGCAGCATGAGCGTGGCGTCGATTCCTGTGCGCCCGAGCAGGTCGATCTTCTGGTCGACCCCGACGAGGGGGCGGGGGCAGCGTTCGGGCGCGATGATGGCGAGCGGGTTGCGGTCGAACGTCACCGCGACGGTGCGCGCGTCGGTCGACGCGGCATCCACCAGCATCTTCTCGATCAGCGCGCGGTGCCCCGCGTGGACGCCGTCGAACTTGCCGATCGCGATCACGGTCTGGCCGAAGCCGGCCGGGATGTCCTCGACGTTCTCGAACAGGATCATCGGGTCGCCTCGACGAGGGCCGCATCACGCGCGGCCGGCCGGGCGACGCGGTGGGTGATCAGCCACCAGAGGCCGAAGAACGGCAGCACGAGCGGGATGAAGACGTATCCGATGCCGTACTGCGACCACACCGTCGGGTGCTGGAACAGTTCGGGAAGCACAATCGAGAGCGTGCCGATGGCAAGCACGCCGACGAGCTCGAACCCGATCGCGACCCACGCGACCGCGTACCAGCCCGAGCGGCGCGAGAACACCAGCGCGAGCGTGGCGAGCACGTAGACGACGGCGGACGCGGCCGAGAGGGAGTACGCGAGCGGCGCCTCGTGGAAGCGCTCGGCGATCTGGACGAACGAGCGCCCCGTGGCGGCGAGCGCCATGACGGCGTAGACGATGACGAGCACCCGGCCGATGCCGGTCATGCGGCGGGCTGGCGTGGGGTGCGAGGACGTTTCGACGGGCGCGATCATAGCGCTGTCCAGTCTAGGCGCGCCATCCCGGGCGCGAGCCGGGGGTCAGGCGACCTGGATGGTCCAGATCACCTGCATGCGCCACACCATCACTGCCACCGACAGCGCGACGATGCCCATGATCACGGTGCTCCAGCGGCTGCGCTCGATCAGCGCCCATCCGACGCCGGCGGCGGGAAGCAGCACGGCCGAGACGAGGTACGTCCAGAACTCCAGCACGCTGCCCGTGGGCGGGTTCCCGGCGAAGGGCGCCACGATCGCGACGACGACCTGGATGATCAGCAGCAGCTCGACGAGGGCGAGGGCCCCGACGGAGAGGTCGCTCGGGCGCCTGCCGGCGAGCCCGAGCACAACCCCCAGGAGCCCCGCAGCGACCGCCACGACGAGCTGGATGACGGTGAACCACAGGATCACGCCTGCACCTCCGGCATGTTCATTGCGCTCTTCAGCGCGGCGCCCCGCCGCTCGACGATGCCGACCAGCACGCCATCCGGGTCGATGGCGGCCGCGTTCTGCCCCTCGATACGCGCGGCCGCGCCCTCGAGCCGCTTTCCGTGGCGCAGGTCTCGGGCCTCGTCGGCCGTGACGTCGAGGCGCCCGAGGACGCGGGCGGCGACCTCGGCGGGGTCGAGCAGCGCCGGCTGGTCGGCGAGCGCCTCGAGGTCGTGCGCGTCGGCGAGAGCGAACGGGCCGATGCGCGTGCGTCGCAGCATCGTCAGGTGGCCGCCGACGCCGAGACCCGCTCCGAGGTCCCGCGCGAGCGCCCGGATGTACGTGCCGGACGAGCAGTCGACGGTCACATCCAGATCGATGGCGCCATCCCCCCGCCGCGTGCCGTGCACCTCGAACCTGTCGATCGTGACCTCGCGCGCCTTGAGCTCGACGTCCTGGCCCGAGCGGGCGAGGTCGTACGCGCGCTTGCCGTCGACCTTGATGGCCGAGAACGTGCTCGGCACCTGCGAGATCCGGCCCGTCAGAGCGGCCACTCCCGCGGCGATCCGCTCGTCCGTGACCGCGGTCAGCGCATCCGGATTGGCCGTCGAGACGACCTCTCCCTCCGCGTCGTCCGTCGTCGTCGCCGCGCCGAGCCAGATCGTCGCGGCGTAGGTCTTGTCGAGGCCGACGAGGTAGGTCAGCAGGCGGGTCGCGCCCTCGATGCCGAGCACGAGCAGCCCGGTGGCCATCGGGTCGAGCGTGCCGGCATGGCCGATCTTGCGGGTGCCGAACGCGCGGCGCGAGCGGGCGACCACGTCATGGCTGGTGATCCCGCCCGGCTTGTCGACGAGCAGGATGCCGGACGCGGGACGCATACCCTCCAGGGTACGTGCCCCGCGCCGCGGCGCCGATGCAGCTCAGCAGTGCTCGTACGGGACGGTGCCGAGGCTGTTGACAGAGATGAGATCGATGAACTCCCCGTCGGCGGCGACGTACATCGCGTTGCCGGCGGCATCGGCGTCGACCACCAGGTAGGGGTGACCCGCGATCGGCTGCTCACCCTCCATCGCGTCGGGATAGGCCGCGCGCACATCCGCGAACATGCTCTGCACCGTGATCCCCTCCGCGGTGGCAGGTCCGGCCGTCGCCACCTCGGGCAGCGCCGACACCGAGATGTCGGCGGTGACTCCGTCGTAGTTCCACGCGTACATCTCGACCCCGGCCTCCAGGGGCGCGCCGACGAACGCCGCGCAGCCCTCCGTGGCCCCGGCGTTGCTCGTGTCCCAGCCGAGCTCCTCCGCGAGCGCGACGGTCTCCTCCCACGGCATTCCGAGCTCGAACGGCCCGACGGCCTCCTCCGAGATGGTCCACGACTCGACGTCGCCCGGCTCCTGCGGCTGCTGCGATGGCTCGGTGGTCTCGGTCGGCGTCGGCTCCGTGCTCGGTGTCTCGACCGGAGCGCTGGTCTCGGGAGCGGGCGTCGACGTGGCCGTCGCTCCCGGGGCCTCGACCGGCGTGGAGCAGCCGGCGAGGGCCAGCAGACAGATCGCGCCGCCGAGGATCACGGCGGGGCGACGCGTGCGGATGTCGTTCATGGTTTCCCCCTTGGGTGGGCGTCACTTCGTGCGACGATGCTTCATCTGGTCTTGCTCCGCAACCCCTGCGCCCTTCACGCCGGGCCGTCACGGTTGCGTAACGCCCCTAGGCTGAATCGGTGCTCGAGTATCACTCCGCCCCGACCGCCGACCTGCCCGCCCTCACGCTCTACGCCATCCTGCGGCTGCGGGTCGACGTGTTCGTCGTCGAGCAGGAGTGCGCGTATCCCGAGCTCGACGGCCGCGACGTCGAGCCCACCGCGATCCAGTTCTGGGCGACCGACGGCACCGAGGTCGCCGCGACGCTGCGGCTGCTGTCCGACGGTCCGGATCGGCGGATCGGCCGCGTCGCCACGGCTGTCAGCGCACGCGGCAAGGGCGTCGCCGCCGAGCTTATGCGCCGCGCGCTCGACCTCTGCGAGGGTCAGACGGTGCGGCTTGACGCGCAGGCCCACCTCGCCGGCTGGTACGCCCGCTTCGGGTTCGCGACCGACGGACCGGAGTTCCTCGAGGACGGCATCCCGCACGTCCCGATGATCCGGACCGCCTGAGCTTCATCCGCTCGACAAGGGCGCCCGCCTACGCTGGAGGGATGCCCGCTCACCCGCTCGCCGCGCGCCTGATCCCCTGGTACGCGCGCGAGAAGCGCGACCTGCCGTGGCGGGCGCCGGGGTTCGGGGCGTGGGGTGTGCTCGTCAGCGAGTTCATGCTGCAGCAGACGCCTGTCTCCCGCGTCATCCCGCGGCTCGAGGCGTGGCTCGAGCGCTGGCCGACACCCGCAGCGCTTGCCGCGGATGCGCCGGCCGAGGCAGTGAAGCAGTGGGCGAACCTCGGCTACCCGCGGCGCGCGCTGTGGCTTCACCGCGCGGCGGCGGAGATCCGCGACCGGCACGACGGCGTTGTGCCGCGGGACGTCGACGCGCTGCTCGCGCTCACCGGCATCGGCGACTACACCGCGCGTGCCGTGGCGGCATTCGCGTACGGCGACCGCCACCCCGTTGTCGACACGAACACGCGCCGGGTTATCGCGCGCGCCGTGCACGGACGCGCCCAGCCCGCACCCCCGAGCCGGCGGGACCTCGACGACATGGCGGCGCTTCTGCCCGTCGCCGAAGCCGAGGCGGCGGTCGTCAACGCGGCGGCGATGGAGCTCGGCGCCGTGATCTGCACGGCCCGGTCACCGCGGTGCGACGAGTGCCCCGTGCAGGACCTGTGCGCCTGGCTGAACGCCGGACGGCCGGAGACCCCGGACCTGCGGCGCCGCCAGGCGAAGTACGAGGGAAGCGATCGCCAGGCCCGCGGCGCCGTCCTGCGCGCGCTGCGGGAGGGCGGAGCGCTCCCCCAGGAGGCGGTGCTGCCCGACTGGCCGGATGCGCTCCAGCGCGACCGGGCGATCCTGAGCCTGCTGGACGACGGCCTCGTGGAGGCCGAGGACGGCGTGCTTCACCTGCCGCGGAGCTGACGCCCCGCGTCAGTCCTCGTCGTCGTCGGCCTCGCGCGGCTTGACGTAGGGGTCCGCGTCGCCGGCGTACTGTGCCGCCGCGGCGATCCCCGCCACCGCCTCGTCGCGCTCGCGCGCCTGACGCAGCAGGTCGTCGAGGTGCCCGGCCGTCTCGGGAAGCGCATCCGGGATGAACTCCAGTGTGGGCGTCAGGCGCGTGTTGAGCTGGCGCCCCACCTCGGTGCGGAGCATCCCGGTCGCGGCCTTCAGCGCGGCTGCGCTCGACTCGCGCTCCTCGTCGGAGCCGTACACCGTGTAGAACACCGACGCGTGCTGCAGGTCGCCCGTCACGCGCACCTCGGTGATCGTCACGAAGCCGAGCCGCGGGTCGCGCAGTCCCTTGTCGAGCCGCTCCGCCAGGATCACCCGGATCCGGTCCGAGAGCCTCGCCTGTCGTTCGTGACCAGCCATGGTGTCCTCCTCCTACGTGCCCCCGTCGAGGACGAGGTGCGTTGCTTCGTAACGAAGTGGCCCCGGTGGGCGGCCGGGGCCACCCACCAGGGCCAGTTTCTCAGAGCCCGCTCCGTCAGGAGCGCGGCTTCTCGACCATCTCGGTCGTCTCGATCTCGTCGCCGATCTGGATGTCGTTGAACTTACCGAGGCCGATACCGGCCTCGTAGTCCGTGCGCACCTCGGTGACGTCGTCCTTGAAGCGACGCAGCGACTCGATCGCCAGGCCGTCGGCCACCACGACGCCGTCGCGGATGACCCGCGCCTTGGCGTTGCGGGTGATCGTGCCCGAGCGGACGATGACACCGGCGATGTTGCCGAACTTGGAGGAGCGGAAGACCTCGCGGATCTCCGCGACGCCCGACTGCTTCTCCTCGAACTCCGGCTTGAGCATGCCCTTGAGGGACTGCTCGACGTCGTCGATCGCGTTGTAGATGACCGAGTAGAACCGGATGTCCACGCCCTCACGGGACGCGGCCTCGCGGGCCTTCGCATCGGGACGGACGTTGAAGCCGATGACGATCGCGTTGTCGATCGTCGCCAGGTTCACATCCGACTCGGTGACGGCACCCACACCGCGGTGGATGATGCGCAGCTGGACGCTGTCGTCGACCTCGATCTTGAGCAGCGACTCCTCGAGCGCCTCGACGGCACCCGACACGTCGCCCTTGATGATGAGGTTGAGCGACTCGACCTTGCCCTCTTCGAGAGCGCGGGTGAAGTCCTCGAGCGACATGCGCTTGCGGGCCTTGGCCAGCTGGGCGTTGCGCTCGGCGGCCTCACGCTTCTCGGCGATCTGGCGGGCGGTGCGGTCCTCTTCGGTCACGATGAACGTGTCGCCGGCGCGCGGCACCGAGTTCAGACCCTGCACCTGCACGGGACGCGAAGGCCAGGCCTCCTCGACGTGGTCGCCGTTCTCGTCGATCATGGCGCGCACACGGCCGTAGGCAGTGCCCGCGACGATCGCGTCGCCGACGCGCAGCGTTCCCGACTGGATGAGCACCGTGGCAACCGAACCGCGGCCCTTGTCGAGCTTCGCCTCGATCGCGACACCGCGCGCGGCCTTGTTCGGGTTGGCCGTGAGGTCCAGACCCGCGTCGGCCGTGAGCAGCACGGCGTCGAGCAGGTCCTGGATGCCGGTGCCCTGGCGGGCCGACACGTCGACGAACATGACGTCGCCGCCGTACTCCTCGGCGACGAGGCCGTACTCGGTGAGCTGCTGACGCACCTTGGCGGGGTTCGCCTCCGGCTTGTCGACCTTGTTCACCGCGACGACGATCGGCACACCGGCGGCCTGGGCGTGGTTCAGCGCCTCGACCGTCTGCGGCATGATGCCGTCGTCAGCCGCGACCACGAGGATCGCGATGTCGGTCACCTGCGCACCACGGGCACGCATGGCGGTGAACGCCTCGTGACCCGGGGTGTCGATGAAGGTGATCGCGCGCTCGATCTCCTCGTGCTCCGTCCAGATCTGGTACGCACCGATGTGCTGGGTGATGCCACCGGCCTCACCCTCGACCACATTGGTCTTCCGGATCGCGTCGAGCAGTCGCGTCTTACCGTGATCGACGTGGCCCATGACGGTCACGACCGGCGGACGGATCTCGAGGTCGTCCTCGTCCTCATCCAGCAGCTCCTGCTCGAGGTCGAGACCGAAGCCCTCGAGGAGCTCCTTGTCCTCGTCCTCGGGCGAGACCATCTGGATCTTGTAGCCGAGCTCCTCGCCCAGCACCTCGAACGTTGCCTCGTCGAGCGACTCGGTCGCGGTCGCCATCTCACCCAGGTTGAACAGGATGGTGACGAGCGTTCCGGGCTGCACGACGTAGCCGCGCAGGGCCTCGAGCTTGTCGGCGAAGTCCGAGATGGACGCGCCGCGGCGGAGACGGATGACCTCGCCGTTGCCCTTCTGGACGTTGACGCCGCCGACGACGGGCGCCGACCGCATCTCGAATTCCTGGCGCTTCGCGCGACGCGACTTGCGCTGCTTCGACTTGCCGCCGCCCTTGCCGAACGCGCCGGCCGTGCCGCCGCGTCCGCGGCCACCGGGGCCGGGACGACCGGGGAAGCCGCCGCCGGGCGCGCCACCGGGCGCACCGCCGGGACGGAAGCCGCCGCCACCACCGGGACGACCGGGACCACCCGGACGCTGCTGGAACGGCGCGCCGGGACGACCGCCGCCGCCACCGGGACGACCCGGACGACCGGCGCCGCCGGGACCACCGGGGCGCGGGGCACCCGGACGGGGTGCACCGGGACGCGGCGGCTGGGGCTTCGGGATGTTGCCGGGCGACGGGCGCTGGCCCATGCCCTGCGCGGAAGCGAAGGGGTTGTTGCCGGGACGCGGGCCGGCGGGGCGCTGCCCCATGCCCTGCGCCGAGGCGAACGGGTTGTTGCCGGGACGCGGGCCACCGGGCTTGGGCGCGGGGCGCGGGCCACCGGGCTTGGGCGCGTCGGACGGCGCAGCCGCGGCCGGCTTCTCCGCCGCCGGGGTCGGAGCCGGAGCCGGGGTGGAAGCCGGGGCCGGAGCCGGAGCCGGCGCGGGCGCGGCAGGCGCCTGCTCGGCCTTGGGTGCCGCCGGCTTGGCCGGGGCGCCGGGCTTCGCGGAGGTCGCGCGGGCCGGACCGGGGCGACCGGCGGGCTTCGCCGGAGCCGCGGGCTTGTCGGCCGAGGGCTTCGCCCCATCGGCCTCGAAGGCGGCGCGCAGCTTGCGCGCGACCGGCGGCTCGATCGTCGACGACGGGCTCTTCACGAACTCGCCGAGCTCCTTGAGCTTCGCCAGGGCGACCTTGCTGTCGACGCCGATCTCCGCAGCGATCTCATGTACGCGTGGTTTTGCCACAATTCTCCTGTCTGGGCGGCCTGCCCCGGACAGGGCAGACCTCTAAAGGCGGACGGGTCTCATTTCGAGCCGTTCACTTTGTTTCCATAGCCGTTCAGCCATTCCTCGAAGGTCTGCGTGTCAAGCGGGCCCGACACACGCAATGCTCGTCCGAAGGCGCGGCGCCTGAGGGCGTTCTCCGCGCACTCGCGAGAGGGATGAAGCCACGCGCCCCGCCCGGGAGCCGCCTTCCGCTCATCGATGACAAGCTCGAGACCGCGCGAAACAACTCTGATCAGAGCGGTTCGGGGGGCACGCGTGCGACAGCCGACGCACGTCCGTACGGGTTCCATGTTACACCTCCCTTTCTGCTCGCTTCGCTCGCCGTCCCACACACTCGGGCACCCGCTTCGCGGATGTTCTCATAGCTCGCTCCGCTCGCGCGTCCCACGCGCTCGGGCACCCGCTTCGCGGATGCCACTCGGCGAGGCACACCACGTCGCTACGCTCCGCGGGAGGCAGCGCTTCGCGCTGCGGGGTCGCTTCGCTCCACGCTCGCTGCGCTCGCACAAGGGTAGAACCCGCGGACGTCACTACAGAGTCGCTCCGCGGGTCGCTGCGGTCGGACGACCCTGTCTCCACCCCGGTCGTTGAGCGGAGCGAAGCGGAGTCGAAACGGGCTGACCGAGCGAAGCGAGTCGAAGCCGTCAGGCCTCTTCGAGGATGCTGTCCGGCTGGATGTCGATCTTGGCGCCCGTGAGCTTCGCGGCGAGGCGGGCGTTCTGGCCCTCCTTGCCGATCGCGAGCGACAGCTGGTAGTCGGGCACCAGCGCACGCACGGCCTTGGTGTTCGCGTCGAGCACGAAGCTCGACGTGACCTTCGCCGGCGACAGCGCGTTGGCGACGAACTTCGCCAGCTCGGCATCGAAGTCGACGATGTCGATCTTCTCGCCGCTGAGCTCCTCGGTCACCGCGCGAACGCGACGGCCGAGCTCGCCGATGCACGCGCCCTTGGCGTTGATCGACGGGTCCTTGGCGATGACGGCGATCTTCGTGCGGTGACCGGCCTCGCGGGCGAGCGCCACGATCTCGACGAGACCGCCGGCGATCTCGGGCACCTCGAGCGCGAACAGCTTCCGGACGAGACCCGGGTGAGTGCGCGAGACAGTGATCTGCGGGCCCTTCGTCCCCTTCGAGACGCTCGTCACGTACACGCGCAGGCGCGAACCGTGGCGGTACTCCTCGCCCGGAACCTGCTCCTCGGGGGGCAGGATCGCCTCGACCGAGCCGAGGTCGACGTGGATCATGCGGGGGTTCGGCCCCTGCTGGATCACGCCGGCCACGATGTCGCCCTCCTTGCCGCGGAACTCGCCGAGCACCGCGTCGTCGGCGATGTCGCGCAGGCGCTGGCTGATGACCTGCTTCGCGGCGTAGGCCGCGATGCGACCGAAGTTCTCGGGAGTCGTCTCCTCCTCGCCGATCACCGCGCCCTCATCGTCATGGACGGGCAGGAAGATGCCGACGTGACCGGTCTTGCGGTCGAGCTGAGCGCGAGCGCCCTCGGGCACCTCGCCGCTCTGCGAAGTGTGCTTGCCGTATGCGGTCAGAATCGCCTGCTCGATGATCCGAACGAGTTCCTCGAACGGGATCTCCTTCTCGCGCTCGACCGTCCGCAGCAGCCCCAGATCGATATCCACAGCGACCTCCCTATTCAGCTCTCACCAGCGCACTTCCGCCGGTATCCCCCCGACATTACCGGACCCGATCCGGCGCACGCTGTGAGTCGCACGACGACGGATCCGGGTCCGGTGCGGATCACGAACCGCGCGTGTGCAGGTGGTCGCGATGCTTCTCCGACTGACGGCGGCGCGTGACGACGTCCAACGGACCGGTCACCGACAGCGAATCCTCCCAGCAGGTGATCCCCTTCACGTCGGGAAGCAGGTCTCGCGTGAAGACGGGGAACCTGGTTGAAGCCGAAGGCCTGCGTGAAGATCGACGCGAAGGCGCCCGGCAGCTGCTCGATGTTGACGACCGCGACGGCAAGCCCCAGCAGCAGATAGGCGAGCGCCATGACCGGGACGAGGACCTGCGTCACCTCCGCGATGCGCCGCACGCCGCCGAACACGACCAGCGCCGTCAGCGCGGCCGTCACCAGACCGATGATCAGCGGCAGCCACTCGCCGCCCACCCCTGTCATCGTCTCGATCGCGCTCGCAGAGGTGATCGCGATCGTGTTCGCCTGCAGCGCGCTGAACGCGAACGGGAAGCAGAAGATCAGGATGACAGCGAAGACGACGCCCATCCAGCGCGCACCGAGTCCCTTCGCCATGTAGTACGCGGGACCGCCCCGGAAGCCCTGGCTGTCGCGCACCTTGAACAGCTGGGCGAGGGAGGACTCCGCGAAGGCGGAGGCGGCGCCGATCGCGGCCATCAGCCACATCCAGAACACCGCCCCAGGGCCGCCGATCGCGATGGCCGTCGCGACGCCGGCGATGTTGCCGGTGCCGACGCGCGACGCGGCCGACATGGTGAACGCCTGGAACGACGACACCGACTGCGGCTTTCCGTCCGCGTCGCGCGGTGTCTTATCCGAGAGCGTCCGGAACATCTCCGGGAGGAGCCGGATCTGCACGACGCCGGAGCGGACCGTGAGGTACAGGCCAAGCGCGGCGACGATCGGCAGCACGATTCAGGTCCAGAGGTGATCGCCCCACGTCCCAAGCCACGTCTCGAGTTCTACCATCCCGACAGTCTGGCGGGACGGCGACGGCCCCGCCACTCCGGAGGAATGGCGGGGCCGTCGGCGCGGGCGGGTCGCGTCAGATCCTGACGCCCTCCGAGACCGCGGTGGCGGGCTCGTGGCCCTCGAGCGTGCCGGTCACCCGGACGGTGATCGTCTTGCCCTTGTACTTGCCGGTGAGGTGGAACTGCTCGCCGGTCGCTCCCGCGATCGGCTCGCCGTCGGCCAGCCACTGGAAGCTCAGCTCGGCGCCCTCGGTCCACTGGCCGGGATCGACGGTGAGCTTGGCGCCCGGCTTGATGCCCTGCTTGCCGGCCTCGATGACCGGGTCGCCCGCCTCGACGACCGGCGTCTCGGCGGCCTCCACCGTGAGCGGAGCGCGCACCGTGGTGCCGGACGGCGCAACGACGATCTCGAGCGTGTGCGCGCCCGGCGTCACCGTGGACGGGACCGTCACCGCACCCGACACGGCGCCGTTCGTCACCGGGAGGGTGCCGATCGCCGCACCGTCGAGGCGCACCTCGGCGGTGGTGTTCTGCGGTGCACCGAGCGAGGTGAGGTCGAGGCCGGCGACGGAGACCGTCGCCTCCTCGCCGGCGACGACCGACGTCGAGGTGCCGGCAGACACCGCGCCCTTCCGGGCGAACGACGGCGACAGCGGCGAGTTCTGGTCGAGGTAGTCGATCCACGCGTCGCGGTCGACGAGGCCCGAGTCGCGCGCACCCGTGCCCTCGGTGAAGACGCGGAAGTTGTCGCCGCCCGTCGCGAGGAACGAGAACGTGCCGACCGTGATCTCATCCTGCGGCTGGACGAGCTCGCCGTCGATGTAGATCGCCGAGACGTTCTCCCCCGGGGTCGCGTTCGGGTCGTTCGTCGTTGTCGTGTACGACACGTTGTCCGACAGGCCCAGCGCGAGGAACGGACGCGACGGGCGGTTGCCGTCCTTGTCCGTCTGCCACTGCTGCTCGAGCAGCTCGTCGAGCTGCTCACCCGTCAGGGTGACGGTCCAGAGGTTGTTCACGAAGGGCAGCACCGCGTTCGCCTCGGCGTACGTGATGACGCCGTCGGCGCCGTAGTACAGCTCGTTGCGCAGGCCGCCCGGGTTCACGACGCCGATCTCGGCGCCGCCGCGCGACTCGTCAGCGAGGCTGCTGCGCAGCGAGTCCGCCACGAGGTTGCCCAGGGCCGACTCGGCAGCGCGGTTGTCGCGCGAACCCCCGGTCCAGACGCCGTCGACGTACGAGCCACCCGCGAACGCCGTGGTGATGTCGCCGGTGACCGACGCGACCGGCTGGTCGCCGATCTCGGCCGCCTTGGCGAGGGCCGCATCCACGATCGCGTCGACCTCGGTCAGCACCGCGCTGGCGTCGATCTCGGCCTGGGTCGGCGCGGCGCCGCGCTGGACGTTCTCCACCGCGTAGTCGAGCACCTCGAAGGTCTGCGGGTCGACCGTGAACGACACGTGGCCGAGGAACTCGCCGTAGTTTCCGGTCTGGATGATCGGCCGGGTCTCGTCGGTGCCGGTGATCGGCGCGTCCCACGCGTACTGCTTGTGGGTGTGTCCGGTCAGGATGGCGGCGACGCGGGGGTCGGTCTCGGTCACGATCGAGACGAACGGACCGCCGGCGGCGATCTCCTCCTCGATCGTCGAGCCGTCGGGCGTGCCCGCTCCGGCGCCGTCGTGCACGAGGGCGACGACCAGGTCGGCCTCGCCGTTCGCCTCGTCGCCGTCGAGCAGCTTCTCGGTGACGCGGTTCAGCGCGGGCACCGGCGCCCCGAAGTCGAGGTCGGCGACGCCGGCCGGCGACACGAGCGTGCGCGTCTCCTGCGTCACGACGCCGACGAAGCCGATGTCGATGCCGTCGACCGTCACGATGTCGTACTCGTCGAGCGCGGGGGTCTCCGTGCCCTTCAGGTAGACGTTCGCGCCGAGGTCGCTGTACTCCGTGGCCGGGGCGACCCGGTCGACGAGGTCGGCGTAGCCCTGGTCGAACTCGTGGTTGCCCACGGCCGAGGCCTGCAGGCCGAGCGCGTTGAGCACGTCGATCGTCGGCTGGTCCTGCTGCACCGAGGAGGCGAACAGCGAGGCGCCGATGTTGTCGCCCGCGGAGACGAAGGCCGTCCCCTCCGGGTTCTGCGCCTTGAGGTCCTCGACGGTCTTGGCGAAGGCGAGCGTGTTGGCGTCGATCCGGCCGTGGAAGTCGTTGATGTTGACCAGATCGAGCTCCACCGGCGCCGAGGAGTCCGGCAGCTCGATGCCGACGATCTCCGGGCTGTGGTCGCTCGAGCGGAACACCGACTCGTCGTAGAGCAGCGTCGCGTTGTAGTTGTGACGGCTGTACTCGAAGCCGACCTGCTCCTGCGCGTTGATCTGCCAGACGTCGACGCCGGTGACCATCTCGAAGGCGGCCTGGTTCGCGAAGACGTGGTCGAGCGAGCCCTCCATGCCGTCGTAGCTGTAGGTCGCCTCGCCGCCGTTCAGCGCGATGTTGACATCCGTGTAGCCGGCCGCCTCGATCAGCTGCACCGGGTCCTCCATCGCGTAGGCGTTGAAGTCACCCGCGAGGAAGACCGCCTCGATGCCGGTCTCCGTCTGCAGCTGAGCCGTGAAGTCGACGAGCGCCTGCGCCTGGCCGACGCGGTCGGGGTTGGCGTTGCCCTGGCCCGTGCCGTCGTCGAAGCCCGATCCCTTCGACTTGAAGTGGTTCACCGAGACGAGGAACGCGTCCTCGTCGGCGGCCCCGGCGCCCTTGAACGCCTGGAACAGCGGCTCACGCGCGTTGTCGAAGTTCTCCTCGTCGATCAGGATGCGCGACTCGCCGACCAGCGAGACGTCGGCCGGCTTGTAGATGAAGGCCGTGCGGATGACGTCCTCCTGCGCGACGGCGGGACGCGTCGCGGGCGAGGGGACATACTCCCAGACATCCGCGCCGGCGTTCTCGTTCAGCGCATCCACCAGCGTCGCGACGGCGAAGTCGCGGTCCTTGCCGAAGTGCGCCGAGTTCTCGATCTCCTCGAGCGAGACGATCGAGGCGTCGAGCGCGTTGATCGCCTTGACGATCTTGATCTCCTGGCGCTCGAAGTCCTCGGGCTCGGCGGCGCCGCGCGGGCCGGTGTCGCCGCAGCTGTTCGCGGTGACGGGGTCGCCCGCCCGGTCGTTGTAGGTGGTGCAGGATCCGCCGAGCTGCGTCTCGTACTCCTCGACGGTGGTCGGGAAGTAGTTGAGCACGTTGAACGTGGCGAGACGGATATCGCCGCCCACGTCCTGGGGCTGCAGGTTCGGCGTGCGCTCGTCGCTGAAGGTGACGACATCCGTGCCGTCGCCCGTGACGGGCGTCGTGGGCTGGAAGGACCACGCGTTGAATCGGTACTCGAGCACAACCGGCTTGTGGAACGTCGCCGTCGAACCGATCCGCACCGGGTTGGTCGGCGTCAGGTACGGAAGCGGCTTCGCCTTGTTCGCCGTGCTGTTGTAGTTCGTGCTGGAGCCGTCATCGAGCGTGATGCGGCGCGCGTCGTTCTCGGCGACCACGGCGGCGAGGCCGGCGGTGTCGTCGGCGTCGGCGATCTCGGTCGGCGTCTTCAGCGCGCCCTCGCCGTGCGCGAGCACAAACGATCCGTAGTAGTTCGCGTCGTAATTGTCGGACACGGTGAAGGAGGAGGCGGGCTGGATGAGCTCGCCCTCGTGCGCCTCCTTCTTCGCCTCGGTGTCGAGGAGGGCCCAGTCGCTGAGCGGAGTCACGGTGCCGAGCGAAGCGGGAAGCACCGTCACGCCGCCCGCGGCGGGGGTGATCTCCGTCATTCCCTCGTGCTCGCTCACGACGCCGGTGACGCGCACGCTCTGGCCGATCTCGGCGCGGGCGTTGGCGCCGTAGATGAACAGGCCGTCCGACTTGCCGTCGGCGGGGTCGCCCGCGGGGTCCTGGATGTTGAAGCCGTTGAAGCCGCCGTCGCGGTAGTCGGCGGTGACGACGCCCTCGACCGTGACCGTCTGGCCGTTCACGGGGGAGGTGTCCCCCGCGCCCTGCACGTCGCGGATCGGCAGCACCGTCGCGGGGGCCGTCGGCGTCGGAGTCGGCGTCGGGGTGCCGGTGGGCTCGGGGTCGGGCGTGGTGCCGCCCGAGTTCTGCGGCGTCGGCGCGCCGACGACGAAGTCGGCCGCGTTGCTGTCGGTGTCGGCGCCGGCGGTGGCGCGCGCGGCGGCCGTGGAGTTGCTGAGCGCGGGGGTCGCGGCGGTCTCGAACGTGTTCGCCGTGCCGAAGCCCACCGCGTCGATCGCGCCGGCGTTGCCGGCGACATCCCCGGTGCCGCTGAAGCGGGCCGTCGTGGGCAGCAGGAGCACCTGGCCGTTGGTGCCGCCCATGTTCAGCGAGCCGACCTGATCCGGCGTCGGCAGGGCGGTGGTGCCACCGGTGCCCTTCGCCTGCTGGACGAGGAAGTACCCGCGGGCCGGGATGCTGCCGGTGAGCGCGGTCACGCCACCGGATCCGCCCGTCGCCGACCGGTACTCGAGCCCGAGACCGTCGAGCGCGATGGGCGCGTCGGTCGGGTTGAAGAGTTCGACGAAGTCGTGGGTGTACGTGGCGCCGCTGTTGCCGCCGCCGCCGTAGACCTCGTTGATCACGACGGCGGTGCCGCCGGGAGCGGCGAACGCCGCCGTGGGGACGAATGATGCGAGGCAGCCTGCCGCGAGAGCGGCGCTTGCCGTGGCCGCGACGCGTCGACGCGTCGTGGCCGGACCGAAAAGGGACATTCAGGTCTCCGGCTCGAGAGGGGGGTGGGTGGGGGGACGTCAGAGCATCAGGGAAACATGCTTCGGGCGACGTTCCGCGGGGTAGAACTCCCCAACTCTGCAGGGCCTCTGTTTCCGCACCCTGGCACGAAGGTTACGCGCAGGAGAACAAGCCGATATAAAGCACGGCCCCCACCCGCTCAGCGGGTGGGGGTCGGTGTCAGGTGAGCCGGATCAGCGCGCCGTGAGGCGGGCGACGGCGTCGGCCGCGGGAACGACCTCGCGCTCCCCCGTGCGGCGGTCCCAGAGCTCGACCTCGCCGTCCGCGGCACCGCGGCCGACGACCAGCAGCTGCGGCACGCCGATGAGCTCGGCGTCGCCGAACTTCACGCCGGGCGACACCTTGGGACGGTCGTCGAACAGCACGTCGAGACCGGCGGCCTCGAGCTGCGCGACGACGTCCTCGCCCAGGTTCAGCGCGTCGTCGCCCTTGCCCGTGGCGACCACGTGCACGTCGAACGGCGAGACCGAGGCGGGCCAGATGAGGCCCTTCTCGTCATTGTTCAGCTCGGCGATCGCGGCGAGGATGCGCGTCACGCCGATTCCGTACGAGCCCATGGTGACAGTGACGAGCTTGCCGTTCTGATCCAAGACCTTCAGGCCCAGCGCCTCGGCGTACTTGCGGCCGAGCTGGAACACGTGGCCGATCTCCATGCCGCGCTCGAGCGTGATCGGGGTGCCGTCGGGGGCGATGTCGCCCTCGCGGACCGTGGCGACATCCACGACGCCGTCGGCCGTGAAGTCACGGCCGTAGACGAGCGAGTGAAGGTGCTTCTCGTGCTCGTTCGCGCCGGTGACCCACGAGCTGCCCTCGACCACGCGCGGGTCGACGAGGTAGCGGATGCCGCTGGTGGACTCCTCCCCCAGCACGGCGCCCTGCGCCGACCAGGGGCCGATGTAGCCCTTCACCAGCGCGGGGTTGCGGGCGAAGTCGGCCTCGGTCGCGGGCTCGACCTCCGCCGGGGCGAAGGCCGCCTCGGCGCGCTTGCCGTCCACATCGCGGTCGCCCGGGACGCCGATGACGACGAGTTCGCGCGTCTTGTCGGGGTGCACGAGCGCGAGCACGACGTTCTTCAGCGTGTGCCCGGCGGTCCACTCACCCCCGGCAGGCGCCTCGAGGTGCAAGTTCAGGTGGTCGACGAGGGTCTGGATCGTCGGGGTCTGCGGCGAATCGAACACGACGGGAGCGCCATCCGGGATCGGCAGCGCCTCGGGAGCCGTGGTCTCGAACGCCTCGACGTTGGCGGTGTAGCCGCCGGCCGAGCGGACGAACGTGTCCTCGCCGATGGGCGTGGGGTGCAGGAACTCCTCCGACTTCGAGCCGCCCATGGCGCCCGCGTCGGCCTTGACGATGACGTACTCCATGCCGAGCCGCTGGAAGATCCGCTCGTATGCGTCGCGCTGCGCCTGGTACGACGCGTCGAGCCCCTCGTCGGTGTAGTCGAACGAGTAGGCGTCCTTCATCGTGAACTCGCGGCCGCGCAGGAGGCCCGCGCGGGGACGCGCCTCATCCCGGTACTTGTCCTGGATCTGGAAGATCGTCAGCGGCAGGTCCTTGTACGACGAGTACAGGTCCTTCACCAGCAGGGTGAAGGCCTCCTCGTGCGTGGGGGCGAGCAGGTAGTCGGCGCCGTGGCGGTCCTTCAGCCGGAAGATGCCGTCGCCGTACTCGGTCCAGCGGCCCGTCGCCTCGTAGGGCTCGCGCGGCATCAGCGCCGGGAAGTGCACCTCCTGGGCGCCCGCCGCCGCCATCTCCTCGCGGACGATCTGCTCGACCTTCGCCTTGACCCGCAGGCCCAGCGGCAGCCACGCGAAGATGCCCGGCGCCTGACGCCGGATGTACGACGCGCGCACCAGCAGCCGGTGGCTGTTGACCTCCGCGTCGGCGGGGTCCTCCCGGAGGGAGCGGAAGAAGAAGGAAGAGAGCCGCGTGACCATAGGTGACCAGTCTAGGGATCCGCGGACTCCGCGCTGGATCGATCGGCCGCGGTCATAGGCTGGCCGCATGCCGGCCCGCTACGCGCACCTGTCGCCGTCCGCCGTCCAGACCGCCCTGGCGGAGTCCCTCGCGGAGCTCCGCCGGGAGCTCGAGCTGCCAGAGGAGATGCCTGCCGACGTGATCTCCGAGGCGGAGGCGGTCGTGTCCTCCGGTGAGGCCGTGGACGGATCGGATGCGGATCGCGCGGACCTGCGCGATCTCGAGTTCCACACGATCGACCCCGAGGGATCGCGCGACCTGGATCAGGCGCTGTGCATCGAGCACAGCGGATCGGGTTTCGTCGTCCACTATGCGATCGCCGATCTGGCGGCCTTCGTGCGCCCCGGCGGTGCGATCGACGCCGAGACCCGCGAGCGCGGGCAGACGCTGTACGCGCCGGACGGCTCGGTGCCGCTGCATCCGAAGGTGCTCTCGCACGGCGCCGCCTCGCTGCTGGCGGAGCAGGATCGCCGGGCGTACGTGTGGCGGTTCGCCCTCGACGCCGAGGGCGCCCAGCACGAAGCGGCGCGGCCGCCGGTGCGCGCCTGGGTGAGGTCGCGCCGACAGTGGACGTACGTCGAGGCCCAGACGGCCGTCGACGACGGCACGGCCCCTGCCCCGATCGCCCTCCTCGCCGAAGTCGGCCCCGCGCTCATCACCCAGGAGGCCGCGCGCGGAGGCGCCAGCCTGAACTCGCCGGAGGAGGAGATCGTCGCCACCCCCGACGGCTACGACCTGCGGGCGCGGGTCACGCTTCCCATCGAGGACTGGAACGCGCAGATCTCGCTGATGACCGGAATGGCCGCCGCGGCGATCATGCTCGAGCGGGGCGCCGGCATCCTGCGCACACTGCCCCCGGCGGACGCCGAGGCGATCGCGGAGTTCCGTCGCCGGGTCGACGTGATCGGGCACCCCTGGCCCGAGGACATGCCGTACGGCGAGTATCTGCGCCGGGTGGACCACGCCGATCCCGCCGCGCCCGCGATCATGCAGGCCGCGAGCGGGCTGTTCCGCGGCGCCGACTACGTCGCGTTCGACGGTGAGCCGCCCGCGCAGCTCGAGCAGGCGGCGATCGCCGCGCCCTACGCGCACACCACCGCTCCCCTGCGTCGGCTCGTCGACCGGTTCGTGCTCGCCATGTGCACGGACGCGCCCACCTGGGCGCGGGAGGCGCTTCCCACGCTCCCCGACATCATGCGCCGCACCGGGTCGCTGGCCAACCGCCTGGAGGCAGGCGCCGTCGACCGCGTCGAGGCGGCCGTCCTCCACTCGCGCGTCGGCGACGAGTTCGATGTCGTAGTGGTCTCGCAGACGAAGGGCGGCTCGCGCATCCAGCTCGCCGACCCGTTCGTCACCGCGACGGTCTCCGGATCGCACGAGCCGGGATCCCGGATCCGCGTGCGCGTCACCGAGGCGGACATCGCCGGCGGCCGCGTGACGTTCGCGGTCGCCTGAGGCCGATCAGAAGCGAGCGGCCGCCTCGACGCCGAGCATCGCCAGCACGCCGAACACGATCCCCCACAGGATGATCGAGATCACCTGCCAGAAGATCACGGCGTTGCGCGACGCACCGAAGCCGACGATCGCCGCCGAGGTGATCTGGCTGGGAAGCACCAGCTGACCCAGCAGGCTCACTCCGGGGACGCCGAAGCGCTCGAACCGCTCCTTGAGCTTCGCCCGGCGGGGTGACAGCGGCTTCGCCTCGCGGTTCTTCGTCGCCGCGTGGCGGACGCCGTGCGCGCTGAAGACGAAGATCAGCATCGAGATCACATTGCCGACGATCGCGGCGGGCACCGCCACCCACGGCGACAGCCCGGCCACAACGCCGATGAACGAGCCGAAGTACGACTCGACGAACGGGATCGCGCCCAGCAGGATCACCCCCAGCCACTGCAGCGCGGGCGGAAGGGACTCGGTGAAGGACTGCAGGCTGTCGAGCACGGGGATTCTCCTCTGTTCGGCGGTCTGCTTCGACGCTAGGGACGCGGCCGCGGCGCCGCCTCCCCCGAGCGACGGATCCTGCTGCATCGCTCGGCTGATCCCGTGTCCGCGCTGGGTACGCTCGGGAACATGAAGTTCAGTCTCTGGCTCCCCGCGAACCTGCCCTGGAACGACCTGCGCGCCGCCGCCACTCACGCGGCCGGCGCCACGTCCGGGGCGGCGAGCTGGCGCGGGCTCTGGCTCGAGGACCATTTCATGGACAACACCGCCGAGCCGAACGACGGCGCGCGCGGCGAGTGCCTGACGCAGCTGACCGCCCTCGCGGCGACGGTGCCGGACGTGCGGATCGGATCGCTCGTGCTCGGCAACACCTACCGCCATCCGGCGGTCGTCGCGAAGCAGGCGGCCGCGCTCAGCGACATCTCCGACGGGCGATTCGTGCTCGGTGTGGGTGCGGGGTGGCAGGAGAACGAGCACCGCGCGTTCGGACTCGAGTTCGGGGATGTGCCGAGTCGGATCCGCTGGTTCCGCGAGGCCCTGCAGGTGTGGACGTCGCTGCGCGACAGTGCGCTCGACGGCAGCGGGTTCGCGGACTTCGACGGCGAGCGCTACCGGCTCGAGCACGCGTCGCTGAACCCGAAGCCGCACGCGACCCTGCCGATCCTGATCGGCGGCAAGGGCGAGAAGGTCATGCCGAAGCTCGTCGCGCGCTACGCCGACGAGTGGAACATGTGGTCGACGCCGGACGTCTTCGCGCAGAAGAACCGGATCTTCACCGCCGCCCTCGAGGACGCCGGGCGCGAGCCGGAATCGCTCTGGCGCACCACACAGGCGCTCGTCTTCTTCGACGACAAGGCCCGGGCCGCGGAGATGGCCGAGAAGGGCCGTCCGGCGATCGGCGGCAGCGCCGGGGAGCTCGTCGAGTTGATGGGCGAGTACGCCGAGGCCGGCGTGGACGAGTTCATCCTGCCGCTCACGACGATCCGCGACGTCGCGAAGCTCAACGACCTCGGCGACCGGTTCCTCACCGAAGTCGCAGCGCTGGTTCCCTGACGTCTGACCCCGAAGTGCCGGATCGATGCGGCAACTTGGGGACACACCCGACGCCGTGACCCCGACGTGCCGGATGGAAGCGGCACCTCGGGGACAAGGCGGAGAGTCAGAGCTCGAACGTCGCGACGATCGCCGCCTCGACCTCGATCTCGGGTGTCGTGAAACCCGCGACACCGGCGGCATCCGCGCGCGCGAACATCGGGATGCCGGGGCCTCCCCCGTGCACCTGCCGCTCGACGACGACGCGCAGCTCGGGCTGCGCGTGCACACCGGGACGGATCGCCGCGGCGTACGAGCTCGCGCGCCGCACGGCATCCTGCACAGCGAGAACGCGCGCGGCATCGAGGAGACCCTCGCGGCTCTCGTCCGACAGCTCCCAGCGCACCTGCTGCACCCCCACGTCGGCCCGCGTGGCGAACGCCGACACATCCGCGGTCAACGCCTCGAGGTTGGTGAAGGTGAGCGTGATCGTCGACGTCAGGTGATGGATCGGCGCGCCCCGCTGATCCGGCCCGGCGGAGGGAGAGTCGGTCCACGCCCACGGACTGCCGACCTCGAAGACGACGATGGCGCCCGACTCGCGGCGCTCGCGCGCGATCGCGGCGAGCTCGTTGTGGATCTCGGCGTGGCGGCGGACGACGTCGTCGCGGTCGGTGCCGTGGATCGCGACGTCGAGAGCGAGGGCGCCGCGCTCGGCCTGCTGGGTGAGGCGGTGCGTCCCCTCGACCGTGATGGTGACCATGGCCGGAGCCTAGTCTCGCGGTGCGCGTCAGGCGGTGATGACCTGCGCCGTGCCGAGCTGGGCATCCGGGCCCATCTCGTCGGCGATGCGGCGGGCCTCCTGGATGAGCGTCTCGACGATCTCCGCCTCGGGCACCGTCTTGATGACCTCGCCCTTGACGAAGATCTGGCCCTTGCCGTTGCCGCTCGCGACGCCGAGGTCTGCCTCGCGCGCCTCACCCGGGCCGTTCACGACGCAGCCCATGACGGCGACGCGGAGCGGGACGGTGACGTCCTTCAGACCCTCGGTGACGTTCTCGGCGAGCGAGTAGACGTCGACCTGGGCGCGACCGCAGGACGGGCACGAGACGATCTCGAGCTTGCGCTCACGCAGGTTCAGCGACTGCAGGATCTGGTGGCCGACCTTGACCTCCTCGACCGGAGGCGCCGAGAGCGAGACGCGGATCGTGTCGCCGATGCCCTCGGACAGCAGGATGCCGAACGCGGTGGCGCTCTTGATCGTTCCCTGGAAGGCGGGGCCCGCCTCGGTGACGCCGAGGTGAAGCGGCCAGTCGCCCCGCTCGGCGAGCTGCCGGTAGGCCTTGACCATCACGATCGGGTCGTTGTGCTTCACCGAGATCTTGAAGTCGTGGAAGTCGTGCTCCTCGAACAGGCTCGCCTCCCACACGGCCGACTCGACGAGCGCCTCGGGCGTCGCCTTGCCGTACTTCTCGAGCAGGCGGCGGTCGAGGGATCCGGCGTTCACACCGATCCGCAGGGACACGCCGGCGGCCTTCGCGGCCTGCGCGATCGCGCCGACCTGGTCGTCGAACTTGCGGATGTTGCCGGGGTTCACGCGCACCGCGGCACAGCCGGCGTCGATCGCCTGGAAGACGTACTTCGGCTGGAAGTGGATGTCGGCGATGACCGGGATCTGGCTCTTCTTCGCGATGATGTGCAGCACATCCGCGTCGTCCTGGCTCGGCACCGCGACGCGCACGATCTCGCAGCCGGACGCCGTGAGCTCGGCGATCTGCTGCAGCGTTGCGTTGATGTCCGTCGTCGGCGTCGTGGTCATCGACTGGACGCTGACGGGAGCGTCGCCGCCCACGAGCACCTTGCCCACCCGGATCTGGCGGGACTTGCGACGGGGGGCGAGCGTTACGGGGACGCGGGGCATCCCGAGGTTCACGGCTGGCACGCCTCAAGGTTACGCCGCGCGGATGAAGCGAGGCTGGACGTGGCGACGGCGGCCGATATCGGGGTCGCGGGGGCGGGTCTGTCGTCCACAGGATCGGCCCAGAGGGACTTATCCACCGTTTCCGGGGTTTTGCCTACTGACCTGGGGATAGCGCGACGGAATGTCGGTGGCCCCGAGCAGGATGGGGGCATGGACTTCCTCACCGAGCTGCGTGGCCGCGTAGACGCTGTGACGTCCTTCTCGCGGCTCGACGCGGAGGCGGCCTCGGCCCTGCGCGACGACGACGTGGTCGGCGTGCTGCAGGCGGCAGCGGAGCTTGTGCGGGCGGGGCAGACGCTGCAGGCCCTGGTGGCGGTGGTGGCCGCGGCACGCTCGCGACGGGAGGCCGGGCACGACGGGCTTGCCCAGTCGCGCGGGCACCGCAACACGGTCGAGATGGTGCAGGAGCTGTCGGGCGGGTCGAAGGCCGACGCCGCGCGACAGGTGCGGCTGGGGCAGGTGCTTCTCGAGGGGCTGCCCGGTTCGGCAGCGCCGGACGCGGAGGCCGACGTGCCGGTGGCGACGTGGCATGACCCGTTGGATCGGGCGCTCTTGGACGGCGCGATCACGGCGCCGCAGTCGGACGCGATCCTGCGCGGGCTGGGGGTTCCGCCCGAGGACGGCGCGGAAGTGTGGCGCGTCGCGTGTGAGCAGCTGCTGCGGGAGGTGCCGCACCGGACGGTCGAGGAGCTGCGGCTGGCCGCGCAGTGTGTGCGGGACGAGCTGGACCCGGAGGGGGCAGAGGAGCGGTTCCTGGCGCGGTTCGAGCGGCGGGCGTTTCGGATGTGGACGGATGCCGACGGGGTGCAGCGGGCGAGTCTGGTCTGCGATGACGAAGGCGGCGCATTCCTCCGCGCCGTGATCGATGCGGCGATGCGACCCCGGCGCGGCGGGCCCCGGTTCGTGGACTCCGCCGAGCGGGAGCGGGCCAAGGCGCTGGTGGATGACCCTCGCTCGAACGACCAGCTCGCCTACGACATGATGATGGACGTGCTCCGAGCCGGGGCGGTCGCGGACGCCGAGAAGGTGTTCGGCACCCGGCAGCCCGGGGTGCGGGTGGTGGTCGTGAAGGACGCACCCGTCGGGCACACGGAGGACGGCGGGCACCCGCTGCCGGCGCCCGCGATCGAGCAGGCGATCTGCACCACGGGTGTGCTTGAGGTCACCGTCGACTCGTGCGGCAACCCGCTGGACGTCGGGCGAGAGCAGCGGCTGTTCACGCCGAAGCAGCGCATCGCCCTGGCAGTGCGGGACGGTGGATGCATGTGGCCCGGGTGCGCGACGGTCGCCTCGTACTGCGAGGCCCACCACATCGACGAGTGGGCAGCGCACGGCGGGCGGACCGATGTCGGACGCGGGGTGCTGCTGTGCCGGTTCCACCACATGAACCTCCACCACCGCAGGCACCGGATCACACGTACCGGAGCGGGCGCGTTCATGCTGCACCCGCCCGACGGACCGCCGGTCGAGCTGCGACCGAACTCGCCGCGCCGGTGGATGTGGAACCCACCGCCCCGGGCCGCATGAGGCGGAGGCGGGGCGGAGCGGGGCGGGTCGACGCGCGACGGAAACGCGCCGCGCCGCATACGGAAGGGGACGCTGCGCCGCGGCGCGCGACGCCCCCCCATCCGCTGGCCGTCAGATCGGGCACCGGGGCGCAGCCGATCCGGGCGCTGTGGTACGTTTCGTGGCATGTCCGCGAACCTCACCTCCTGGTGGCCCGCCTCCTAAGGCGGTGCTTTCGCGAACTCGAGAACAGACCGCCGCTCCAGGCGGTCTTTCTGCATGTCAGGCCGCCGTACCGCTGAGGAGAACCCGATGACCGGGCCCGCCACCGCCGACCTGATCGCCCGTCTCGCCGACGATCCCACCGCGTCCTTCGCGCTGATCGCGCGCGCGGGCGCATCCGGATCCGTCGAATCGGTCGAGGTGCTGACCGGCCCGATCCAGGACGTCGACCTGCTCGCCGACATCCCGCTCCACTACCCCGACGGCGCTGCCCGCGAGGTGCTCGCCCTGGTGCCGTACCGGCAGGTGCGCGAGCGCGGCTTCGAGGCGCACGACGACGGCGCTCCGCTGCGCTGCCTGATCGTCGACTCCCGGGCGCGGGTCGACCTCGCCGACGCGATGGCGGCGCTGCCGACCGAGCCCGTGCCGCTCACGGACGCCGGGTTCGACATCCCGGACGACGAGTACGCCGAGATCGTGCGCCGCGTCATCACCGACGAGATCGGCCGCGGCGAGGGCGCGAACTTCGTCATCCGGCGCGACTACACCGCCGGCGTCGACGCCGACCCGCGGGTCGCGGCGCTCACCTGGTTCCGCGCGCTGCTGCAGCACGAGCGGGGCGCGTACTGGACATTCGCGATCGTCACGCCCGGCCACGTCGCGGTCGGCGCGAGCCCCGAGGCGCACGTCACGGCGCACGCCGGCGCACCCGGCGAGCCGAGCGTCGTCACGATGAATCCCATCTCCGGCACGTTCCGCCACCCCGCGGGCGGCGCCACGGCCGACACGCTCGCGGCGTTCCTCACCGACACCAAGGAGACCGAGGAGCTCTTCATGGTGGTCGACGAGGAGCTCAAGATGATGAGCGCCGTGTGCAGCGACGGCGGGCGGATCACCGGCCCGCACCTCAAGGAGATGTCGCGGCTGACGCACACGGAGTACATGCTGCGCGGCGTCAGCCGGCTCGACCCCCGCGACATCCTGCGCGAGACGATGTTCGCCCCCACAGTGACCGGCTCCCCCATGCAGAACGCGTGCGCGGTCATCCGGCGGCACGAGCTCACGCCGCGCGGGTACTACTCCGGCGTCGCGGCGCTGTTCACGCCGCGCGCCGACGGCGGGCACGACCTCGACGCGCCCATCCTGATCCGCACCGCCTACCTCGTCGACGGGCGCCTCCGCGTGCCCGCCGGCGCGACGCTCGTGCGGCACTCCAACCCCGACGGCGAGGTGTCCGAGACCCACGGCAAGGCCGCCGGCGTGCTCGGCGCGATCGGGGCCGTCCCCCGCGACGTCCCGGCACCGGATCCGGATCAGCCGACGCCCGTCAGGCGACCGCTCGCGGAGGACCCGCGGATCGCGGATCTGCTCGCCTCGCGCAACGCGCGCCTCGCGCCGTTCTGGCTCGAGCCGCAGGGGGCGGAGCCTGGCCCGCTCTCCGGCCGATCGGCACTCGTGGTCGACGCCGAGGACCGCTTCACCACGATGCTCGCGCACCAGCTTCGCCACCTCGGCCTCGACGTGCGCATCGCGCACTGGTCCGACGTGACCGACGCGGAGGTCGACGCCGCCGAGCTCGTCGTCTCGGGCCCCGGCCCCGGCGACCCGCGCGACGTCGCCAGCCGGCGCATCGCCCGGATGCGCGACCTCGTTCAGCGCCGCCTCGACGCCGGAAGACCGCTGCTCGCGGTGTGCCTGAGCCACCAGATCCTCGCGGACCGCATCGGGATCTCCCTCGCGCCGCTCGCGAGCCCCCACCAGGGGCTGCAGAAGACCGTCGACGTGTTCGGCGAGCCGGCGTCGATCGGGTTCTACAACACCTTCACGGCGCGGGTGATGCCCGGGGTCTCGAAGCTCACGCCGAGCGAGACCCGCTGCGGGAAGGTGGGGGTCGTCGAGGTGTCGGCCGAGCCCGCCACGGGAGACGTCTACGCCCTGCGCGGCCGCGGGTTCGCGTCGGTGCAGGGGCACCTCGAGTCGATCCTGTCGCGCGACGGGATGCGCACGCTCGAGCGGCTCGTGCTGCACGCGCTCTCGCTCTAGCCGGCGCGGGCGTCACCCCGCTCGACGACCGGGCGGGTGCGCTCCCGGGGCGTTTCCTGTGCCAGCACGACCCCGGCGAGCACGAGCACGCCGCCGACCACCTGCGGCACCGTGACCGCCACTCCCAGCAGCACCGTGGCGATGGCGGTGAACACCGTGATGAGGTTCAGCGAGACCCCGGCCTGCGCCGGCGGCACGCGCTGCAGCGCGTAGTTCCACAGCACGTACGACGCGATCGAGGGGAACACCGCGATGTACGCGAGCGACCAGCCGCCCGCGGCGGTCTCCGGCAGCCGCAGCCCCTGCACCAGCACGACCGGCGTCAGCGCGGCCACCACGAACGCCCCCTGGACGGCGACCGCAGAGATGGGCGGAAGCCGCGGGCCGGTCCGGCCGATGATCGTGTAGGCGGTCCACGCGACGATCGCGCCGACCATCACGAGGCTGCCGATCTTCGGCGGATGCTCCAGGATCGTCAGCGGCCGGCCGCCGGAGATGATCCAGAACACGCCCGCGAAGGCGAGCAGGATGCCGGCGACGCCGCGCCATCCGAGCCGCGCCCCGAGGAACAGCACAGCCGCGATCGCGATGAGCGCGGGGTTGAAGGCGTTGATCAGCGACAGCTGGAACGGCGTCTCCGTGCCGAGCGCGGCGTAGAGCAGCAGGTTGTACCCCGCGACGCCGATCAGACCGAGCAGCAGCAGCCTCGGCCACTGCCGCAGCACGTCGCGCCACCGGGGGCGCTCGATCAACTGAGCGATCACAAACAGCGGCACCACGGCGAGCGCCCAGCGCAGCCAGGTGAGGCTGACCGGATCCGTCTCGCCGACGGCGATCACGCCGAGCAGGTAGTTGCCCGCCCACGCGAGGGTCGCGCCGACGAGCGCGAGGTACCCGAGGCCCCTCCCCCGCATCAGCCGGCGATGCTGATCGGGTTGAAGATGTCGGCGGCGAACAGCAGCGCCCCCATGCCGATCATCAGCACAACGACCAGCAGCGCCACCGGCACAAAACGCGTCGCGTCGGCGGGCGCGGGCTCGGGGGCGCCGCGCAGACGCGCCCAGGCGCGCTTGATCCCGTCCCACAGCGCGATCGCGACGTGGCCGCCGTCGAGCGGCAGCAGCGGGATGAGGTTGAACACAAACAGGGCGATGTTGACCGAGGCCAGAAGGCCCACCATCGCCGACACGCGATCCAGGATGGGCGCCTCCGCCGCGGCCACCTCGCCCGCGAGCCGGCCGACCCCGACCACGCTCAGCGGGCCGTCAGGGTCGCGCTCCTGGCCCGTGAACAGGTCGACGGCGGTGTCCCAGAGGCGCACCGGGAGCTGCAGGATGATGCCCGCCACGCGGCCGAGCCCGTCGATGGTCGCCTCGGCGCCGGTCCAGATCGGCTGCTGCACGCGCTCGACGGCCGAGGTCATGCCCGCGAAGCCGACCTCCTGCGTGGTGACGGTGCCGTCCTCGCCGGCGAGCTCGCGCTCGGCGAGCACGGGCGTGATCGTCAGGTCCACCTCGGCACCGTCGCGCATCACCTCGAGCGACAGCGGCTCGCCGGGGTTCGCCTGGATGATCTTCGACGCCTCGGCGAACGTGGCGATGTCCGTGCCGCCGACCGAGAGCAGCCGGTCACCCGGCCGCAGGCCCGCCGCGTATGCCGGCGCGGGCGGATCGTCCTCGCCGCACTCCGTGGCGGCCGAGCCGGCGGGCACCACGCACTCGCTGACCGCGTCGATCGTGGTCGTCGTCTGGTTCATCCCGATGCCCGAATAGAGGACGGTGAACAGGATGAGGGCGAGCAGCAGGTTCATGAACGGGCCGCCCAGCATCACGACGATCCGCTTCCACACGGGGAGCCGGTAGAACGCCCGGGAGTCGTCGACGCCGACGAGGGTCTCGTGGTTCGCGTCTCGCGCATCCTGCACGAGGGTCGCCAGCACGCCGCGGGCGCGGGTCTTCTTGCGCACCGGAGCGTACATGCCCGCCATCGAGATGTAGCCGCCGATGGGAAGCAGCTTGACGCCGTACTCGGTCTCGCCGATCTGCTTCGACCAGACGACCGGTCCGAGGCCGACCATGTACCGGCTCGTCTGCACGCCGAAGCGCTTGGCCGGCACCAGATGACCGATCTCGTGCAGGGCGATCGACACGGCCAGCCCGATCACCACAACGAGCACACCGATCACGAACGCGAGGACAGCCACGCGTCAACGGTACTGCCGGCTTGCTTTGAGAACGGTCCGACCGCCGCACGGGCGGGCGCCCGGACCGCGCCGGGTAGATTCGAGGATGTGACAACCCGGCAGCAGCGCGTCCTCCGCGGCGCCGTCGCCGCCGCGGTCGCCACGCTCCTCGCCGCAACCTCGCACACGATCGCCGGTGCGCCCGCGCCCGCGCCGCTGCTCATCGGGCTGATGATGGCCCTGCTCACTCCGGTCGCCGGTTCTCTGGCGGGGCCGCGACCGAGTCTCGTCCGCCTCGCCGCCGCGGTGATCGTCAGCCAGGTCGCCTTCCACGGCGCGTTCCAGCTGCTGGGGTCGCCGACGGGCGTCGGGATGTCCCCCGCCACGGCACACGCGCACGCCCACGGCGCCGTCGACCCGACGATGCTGCAGGTGACCGCGGCCGCACCGGAGGGCGTCGGCATGTACGTGGCGCACGCGATCGCCGCCGTGCTGACGATCGCACTGCTGTGGCGCGGCGAACGGGTGGTGCATGCGATCGCCCGCGAGACCCTGCGGGTGCTCCGTCGCGCCGAGGCTCCCCGGCCCGCGCTCATCCCGGATCCGCCGGCCGCCTTCGCCTCGCCGGTGCGCCCGTCCGCGCCCCGGCTCCTCCTCTCCGTCTCCTGGCGCGGACCGCCGGCGTCGCTCCGCGCCTGACACCCGCACGCCCCTTGGGCGCGCGGTGATCGGCGCATGCGATTCCCCACCTCTTCGCGAGCGCAGTCCGCACCGCCGGCGCGCGCGTCCGTCGCGCACGCTCGCATCCGATCCAGGAGACATCACCATGACCACCACCCGCACCCGCATCGCCGCCGGCTTCACCCTCGCCGCCGGCCTCGTCCTCGCCGCCCCGCTCGCCGCCAGCGCGCACGTCACCGTCACACCGGATGCCCCGGTCGCCGGCGGCTACGACGTGCTGACGTTCGCGTTCGGCCACGGCTGCGACGGCTCCCCCACGACGGCGCTGCAGATCGACATGCCCGACGGCCTCGACTCGGTCACCCCGACGATCGAGCCCGGCTGGAGCATCGACGTCCAGCGCGACGAGCAGAACGGGCTCGTGTCGCAGGTGACCTACACCGCCGACGAGCCGGTGGCGGACGACCGCCGCGCGACGATCGAGCTCAGCGTGAAGTACGCCGAGGACGTCGCGGACACCCTGGCCTTCCCGGTCGAGCAGGTCTGCGCCGAGGGCTCCACCTCGTGGTCCGAGCTCGTGGCCGAGGGCGAGGACCCGCACAGCGTCGACCACCCCGCGCCGACCGTGACGCTCGGCGTCGCGGCAGCGGGACACGACGCGGAGGCGGCCGCTGCCCCCGAGGCGTCTGCCGAGACGGAGCCGGCGGCCGACCCGCTGCCCCTCGCGCTCGGCGGCGCCGGGCTCGCCGCGGGCCTCGCCGCCCTCGTCGTGGCGGTGCTCGCGCTGCGCCGCACCTCGCGCCGCAGCTGACGCACACCCGCCCCGGCGTCACCCCGTCACGGGGTGCCGCTGGGGCGGTGCCGCCCGGCGTGAGAAACTGGTCGGGCCATGACGAAGCCTGCCTCGAACATCCCGCCGGTCCTGCGTCCGGAGAACCCGCCGAAGCGGACTCTGTCCGAGCTCGCCGAGCGCTTCGGGCGCGACAGCCGCGGCTCGCTCGAGGGCGTCGAGGTGCGCGGCGTCACCCTCGCAACCAGCGACCTCCACCCCGGCGAGGTGTTCGTCGCCATCAACGGGCGCAACCGCCACGGAGCGGAATTCGCCCAGGCCGCGGCCGACGCCGGAGCGGTGGCGATCGTCACCGACGCGGCCGGTGCGGACATCGCCGAGCCCGCCGGCCTGCCCATCGTGATCGTCGACGATCCGCGCGGCATGCTCGGCGAGCTGTCGAAATGGGCCTTCGGGACCGACCACGACCTGCCCATCCTGCTCGGCACCACCGGCACCGACGGCAAGACGAGCATCACGCACATCCTCGACGGCATCCTGACGCAGATGGGCGTTGTGGCGGGCATCTCGTCGTCGGCGCTGCGCACCATCGCCGGCGAATCGGTCCAGGCGCGCCTGACCACGCCCGAGGCCTATGAGATGCACGCCCTCCTCGCCGTGATGCGCGAGCGCCACGTGGAGGCCGCCGCGATCGAGGTCAGCGTCCAGGCGATCATGCGGCACCGCGTCGACGCCATCGTCTTCGACGTGAGCGCGTTCACCAACCTCAGCCACGACCACATGGACGACTTCTCCGGCATGGAGGAGTACCTCGAGGCGAAGCTGCCCCTGTTCCGCCCGGATCGCGCGCGCCGCTCGGTGGTCTCGCTCGACACGCCCGCGGGCGCCACCGTCGTCGAGCGCGCCGAGGTGCCCGTCGTCACGATCGCGACGCCCGCGATCGCCGTGGATCAGGATCTCGCCGCGACCGCGGAGTGGACCGTCACCGTGCACGAGGAGACCCTCGACGGCACCGGCTTCACGCTCGCGAACAACAAGGACGGCCGCACGTTCACCACGTTCGTGCCCGTGATCGGCCCGCACATGGCCGCGAACGCGGGCATGGCGATCGTGATGCTGCTCGAGGCCGGCTACTCGTGGGAGCGGATCACCGGCGCGATCGAGAAGGACGGCGCCATCAGGGCGCACCTGCCCGGCCGCGCCGAGCGCATCCACGGCGAGGGAGACGGCCCCGCCGTCTACGTCGACTTCGGCCACACCCCCGTCGGCATCGAGAAGACGCTCGAGGCGGTGCGCCGCGTCACGACCGGCAAGCTCGTCGTGATGATGGGCGCCGACGGCAGCCGCGACACCACCAAGCGCTTCGCGATGGGCAAGGCCGCCGCCCAGTACGGCGACGTGGTCATCATCACCGACCACAACCCGCGCTGGGAGGACCCGGCCGTCGTGCGCCGGATGCTGCTCGAGGGCGCCTGGTCGCTGAAGTCGGAGGACGAGGCCTACGAGGTCGTCCCACCCGAGAAGGCGATCGTCGACGCCGTCGGCCTCGTCGGTCCCGGCGACGCCATCATGTGGTTCGGCCCCGGCCACCAGGACCACCGCGAGGTGCAGGGAGTCCGGCTGTTCTACTCGGGCCGCGAGCTCGCGCGCCGCGCGCTCATCGACGCCGGCTGGCCGGTGGGCGAGCGGAGCTGGCGGGACCCGTACGAGGCACAGGAAGCCGCCGAGGCATAGCCCGCGCGTTCTTCTCTCCGCTTCGCGGGGTAGTGGATCGTGCGTGCGCGATCCTTCACCCGCGTTCTCTTGTCCGCTTCGCGGGTAGTGCATCGTACGTGCGCGATCCTTCACCCGCGTTCTTTCCTCCGCTTCGCGGGTAGTGCATCGTGCGTGCGCGATCACTCGTGCCAACGCTTCGCGCCGGCACTCATGATCGCGGGCTGTCGCTGCGCTCCATCCCTTGACGGACGTCACCTTCTCGAGGTGGTCGGCAGTCGCTGCGCTCCACGCTCGCCGCGCTCGCACAGGGATATATGTCGGTTCCCTTTCCGGCTTCGCGGGTAGTGGATCGCACATGCCTGATCTCTCGCCCGCGTTCTGTTCTCCGCTTCGCGGTGTAGTGCGTGGCGTCTGCACGAGCTCCGTTCGGGAAAGGGCCGGGAGTCGTTGCACCGACCGTCGACCACACTCGCAACGGCAATTACAGGGCGCGGTCGGCGGGCCTGCGGCCGGTCATCTCGACTCGCTTCGCTCGCTCGACAACCGGTGGTGTGTTATGTCTCAGGACATCGGTGACAGTTCTGCATCAGGACATCGGTGACACTTCGGGTTGGTTT
>NZ_BAAANG010000007.1:0-21185 GCF_039529675.1 Microbacterium paludicola
TACTACGCTGACCAAGAATCAGGCCAGCCGGCACCTGCTGGACAAGCCTCCCGATAGGAACGAAAGTCAGGCCGATTCATCGGGCGCTTCAACGGGGGTTTCTGCCCCCATAGCGCCCCCATCGGCGTTTTCGAAGCCCGTTTCTGTCGGTTCCTTGAACATGTGAAAGCCCCGCTTTCCCTTGATTTTTCAAGGAACTGCGGGGCTTCACGTGGGTGCCGGCTGCGGGGTTCGAACCCACGACCCCCTGTTTACAAGACAGGTGCTCTACCAACTGAGCTAAGCCGGCGATGGCGCCGAGAAACGGCGACCGAGTCAGCATACCGAGCGGGCGCGAACGCCCGGCGGTCACTGCCCCTCGGACTCGTCCTCGGGCTGGGCGGTCTTCAGGTACTCCTCGCTGTCGAGCGCGAGCAGGAAGGCCGCGAACTCCTCGGGCTTGTCGAGCGAGCCGACGTAGGGCTCGCCGTTGACGAGGATCATCGGGGCGCCGGTGAGCGAGACGTCGTCGGTTCCCGGCAGCGGCTCGTTCAGCGCGCGCTCGGTGGCCTCGCGGGCCCACCCGAAGAAGTCCTCGTTCTCGATGCAGGCGCGCACGGCCTTGGTGTCGTCGGCGCCCGTCGCGATCGCGCGATCGGCGAGCTCCGCGTCGGTGTAGCCGTCGCTGTCGACCGGGGGCTGGTTCGTGAGCAGCTCGTTGTTGAACGCGATGAAGGCCTCGGGCGCGTGCTCGTAGACGCACGCGGCGGCGCCCGCGGCGCGCTGCGAGTACTTGGTGCCGTTCGACTTCGAGGTCAGCAGGGCGACCGGGTGGTAGACGAGCTCGACGGCACCCTGGTCGACCCACTCGGTCAGCTGGGTGGCGTTCGCGCGCTGGAACTCGCCGGCCGCCTCGGAGAGGTAGTCGACGAAGAGGTGGATCCGGATCGGCTCGGTCGCGGCGGTCTCCTCCGGAGCGGGGGCCTCGCCCTCCTCCGCCGGCTCCTCGGGGACCTCACCGGCCGTCTCCTGCTGCAGGGTCCGGTCGATGACCACGCCGTCATCCGTCATGGCGGTGGGGTTGATCGTCGGCTCCGAGAGCGTCGGCAGGACCGCGCTCGTCACCCAGTACGCAGCCCCCGCGACGGCGGCGAAGCCGACAAGCAGGATCGCCGAAAGGCGCAGCACCCGATTGCGCGACTGACGCGCCTTGACCTGCTGGGCCTTCTCGCGCACCGCATCACGACGGCCACGCGCATCGGGGGTCTGGCCCGTCTCGTCGCTTGACATGCACCCTCTTGGAACGTGGATCTCGGGGCCGGAGACACCGGCCACAACGTCCTCGATGCTAGCCACGGCTGCTGGGAGAAACCCAGACAGGACGGCGATACGCGGCGCGGCGCACCGCGGCGACACGCCCGGACGCCGAGCCGGCCGCCGGTCATGCAATACTGATCGGGACCCAAAGGCGGGTCGGCGGCGGTTCATCCCGTCGCTCCATCACTACGGATCGTCCGGCACGTACCTGCCGGTGAAGGAGAAGAAATGGCCTCGGTCACTTTCGACGGCGCAACTCGTCTGTACCCCGGCGGCACGCGCCCCGCGGTCGACAGCCTCGACCTCGCGGTCGGTGACGGCGAGTTCCTCGTCCTCGTCGGCCCCTCGGGCTGCGGAAAGTCCACCTCGCTGCGCATGCTCGCGGGCCTCGAAGAGGTCAACGAGGGACGCATCCTGATCGGCGACCGCGACGTCACCGACGTGCCCCCGAAGGATCGCGACATCGCGATGGTCTTCCAGAACTACGCGCTGTACCCGCACATGACGGTCGCCGAGAACATGGGCTTCGCGCTCAAGATCGCCGGCGTCAGCAAGGACGAGCGCGCGAAGCGCGTGCAGGAGGCGGCGAAGCTGCTCGACCTGGAGCCCTACCTGAACCGCAAGCCGAAGGCCCTCTCGGGTGGTCAGCGTCAGCGTGTCGCCATGGGTCGCGCCATCGTGCGCGAGCCGCAGGTGTTCCTCATGGACGAGCCGCTGTCGAACCTCGACGCCAAGCTCCGCGTCCAGACGCGCACGCAGATCGCGTCGCTGCAGCGCCGCCTCGGCGTCACCACCGTCTACGTCACGCACGACCAGACCGAGGCCCTCACCATGGGCGACCGGATCGCCGTGCTGAAGGACGGCATCCTGCAGCAGGTCGGCACGCCGCGCGACCTGTACGAGAAGCCGAACAACGTGTTCGTCGCCGGCTTCATCGGCTCGCCCGCCATGAACCTGTTCTCGGCCGACCTCGCCGAGGGCGGCATCCGCTTCGGCACCAAGGTCGTCCCGGTCGAGGCCTCGGCCCTGGCCAAGCTCCACGGCAAGCAGGCGACCATCGGCGTGCGCCCCGAGGACATCGAGGTCGGCCCCGCCGGCGGCGAGGGCCTCAGCGTCGTCGTCGACCTGGTCGAGGAGCTCGGCGCCGACGGCTACCTGTACGGCCACTCGGACATCGAGGGCGTCCGCACCGACATCGTCGCCCGCGTCGACGGCCGCAACCACCCGAACGCCGGCGAGACCGTCACGCTCGCCGCCGTGCCGCACCACGTGCACGTGTTCGACATCGAGTCGGGCCAGCGCGTCACGGCTGCGATCACGCACTCCTGACGCACCACACCTGACGGCGCGGGCGGATCACAGCGATCTGCCCGCGCCGTTCTGTTCTCCCTGCACCCCGATACCCGACCCGGAGGCGATCCGTGCCCGACTCCCTGCGCATCACCGCCGCCGAGACCGACCCCCAGCTGCTCACGCTGCCCTGGTCCACGCGGCTCGAGGACTGGCCCGCGCAGCACATCGTGAAGCTGCCCAAGGGCATCTCCCGGCACATCGTGCGCTTCAGCGAGCTGTCGGGGCAGGTCATCGCCGTCAAGGAGACGACGGCCGAGATGGCGCAGCGCGAGTACGACATGCTGGGCGCGCTCGCCAAGCTGGATGTGCCGTGCGTGCGCCGCGTCGCGGTCATCGCCGGACGTCACACGCCGCAGGGTGCTCCCCTGCCGGCCGCGCTCGTCACCGCGCACCTGAAGTTCTCGATGCCGTACCGCGCGCTGTTCACCCATTCGCTGCGGCCCGACACGGCGACCCGCCTCGTCGACGCGCTCGCGCTGCTGCTCGTGCGGCTGCACAACGTCGGCTTCTACTGGGGCGACGTCTCGCTGTCGAACACGCTGTTCCGCCGCGACGCGGGAGCGTTCGCCGCGTACCTCGTCGACGCCGAGACCGGCGAGCTGCACGAGGACGGCCTGAGCGACGGACAGCGTGACCACGACCTGGATCTCGCGCGCACGAACATCGCCGGCGAGATCCTGGATCTCGCCGCCAGCGGCCGCGTCGAGGGCGTGGATCCGGTCGCCGTCGCCGACGGGATCGTGTCGGCCTATCGCGGCCTGTGGAGCGCCATCCACGACGAGCAGACGTTCTCGGTGAGCGAGGTGTGGCGCATCACCGAGCGCGTCCGCCATCTGAACGAGCTCGGCTTCGACATCGACGAGATGTCCATCGAGACCGAGGCGTCGGGCACCCGCGTGTCCATCCAGCCGAAGGTCGTCGACGCCGGCCATCACACGCGCCGCCTCATCCGCCTGACCGGCCTCGACGTGGAGGAGAACCAGGCGAGGCGCCTGCTGAACGACCTCGACGAGTTCCGCCTGCGCGCGGGGCGCTCCGAGGAGGAAGAGGAGCTCGCCGCGCACGAGTGGCTGACGCAGGTGTTCGAGCCGGTCGTGCGCGCCATCCCGTTCGAGCTGCGGGGCAAGCTCGAGCCCGCCGAGGTCTACCACCAGGTGCTCGAGCACCGCTGGTTCCTGCAGGAGCAGCGCGAGGCGTCCGTCCCCCTCGCCGAGGTGCTGACGAACTACATCCGCGACGTCCTCCGCCACCGCCGCGACGAGGCGACCATCATGGGTCCCCTCACCGAGACCCTGACGGCGCCGATCGGCACCCGCTCCCCCGAGGTCGACTGGCGCGACCTCGTCTGAGCCCGCGGCTCAGTAGCCGACGGTGAAGCGCGTGCGCCGGTGCTTCGGGTGCTCGATCTCGTCGATCATCGCGATCGCGAAGTCCTCGCCGGAGATGTACGACTCACCCTGCTCGTCCGAGACGAGGATGTCGCCGCCCGTGCGGTAGTGGCCGGTGCGCTCGCCCGGGGCGAATCCGCCGAAGCCCGCTGCCGGGTGGACGAAGAACCAGTCGACCGACTCGGGCGCCTCGAGCAGGTCGTCGAGCACGCCGATCGCCTCGAGGGCCTCGGGCTTGAAGTCCTCGGGGAACTGGCCCGCATCGACGAGGCGGGGGCCGCCCTCCGCGACGAGGCTGCCGCCCGCACCGCCGATGACGCCGAGGCGAACTCCCTGCGGCAGCTCGGCGACGAGCTCGGCGACCGCCGGGCGGACCTTGCCCGCCATGTCGCCCCGCGGCGCGACGGCGAGGATGATGGCGTCGACGCCCTGCAGCTCGGCGAGCAGCCCCGGGATGTCGAGCAGCGATCCCTCGACGTACGTGACGCCCGGGACGCGCTGGGCGGGCACCTTGCGGGCGACCGAGACGACGGTGTGACCGCGGTCCGCGGCCTCCTTCACGATGTGGCCGCCGGCGTAGCCGGTGCCTCCGATGACGGCGATGCGGGCCATGTCACACTCCTGTCGGGTAAGGCTGATTCGGGACTGCTGGGGTCGATCCGGGGTTCCGGGGGTCACCCTCGCCAACGCCGGCGGGCGATCCGCATTCCCGATCAGTCCTGCAACTGGCGCAGGGTGGCGATCTGGTACAGCGCGACGGATGCCGCGATGCCGGCGTTGAGCGACTCGGTCGCCGACGAGATCGGGATCGAGACGACCTGGTCGCACGTCTCGGTGACAAGGCGCGACAGGCCCTTGCCCTCGCTGCCGACGACCACCACGACCGGGCGGTCGGCGAGGCCGAGCGACGGAAGCGAGACGTCGCCGCCGCCGTCGAGGCCGAGCACGAACACGCCCTGCTTCTTGAAGTCCTTCAGCATGGCGGTGAGGTTCGTCGCCATCGCGACCGGGATGCGCGCGGCGGCGCCGGCGCTCGTCTTCCACGCCCCCGAGTTCATCCCCGCCGAGCGGCGCTGCGGCACGATGACCGCGTGGCCGCCGAACGCGGCGGTCGAGCGGATGATCGCGCCGAGGTTGCGCGCGTCGGTGACCCCGTCGAGCGCGACGAACAGCGGCGTCTCGCCGCGGTCGATGACCTGCTCGAGGAGATCCTGCGGGTGCGCGTACTCGTACGGCGGCACCTTGAGCGCGACGCCCTGGTGAACGCCGTCGAAGCCGGCCATCCTGTCGAGCTCGGGGCGCGTGACCTCGAGCATGGGGATCTCGCGGTGCTTCGCGATCGAGAGCATCTCCTTGACGCGGTCGTCCATCTCCACGCGCTGGGCGATGTAGAACGCGGTCGCGGGGATCTTGGCCCGCAGCGCCTCGAGCACCGAGTTGCGGCCCGTCACGAACTCGATGTCCGTGTCGCCCTTCGCGCGGGGAGCCCGGGTGGTGGGCTTCGGGCCGCGCTTGGCGGCAAGGCGCTCGGCGGCCTGCTTGCGCTTGTGGGCGACGTGGTAGACGCGGTCCTCCGCCTTCGGCGTCGGTCCCCGTCCCTCGAGCGCCTTGCGGCCGAGCCCGCCAGTGCCCTTCGTGGGGCCCTTCTTCTTGCCGCGGCCTGCGCCGGGGCGACCCGTATTAGCCATTGATACTCCAGACTGTTCCGTCGGTGTTGTCTTCGAGGGCGACCCCCGCGGCCGCGAACAGGTCGCGGATGCCGTCGGCGGTCGCCCAGTCCTTCGATGCGCGCGCCTCGGCGCGCTGCGCGATGAGCTGCTCGACGAGGGTCGAGAGGGCGGCTTGCGCACCGGATGCCGTCGACTCGGGCTCGGCGGCGACGTCGAGCCCGAGCACGCGTACCATCGCCGTCGCGCGCTGGTGCGCCGCGCGGAGCGCAGCCTGATCCCCGGCGTCGAGCGCGGTGTTGCCGGCGCGCACCGTCTCGTGCAGCACCGCGAGCGCCTGCGGCACGCCGAGGTCGTCGTCCATCGCCGCGGCGAATGCCTCCGGCACGTCGGAGGTGTCCGCCGTGCCCAGCTGGCGCTCCGCCCTGGCGAGGAACCCCGTGATCCGCCCGAGCGCGGCGGCGGCCTCGTCGAGCGCGCCCTCCGAGACGTCCAGGCTCGAACGGTAGTGCGCCGCGGCGAGCGCGTAGCGCACGACGGGCGCGGGGCGCGCGGCGAGCAGGTCGTGCGCGAGCGTGAAGTTGCCGAGCGACTTCGACATCTTCTGGCCGTCGACCGTCACCAGGCCGTTGTGCACCCAGAAGCGCGCGAACGGATCCCCCGCCGCCGCCGACTGCGCGAGCTCGTTCTCGTGATGCGGGAAGCGCAGGTCGAGTCCGCCGCCGTGGATGTCGAACTCGGCGCCGAGGTAGCGGCGCGACATCGCGGAGCACTCGATGTGCCAGCCGGGCCGGCCCGGGCCCCACGGCGAGTCCCAGGTCGCGGAGGACGGCTCGCCCTCCTTGACGCCCTTCCACAGCGCGAAGTCGCGGGGATCGCGCTTGCCGCGCGGATCCGCATCCGCCGCGGGCTCCATCGCGTCGAGCGACTGGCGCGTGAGCGCGCCGTACTCGGGCCACGAGTGCACGTCGAAGTAGACGTCGCCCTCCGCGGCATACGCGTGGCCGCGCTCGATGAGGCGCGCGATGAGCTCCTGCATCTGCGGGATGGATGCGGTCGCGCGCGGCTCGTACGTGGGCGGCAGGATGCCGATCGCGGAATATGCCGCCGTGAACTCCTGCTCGATGCGGTACGCGAGGGCCCACCAGGGCTCCTCCGGCGTCGCCTTCTCGAGCACCTTGTCGTCGATGTCGGTGACGTTGCGCACGAGGGTGACCCGCCCGAAGCGGTGCTCGAGCCAGCGGCGCATCAGGTCGAACGCGAGCGCGCCGCGCAGGTGCCCGACGTGGGGACCCGACTGCACGGTGGGACCGCAGACGTACATCGACACGTTCCCGGGCACGAGCGGCACGAAGTCGCGCAGGGTCTGCGCGCGGGAGTCGTAGATGCGGACGGTCACCCCTCAAGCCTACGGGGCGAGGGATGCGAAACCCCTGGTGTGACGACAGAGCCGGGGCGGGACGGCGGCGGGCCGAGGATGCGATAGGAATGCCTGGTGCGTTTTGTGATCGCCGTCGTCGCCGCAGCCCTGCTGTTCGGAACGACCGGCACCTCCCAGGCCCTCGGCCCCGAGGGCACGACGCCGTTCGCGGTGGGAGTGATGCGTCTGCTCATCGGCGGCACCGCGCTCGCGCTGCTCACCGCCGGGGCGGCATGGCTGCGGAGACGGCGCGCGCCGGTGCCGGCGCGGCCGCGCCCGACCGCCGTTCCCCTGGGGCTGATGGCGCTCACCGCGGTGTGCCTGTTCGTGTACCAGCCGCTGTTCTTCCTCGGCACCTCGACGAACGGTGTCGCCGTCAGCACCGTGATCGCCCTCGGGTCCGCTCCCGTGCTGGCCGGGCTGCTCGAGTGGGCCCTCACCCGCACCCGCCCGGGCGCGCTGTGGCTGGGTGCCACGGCGCTGTCCACCACGGGCGTCGCCCTGCTCGGCTTCGGCGGCGGCGCGGGCGGATCGGCGGATCCCGCCGGACTCGTCGGGTCCTTCGGCGCGGGGGCCTCCTTCGCGGTGATCGCCGTCGCCCAGCGCCGCCTGCTCGACGCGGGCTGGCATCCGTTCACTGTCGTCGGGGCGATGGGAGGCGGGGCCGCCGCGATCGCGCTCGTCGCCCTGCCGTTCACGGATGTCTCCTGGATGGCGGATCCGCGCGGTCTCGTGATGGGCCTGTGGCTGGGGCTCGCGACCATCACCGTCGCCTACGCGCTGTTCACGTGGGGGCTCGGCGGGCTGAAGGCGGCCACCGCGGCCACGCTCACGCTCGGCGAGCCGCTGACGGCGAGCGTCCTGGGACTCGCGGTGCTGGGCGAGCACCTCGCCCTGCTGCCGACGATCGGGCTGGTGGTGCTCGGCGCCGGCCTCATCCTGCTCGCCTGGGGCTCGCGCACGCGCCGCGCCCCCGAGCCGTTCGCCGTGGAGGGCTGACATGGACATCCGGATCGACGACCTGTCGGGAGCGGACACGCGCGCGCTGATCGCGCATCACCACGCGCAGATGCATGCGCAGACCCCGGCCGAGAGCGTGCACGCCCTCGACGTCGACGCGCTGCGCGACCCCGCCATCACGGTGTGGAGCGCGTGGCTCGACGGCCGCGTCGCGGGCGTCGCGGCGCTCACGCAGCTCGACGCCGCGCGCGGTGAGCTGAAGTCCTTCCGCACCGCCGACGAGTACCTCGGGCGGGGCGTCGCCCGCGCGCTGCTGCGCCGGATCATCGCCGACGCACGGGGCCGCGGGCTGACGTCGCTCTGGCTCGAGACGGGCAGCGACGACGGCTTCGTTCCCGCCAGGGCCCTCTACGCGAGCGAGGGATTCGTCGAGTGCGGGCCGTTCGATGGCTACGTCGAGGATCCGCTGTCGACGTTCATGACGCGCACGCTGTAAGGCCGTCGAGCCGCTCCGCGCGCTCCGTTCGCAAGGGTGCGGGCCGTCGACCCCTGAGGTCGGCGGCCCGCATCCGTGTGTCAGGCGATCAGCTGCGGATCACGCCCCGGAGCCCGCCGCGCCCGGCTTCTCCGGCTTGCCGGGCTTGTCCGGCTTGCCCGGCTTGTCGGGCTTCCCGGGCTTCTCCGGCTTGCACGGCTTGTCGGGGTTCCCCTTCCCCTTGCCCGGCTTCTCGCAGGGCTCATCGGACGCCGCGACGAGCTGACCGACGCCCCAGTGCGACGTGCTCTGGTAGCCCGCGCCCGTCGGATCCGCCCAGTTCCGGATGCCCGTACGCGCGCCCGCCGCAGCGTCGTTGACCTGGAAGTCAAGGCCGTGGAACGTCCCCTCGCCGCCGTACTCGAGCAGCGAGATGGCCGCCTCGACGACGTAGCCGCCCTCGACGGTGGACGTCGCGGACGTCACCCGGCCCTGCTGGAATGCGACGTCGCCGGTGCCGAATGAGACCACGTTCTGCGCGCTGATCCGCACCTGCATGTCGTCGTAGCGATACGCGCCGTTCTTGGCGTTGCCCGGATCGACGTAGATCTCGACGGAGTCCTGCACCCACGGGTCGCTGCCCGAGACGTCGATCTGCGCGTCGGCGACCTCCGCCAGCACGTAGAGCGTGTTCTCGCGCCACAGGGTGCGCACCGTCGCGGTGGCACCGCCGGAGCCCTCGACCTGGACGTCGGTGGTCACGGCGTTCGCCGCGTCCCACAGCGCCGCGTCCACCGCACCGTCGATGACGGGGGCCACGGCGGTCTCTGCGACCTCCAGGTACGCGAGCGTCTCGATGAGCGACAGCGTGCCGATGGCGCCGGGCGAGTTCCAGGCGCCCCCGCCCGCCACGCGCACGTCGAAGTCGACGGTGTCGCCCTCGCCGGCGTCCCCCAGCGGCAGCTGCGCCGCGAGGCGCACGCCCTCGGCCGTGACCTGCGCGGTCACCGGGACGTCACCCGTGCCGTCGCCGCGCACGGTGTAGACGGCGTCCTCCAGCTGCAGATCGACCGTCGTACCGGCGTCACCGCCCGGCACGTCCACCAGCACCGCGAGGGTGCCGGGGGTCCAGCGCGCCTGGAAGGCCCCGCCGCCGTCGAGCTGCTGCATCGGCAGGCGCAGCCACTCATCGGATGCGGGATCGGCCGGGGCCGCACCTCCGAACACGTCGGCCCGGCGCAGGCGGTCGGGCAGCTCGGCTCCGGCCGCACCGTAGTAGGCGGGCTTCGCCTGCAGCGCATCGTCGAAGAGCAGCGGTGCACCGCTCGACGACCGCCAGCTGCGCCCGTCGGTGAGACCCCAGACCGTCACGGAGAACAGATCGTGGGCATGGAAGACCTCGAACGCGTCGCGGAAGTAGTAGCCCTGCTCGATCAGCAGCGCCTCGGTCACGGGAGTGCCGGTCGTGACGTCGAACTCCGTGACGACCTGCTCGAGACCGAGTCCCTCGAATCGGTCGAGGGCGGCGGCGAGCGCCGACACCGGCATCGCCAGGCTCACGTGGAACTGGTGACCGACGCCGTCGATGGGCACGCCCCGGTCGACCAGGCGCTGCACCAGGGCCGCGTAGCGATCCTGCTTGCCGTCCTGCTCGGTGTTGTAGTCATTGATGAACAGCGTCACCGGGTGCTCGGCGCCCTCGGCCGCGTGCACGTGGTTGAACGCCTCGTCGGCGTAGCGGAACGCCAGATCGATGAACTCCTCGCCCAGGATGCGGTACCACTCGCTGCGGCGCAGGCCGTCGGCGTACTCGCCGCTGTCCGAGACCACCTCGTTGACGACGTCGAACGACGTCAGCGGGTTGGTGTCCGACCCGAACGCTCCCCACGTGTCGCTGAGGCTCTCGGCGACGGCGAAGATGTGGGTGCGCAGCCGGTCGCGCAGCGCCTGCTTGCCGGCTTCGTCTGCGGCGAGCGGCTGCCCGGCCTCGTCCTGGAAGAACCACGCCGGCGTCTGGCTGTGCCACACGAGCACGTGGCCGTACAGGTCGAGGTCGTTCTGCTGGGCGAAGTCCATCAACGCGGCGGCCTCCGGGTGCACGCGGAAGTTCTGCGCCGCGTCGTACCAGGCCTCGGGCTTCATGTGGTTCTCGCCCGTGATCTGGGTGAAGTGGCGAAGCAGCAGCTCGGCCGCGGGCCCGGTCGTCTCGCGCGAGTCGATGGCGACGCCCAGGGGGTACTCCAGCGTTCCGGAGAGCGGCGGAAGATCCTCGATCACCGCCGGGTCCGGGACCTTCAGCACGATGTCGTCGATGAGCAGGTCGCTGGTGTTGGTGCCGTTGTAGTTCGTCTCGACGTACAGCAGCGCCGCATCGGCGTCACCGCCCTGGAACGTCGCGGACACCTGCGTCCAGCCGGAGTTCGTCACGCCGTCGAACTGCGCGAGCGTCGAGTAGGACGTGGATCCGTCGACCGTGCGGGCAAGGCTCAGCCACACGTCATCGACGGGCTGGCCGTCGGCGAACCGCACCGCCGCATCCAGCTGGTACGTCACGCCCGCCTGCATGTGCTCGGTCACGTCGCGACCGATGCCCGAACCCTGGCTCGTGCGGTCGGTGACGAGCGCCGCCTGCGCTCCCCCGTGGGCGACGTCGGTCAGCGCGACGGTCGGTGCACCCGAGCCCGAATCGCGCGGCGCCCAGCCGTCGAGGCCGTCCTCGAAGTCGGCCTCGAGCAGCACGGTGCCGGGCTGCGGCCCCTCGGTGGGCGGCTCGTCGCCGAGCGGCTCGGCGGCGATCACGAGGCCGTCGACGAGGTAGTCGTACGCGGCACCCGTGTCCGAGGTGCCGATGTACAGCTGCAGCTGCGAGGTGTCGGTGCCTGCGGGCACGTCGTACGTGCCGGTCACGGTCGTCCACGCGGCGGCGGAGACCGGGGTGTTGCCGATCCACGTGTACGCGGGCTTCATGACGAACCGCGCCTGGGCATCCGGGGTGCCGTCCGTCAGGCGCACCGACATCGTGAACGTGTAGCGGTTTCCTGCGTCGAAGGCGCCGGCCGGCGACTGGATGCCGGTGTGGTCGTCGGCACGGCCCGTCACCTGCAGCGCGAGACCGGTAACGGCCTCGACGAACTGCAGCGTGCCGGCGCCGCCGCCGGATTGACTCCAGCTGCCCGTTGTGCCGTCGTCGAAGTCGATCGTCTCGACGACCGTCGGGGCGGCCGCGGCCGGAACCGCGAGCCCGGTGACCGCGAGGGCGGCGGCGCCGATGACGGCACCGATGGATGAGAGAAAGCGAGACCTGCGCATGGCGCTCCTTTGCGCTGCGGGGAATGTTGCCAACGCCACCATATTCACCCCGGGGCGGGGGTTGGCAAGCGGTTTACCCGACCGTTACCAAGTCGGATCCCCGTGAGGCCGTGCTCTCCCGCACAGCGAGTCAGGAACGCTGGATGAGCGCCACCGCGAGCGCCTGGACTCCCTCGCCCGAGCCGGTGAATCCGAGGCCGTCGGTCGTCGTCGCGGCCAGCGACACGGGCGCACCGCCGAGGGCCGCGGTGAGCACCGCCTCGGCCTCGGCGCGGCGCGGCGCGAACTTCGGGCGATTCGACTGCAGCTGCACGGCGACGTTGACGATCGTCCAGCCCGCCTCGCCGAGGAGGGCCCTGGTCTTGGCGAGGAAGGCGTCGGCGTGGGCGCCCGCAAACTCCGGCCGCGACGTGCCGAAGTGCGTGCCGATGTCGCCGAGCCCGGCCGCCGAGAGCAGCGCGTCCACGATCGCGTGCCCGACCGCGTCCCCATCCGAGTGCCCCGACAGCGCCGGCTCCCCCGGCCACTCGATGCCGGCGAGCCAGAGGGTGCCTTCCCCGCCGAAGGCGTGAACATCCGTGCCGACGCCGACGCGGGGAACAGGGGCACCGGATGCCGCGGCCGGCACCGCGGGAACGGGCGCGGCGAGCGAGCGCGCGCGCTCGAGGTCGGCGGGAGTGGTGATCTTGAACGCGCGCACGTCGCCCTCGACGACCGCGACCCGGTGGCCGGCGGCCGCGACGAGCGCGGCGTCGTCGGTGAACTCCTCGACGGCGATCGCGTACGACGTCTCGAGCACGTCGCGGCGGAACCCCTGCGGCGTCTGGGCGGCCGCGAGCTGCGAGCGGTCGACGGCCTCGACGATGCGGTCGCCGTCCACCCGCTTGATCGTGTCGATGACCGGCAGGGCGGGGACGACGCCCCATCCCGTGCGGTCGACGGCGTCGACGACGCGCTCGAAGACCGCCGGAGGGGTCAGCGCGCGAGCGGCATCGTGCACGAGCACCACCCGCACGGTGGGCCACAGCGCAGCGAGGCCCGCGGCGACCGACGCCTGACGCGTCGCTCCCCCGGTGACGACCGACACGAGCTCCGCGCGCGATCCGGCAGCCTCGCGCGCGTCGGTCAGCGCCTCGCCCTCGCGCCCGGCCGGGGCGACGACGACGACCTGGGCCTCGGGCGCCGCGAAGACGCCCCGCAGCGCGTGACGCAGGATCGTGTGCCCGCCGATGCCGACGAACGCCTTCGGCGCATCCTGTCCGAGGCGGGTTCCGGATCCGGCGGCGACGACGATGACGCCGACGCGCGGCGAAGCGGTGAGAGTCACCTCACAAACGTACCCACGCCGCGGCATCGCCGTGCACGCGAAAGCGCCCCGCCGGATGGGCGGGGCGCTGTGCAGAGGATTACGAGGCCAGGACCTCGTCGAGGACCGTGGCGGCCTTCTCCTCGTCGGTCTTCTCCGCGAGCGCGAGCTCGGAGATCAGGATCTGGCGGGCCTTCGCGAGCATGCGCTTCTCACCCGCGGACAGTCCGCGATCCTGATCGCGACGCCACAGGTCGCGCACGACCTCGCTGACCTTGATCACGTCACCCGAGGCGAGCTTCTCCAGGTTCGCCTTGTAGCGACGAGACCAGTTCGTCGGCTCTTCCGTGAAGGGGGCGCGCAGCACCTCGAAGACCTTGTCCAGTCCCTCCTGGCCGATGACGTCGCGCACGCCGACCAGGTCGACGTTCTCTGCAGGAACCTCGATGACGAGGTCACCCTGAGTGACGTTCAGCTTGAGGTAGACCTTCTCTTCACCCTTGATTACCCGGGTCTTGACTTCGGTGATCGTTGCCGCACCGTGGTGGGGATAGACGACCGTCTCGCCAACCTCGAAAAGCATAGAATTGTGTCCTTTCGGCGACTATCAGGATACCACAGCGAGCAATGCACTAAGGTTCGCGGCCACCGATGGGCGGCAGCGACACACGGCTCCGGGCGACTTCGCGGCGAGCATCCCAGACCCCGTCGGAGGCATCGGGAGAGGGGGTCGCGACCCCCTAGAATGGCAGACAGGGCCCGCAGCTCGGCGGGACCGCACCACCTGGAGGTTCCGTGAACTCCCGCATTCTCGCGTCGCTCGCCCTCGGCGCCGTCGTCCTGCTCGGCACCACCGGGTGCGCCGGACTGACGGAGCAGGCGACGACGATCCCGTACTCGCCTTCCGACGGCGTGAACGTCCCGGCCCCCGAGGGCTCCCCGGCCCCGGTCCTGATCCGCAACGCGGTGGTCGTGGCCGACGACGAGGGCACCGAGGGCAACCTCGTGGCCGCGCTCGTCAACACGACGGACGAGGCGGCGACGCTGAACCTCGAGTGGGATGGCCAGACCGCCACCGTGCAGGTTCCCGCCGGCGAGGTGGTCAGCCTCGGCGCCGACGGCGAGTCCCCCGTGCTGCTGTCGGCCATCGACACGAAGCCCGGCGCGGCGCTTCCCCTCTACTTCCAGTCGGGCGACGCCGAGGGCGTCCTCGCCGAGGTGCCCGTGTTCGACGGCTGCCTCGAGCACTTCGCCGACCTGGTGCCCGGCGGCGCCGAGAGCGACTGCTCGCACCTGGAGCACACCGAGAGCGAAGGCGAAGAGGGCGGCCACTGAGCCACCCCGTACGCGGAGGGGCCGCAGGATCTCCGGATCCTGCGGCCCTGCTTTTTCACACGGTCCCCGTCTCACCGCGTGCGAGCGAAGCGAGCGTGCCGCGGATGCGGCCCGCAGCGCGAAGCGCTGCCCTCACGCCCCGATGGAGCGAAGCGACAGCGTCCGCACACGCGAGCGGCATCCGCGAAGCGGGTGCCCGAGCGGATGCGGCAGGCGTGAGAAAAAGAGAAGCGCTAACCTTCGAAGCGGTAGCCGAGGCCTCGCACGGTGACGAGCATGACCGGCTCGCTCGGCACCTGCTCGATGCGCGAGCGGATGCGCTTGATGTGCACGTCGAGCGTCTTCGTGTCGCCGAAGTAGTCGCTTCCCCACACGCGGTCGATCAGCTGCCCGCGCGTGAGCACGCGCCCGGCGTTGCGCATCAGCACCTCGAGGAGCTCGAACTCCTTCAGCGGCATGTTGATCTGCTGCCCGTCGACGGCCACGGTGTGGCGGTCGACGTCGAGCGTCACGCGCCCACCCTCGAGCACGCGCTCGTCGAGCTCCGCCTCCGCGTCGGCGGTGCGGCGAAGCACCGCGCGCATCCGCGCCAGCAGCTCGCGCGCCGAGTAGGGCTTCGTGACATAGTCGTCGGCCCCCAGCTCGAGACCCACGACGATGTCGACCTCGGAGTCCTTCGCCGTCAGCATGATGATCGGCACGTTCGAAGTGGTGCGCACCTGGCGGCACACCTCCGTGCCGGGCATGCCGGGAAGCATCAGGTCGAGGAGGAGGAGGTCAGCGCCCTGCTCGCGGTACGCGGCGAGCGCGGCGGGACCGTCCTCGGCGATCTCCACCTCGTAGCCTTCGCGACGGAGCAGATAGGCGAGGGGTTCGGCGAGGTCGGGCTCGTCCTCGACCAGGAGCACACGCGTCATTCGCGGCCTTTCTTGACTGCTTGAGCGCCCGCGACCGCGGGCTTGCGCTTCTTCTTCTTCTTGACGGGGGAATCGATCACGGGCGCCTCCGCGAGCGGCAGGCGCACCGTGAACGTGGATCCGCGGTCGGGCTGCGACCACAGCCGGATCTCGCCCCCGTGCCGCGAGACCGCATGCTTGACGATAGACAGTCCGAGGCCCGATCCGCCGGTGCGCCGCGAGCGCGCCTGGTCGGCCCGGTAGAAGCGCTCGAACACGCGCTGCTGGTCCGCCTCGGCGATGCCGATGCCCTGGTCGGTGACGGCGATCTCCACGACGCCTCCGTTGGCGCGCACTCCGACGCCCACACGGGATCCCCGGGGCGAGTAGGCGATGGCGTTGGCGACGAGGTTGCCGATCGCCTCCTTGAGGATCTGGGCGTCGCCGCGGACGTACAGTCCCCGGTCTCCGCCGCGGGCGAGCTCGACGCCCGCCGAGTCCGCCTGCACCAGGTGCGCTTCGACAGCGGATGCGACGACCTCGTCGATCGCCACGTCGCCGACCGAGGTGAGCTCCTCGGCGGCCTGCAGGCGCGAGAGGTTCATGATGCGGCCCGTGAGCCGGCCCAGCCGATCCGCCTCCGCGGACAGCCGCGCGGTGAACGCGCGCACCTGGGCGGGGTCGTCGGCCGCCAGCTCGATGGCCTCCGCCAGAAGGGTGACCGCGCCGACCGGGGTCTTCAGCTCGTGGCTCGTGTTCGCGATGAAGTCGTGGCGCATCTGCTCGAGGCGCTCCTGCTCCGACAGGTCGCGGACGAGCAGCAGGATGTAGCGCTCGCTGACACGGGTCGCCCGCGCGGCGACGAGGCGCGATTCGGACGACATCCCCCCACGCAGCAGGCGCAGGTTGGCCGTCTCCGTGGTCCCGCCCCGCGCCGCGCGCACAAGATCGCGCAGGCCCGTGTGCTCGAGAGGGGCATCCTTCTCGATCCCGAGCCAGGGAGCGGTGGGCGAGATCGCGATCACCTGACCGGAGGTGTCGACGACCGCGGCGGGGTCGTCCATGGCGTCGAGCACAGCGGTGATCCCGGCCGGCACCGCCCCTGCCGCCTCGCGGGCTGCCCGCTCGCGGGCCCGTAGCGCGATGAGCGTGAGAAGCGACGCGCCGACCCCGATGATCGCTCCCAGAAGCAGAGCGAGCAGCGCAAGCTGCGTGGAGTCCATGTCACCAGAGTAAAGTCATGGCGAACACCGAGTCGTCCGGCTCCGCGCCACGACGGGGGCGCGTCGCCGACTGTTCACCATTGCGGCCCCGCTCATTAACCGGCGCTCACGAGAATCGCAGAGACCGTGCTCGGCGGCTGCCGCCCCGGGAACGCCCCGCGACACAGACGAAAGGTCCACGATGCGCGAAGTCTTCCACCAGTCTCTTGAGGACGTACAGTCCCGCCTCGTCGAGATCTCCGACCTCGTCACGATCGCCATCGACAAGGCGACCAGGGCATTCGGCTCCGGCGATGTCGCTCTGGCCGAGGAGGTCATCGCCGATGACCGCCTGATCGACGAGCGCGCCCTCGCCCTCGACGAGCTCGCCATCGAGATCCTCGCGATGCAGCAGCCGGTCGCCCGCGACCTGCGCATCGTGGTCACGGCGCTGCGCGTGAGCGCCTCGCTCGAGCGCATGGGCGACATGGCCGAGCACATCGCCCAGCTCGCCCGCACGCGCTACCCCGACCGCGCGATCCCGAAGGGTCTGAAGGGCACCTTCACGCGCATGGGCGAGCTCGACGTGCAGGTTGCGCGCGCTCTCACCGATCTGCTGCGCACCCAGGATCTGGCGATCGCCGACCACATCCGCAACAGCGACGACGACATCGACGAGCTGCACGCCAGCGTCTTCGAGAAGGTGCTCAGCGACAGCTGGCAGGGCGAGGCCGGCGCCACCGTCGACGCAACGCTCGCGAGCCGCTACCACGAGCGCTTCGCCGACCACGCGGTCTCGATCGCCAAGAAGATGATCTACCTCGGCACGGGCGACTGGACGGGCCTCGAGCACGGAGTCGCTCCCGTGGAGCCCACCGCCTGACCCGCGCAAGACACCGAAAAGCGCCGCCCGGATGCTCCGGGCGGCGCTTTTTCGAGCACTCCCCGCTGACTCCCCGGGGAGTTATTCATCCGTCTGGATAAAAACTGGCGGCGACGCGTCCGATACCGATATGAAGGTTCGTGGTGCGCCTGTTCACAGCGCCATCCGAAACCTCAGGGGGAAATCCACCAATGTCACATGTGCGTTCACTACGCAGCAGACTGCTCGCGCTCGGGACGGCCGCGGTCATCGCGCTGGGCGTGACCGGCCTCGCGGCCATGCCCGCCACCGCAGCCACCGCCGGCGCCGGCGTCATCAGCGGAACCGTCACGGATGCCGACACCGGCGCCGCCCTCGAGGGCGCGAACGTCAACGTCGCCAACGAGGACTTCTCGGTCTACGAGTCCGCGACCACCGCGGCCGACGGCACCTACACGCTCGAGTCGGTGCCCGCGGGCACCTACACCGTCAGCGCGTCGGGCCCGTACGACAGCGCGACGCCCTACGCCGACGCCGAGAAGTCGGTCACGGTCGCAGGCGACTCCACGCAGAACTTCGCCCTGAAGCCGACCTATGCGCTCAGCGGCAAGATCGTCGGCGACGACGGCACCGCCGCCGCAGGGGTGTACGGAACGCTCATGACGGCCGATGGCGGCGAGACCAACGCCTACCTCGACATCGCCGAGGACGGCACCTTCACGACCGAGCTGCCCAAGGGCGAGTACTCGGTCGAGTTCAGCGGCAGCGGCTTCGTCGAGACGACGCTCCCCTTCACCGTGTCGGGCGCCGATGACGCCGTGACGTTCGAGGTCCCGCGCCTGTACGTCGTCAGCGGCAAGGTGCTCGACCCGTCGGGCGCCGTCGCGTACGAGGCCTCTTGGACGTCGCTGACGTTCCTCGACGCCGAGGGCACCGAGGTCGGTTCGGCCTACGCCGAGGAAGACGGCACCTGGACCACCGGCGAGTACGGCGGCGTTCCCGCCGGCACGTACACGCTGACGGCCGAGAACTCGGCGTATGTGCCGACCAGCACCGAGATCACGGTCGAGACCGAGACGAAGACCGACGCCGACATCACGCTCGACCCGGGCATCACGATCACCGGCAAGGTCACGCACAAGACCACGGGCGACCCCATCGCGGGCGTCGACGTCCGCGTCAGCCCGACGGGCGAGGACAGCAAGGCCTGGGGCTACGCCGTGAACGACGGCGCCACGGCCGAGGACGGCACGTACAAGATCCAGGGCCTCTCGGCCGAGGAGTACGAGCTCTACCTGACGACATACGACCTCGAGCAGCCCTGGGTGGCCGTCGAGTCGCAGACGGTGACGCTCACCGAGTCGATCGAGAAGAACTTCGAGCTTGTGCTCGAGGAGCGCATCATGGGCGTCGTGACCGGCCCCGACGGTGCCCCGATCGAGGACGCACGCGTCGTCGCGTACCGCGCGGACATCGACCGCACCAGCATCCCGCAGTGCTACGACGCGCGTTACGCCACCACCGACGCCGAGGGCCGCTACACGCTGCTCGTCGACGCCGGCGACTGGATCATCCGCGCCGAGGGCGTCGACGGCTTCATCCCGGCGTGGCACGGCGGCGCCTGGGTCGACGAGGCTGCCACGGTCACCGTCGCCTCCGAGCAGACGGTCGACGGCGCGGCGATCACGCTGCAGACCGGCGGTCACCGCATCAGCGGCACGGTGTCGAACCTCGTCGAGGGCAGCGAGAACTCGACGGTCACCGTCCGCTCGGCGGATGACTCGCGCTCGTGGCTCGACTCGTTCGGCAACGGTGTCGAGATCGGCGCAGACGGCAAGTACAGCCTGAGCGGCGTGCCCGCCGGCACGTACGAGATCTCGGCCAGCTCCTGGACGGACACGCAGTACAACTCGGCGATCACCGCACCGTTCACGGTCGATGGCGACGAGACGATCGACGTCGCACTCGAGGCGAACCCGACGTTCGAGGCCCACGTGTGGGCCGCCGAGGGGGCACCCACGGGCAAGGCCGTCCTGGTCACTGTGTACGCGAACGTCGACGGCGCGTGGCAGGTCTACGACGAGGAGCCCCTGTTCCTCGACGAGGAGACCAGCGCCGCGAGCCCGGAGATCTGGAAGGACCTGTCCTTCCCGGCCGGCGAGTACAAGATCGGCGTCGGCAGTGCGCACGCGTACTACGAGGCGCTCGTGAACAGCGTCTACTGCGGTGAGCAGCGGACCACGTGGGAGGAGCTCAACGAGCAGTACGGCGAGGGCTTCACGGACTTCCCGTACACGCCCGAGTTCTACAACGAGGCAGCGTCGCTCGACGCCGCCCAGGTCGTCACCTTCGCCGCGGGCACGCCTGTGAAGCTCGGCTTCGAGCTCGGCGTTCCGGCCACGCCGGCGCCCAGCGAGACGCCCGCGCCCAGCGAGACGCCCGCCCCGAGCGAGACGCCCGCCCCCACCGAGCCGACCGACCCCGTGGCCGAGGGCCCGGAGCCGGGCGTCACGGTGAGCGACAACATCGTCTCGCCCGGCGAGCGGATCACCGTCACGGGTGCCGGCTTCGTCCCCGGTGAGGACGTCCGCGTCGAGATGCACTCGACGCCGGTCGTGCTCGACACCGTCACCGCGTCCGCCGACGGGACCATCACCGCCGTGGTGACGATCCCGAGCGACGCGACCGCCGGTGCCCACCAGATCGTCGCGATCGGCTCGGGCTTCTCCGCCGCCGCCGACATCACGGTCGTGCTCTCGGGCGGCCTCGCCGCCACGGGTGCCGAGGGGACGCTGCTGTACGCGTCGCTCGGTGGCCTGGTCCTCGCGGCCGGCATCGTGCTCCTGGCGGTCGCGTACAACAAGCGCCGCCAGCTCGCGACGCGCGTCTGATCCACTGAGACGACGGAGCCCCGTCCGGCATCGCGCCGGGCGGGGCTTCGCCGTTGTAGGCCTTTCCACGAACGAAGAAGCGCCGCCCGGATGATCCGGGCGGCGCTTCTCTTTTCATTCGTCACGCACGCTGCGGGGCCGCAAGCGGTGTTATGTCTCAGGACATCGGTGACAGTTCTGCATCAGGACATCGGTGACACTTCGGGTTGGTTTGGTGGTGACACTTCGAGCGATGTGATCTCGGTGTGAGCCGAGTCGATCCCATTGATCCCCGTGTCCGTCTCGAGATCGTCCGCTGGCCCGATGACGCGCCGCGTGGGGCGGTGACGACGTTCTGCGAAGCGGCGGGGATCTCGCGGAAGACGTTCTATGAGATCCGCCGCCGTGCTCTCACCGAAGGGGAAGCTGCGGCATTGGAACCGCGCTCGCGCAGGCCGAACACGACCCCGTCGTCGGTGACTGCGGCGGTGAAGGCGGACGCGATCGCGGTGCGGGCGGCGTTGGAACGGTCCGGGCTGGATCACGGCCCGATCAGCGTGCACGACAAGATGCTCGTAATGGGCCTGACAGCCCCGTCGACAGCGGCACTGTCACGGATCTTCCGGGAGGCCGGCGTCGCCCGGACCGAACCACGCAAGCGTCCCCGGGCAGCCTGGCGGCGGTTCGTGTATCCCGCGCCGAACGCGTGCTGGCAGCTCGACGCGACCGAGTACGTCCTGTCCCGCGGGCGACGCTGTGTGATCTTCCAACTCATCGACGACCACTCCCGCCTCGCCGTCGCGTCGCTCGTCGCCGACGGGGAGACCTCCGACGCGGCGATCACGG
>NZ_BAAANG010000008.1:0-9197 GCF_039529675.1 Microbacterium paludicola
AACCCGTCGACCTCACCCCACCAGACTGCCGCGAACCTCACGATGCATATGGGAGACACGCCCTAGTCCGATTCCGCCGCTGGCGCCGGTGACGAGCGCGACTTTCCCGGTCATAGTTGCGGTCATGTTGTCGTTCCTTTCGTGGCGAATACTTCCGTGATTCAGTACTTGGGTGCCGTTTCGTCAGAGCTGGTCGGCGGGACGCAGGAGCACCTCGTTGATCGCGAGGTGACGGGGGCGCGCGAGGACGAATGCGATGACCTCCGCGACGTCCTCGGCGGTGACGGTGGCGGCGTCGTAGAGCTGTCCGACAGCGTCCTTCGTCTGCGCGTGCGTGATGTGTGCCGGCAGTTCGGTGGCGACCACCCCGGGTTCGATGAGGGTGACGCGGATGTCGGGCAGCAGCTCTTGGCGGAGCGATTCTGACCAGCCGTTGAGTCCCCACTTGGTGGCGGCGTAGACGCCGTTGCCCGCCCGGGCGGTGCGGCCGGCAACGGAGGAGATGTTGACGATGTCGCCACCGCTGTTGCGCAGCTGCGGCAGGAACACCTCGGTCGTGGTGATGGCACCCAGAAGGTTCACCTCGATCATCTGCCGGTAGTCGTTGCGCTGCTCGGCGTCGAAGGGCCCAAGGAGCATGATGCCGGCGTTGTTGATCAGGGTGGTCGCGCCACCGAGTTCGTCGTTCACACGCTGGGCGGCGGCACTCAGGGCGTCGCGGTCGGTGACGTCGGCGGGGATGGCGAGGGCACCGGCGCCGAGTTCAGCGGCGAGAGCGTCGATGCGGTCGGCCCGTCGAGCGAGTAGGGCGACCTGGTAGCCGGCGGCGTGCAGTGCTCGGGCGGTTGCTTCGCCGATGCCGGAGGAAGCGCCGGTGATCACGGCGACGGGAGCGGAGGACATGTCGGTCATCGGTTTCCTTCTCTGAGAGTGCGGGTGAAGGCGAGGTGGGTCAGGCTTCTGGAATGTCGCGTCCGAAGGCCTCGAGGGTGATGTCTTCCGGGTCGGGGCCGCGGCGCACGCCGGTGTCGAGCGCGTCGATCCGAGCGATCTCGTTGTCGGTCAGCTCGAAGTCGAAGACGTCGAAGTTCTCGGCGATCCGGGCGGCCTTGGTGGACTTCGGGATCGCGGAGCGACCCTCCTGGATGTGCCAGCGCAGCATGACCTGCGCGGCGGACTTGCCGTGTGCGGCGGCGACCTCGAGGATCGTGGGGTCTTCGAACGCGCTCGTGCCGCCCTCACGGTAGGAGGTGATCCCACCGATCGGCGACCACGCCTGCGTCAGGATGCCGTGCTGGGAGTGGAGGGCCTGCAGCTCCTTCTGCTGGAAGTACGGGTGCAGCTCAATCTGGTTGACCGCGGGCACGACGTCGGTCTCATCGAGGAGGCGCTGCAGGTGCTCGGGCATGAAGTTGCTCACCCCGATGGCACGCACCTTCCCGTCGGTGAGCAGCGTCTCCAATGCACGGTACGCATCCAGGGTGAGCTCGAACCGACCCGGCAGCGCCTGGTGCAGGATGAGCAGATCGATCTGGTCGACACCGAGCTTGCCGGCGCTTTTGTCGAACCCGTGCAGGGTGGCGTCGTAGCCGTAGTCGCTGATCCAGATCTTCGTCTCGACGAACACGTCTTCCCTGGGGACGCCGGAGCGGCGGATGCCCTCGCCGACTTCCCGCTCGTTGCCGTAGGCGGCGGCGGTGTCGATGTGCCGGTATCCGGTGGTCAGCGCGGACTCGACGGCAGAGGTGGTCTCGTCCGGCGGTGTCTGGAACACGCCGAGACCGATGGCGGGCAGCTGCACCCCGTTGTTCAGGGTGAGTGTGGGGACGGTGGCCATGAGGTCCTGCTTTCTGTTGGATGGGGCGGGATACGGGTCAGGCGTTCGCTCGCCGTGCGGCGAGGTCTGCCGGCAGAATCAGAGCGAGAGTGGCGGCCAGGGCGACGCCGATCATGATCGCGCCGCCGGTGTACGCGATCACGACATGCTCGGCGAGGGTCACGGCACCGGCGGCAGCGGTGGTGAGTACAGCGATACCGAGGGTGGACCCCAGCTGGTGTGCGGTGTTCACCAGCCCTGATGCGGCGCCGGCGTCCTCGGCGCGGGCGCCGGCAATCCCGGCGGCGGTGATCGGGCCGAAACCGAGTCCTTGGCCCAGGCCGATAAGCAGCAGCGCGGGCAGGAACCCGGCGAGGTACCCGGTGTCGGGGGTGAGGCGGGTGAGCCAGAGCAGCCCGGCGAGGACCAGCGCGAGCCCGAGGGTGAGCAGGATCGCGTTGCCGAAGCGGCGGGTGAGGCGAGGCACGGGCAGGGAGAACAGGAACTGCACGATCGTCATCGGAAGGAAGCCGAGACCGGCCTGCAGCGGATTCCAGTCGTAGACGCCCTGGAAGTACTGGGTGGTGAAGAAGAAAAACGCGATCATCGTCCCGGCGAACAGCAGCCGCGCGACGGCCGCGCCGGAGCGCTGCCGGGAAGCGAACAGCCGCAGCGGCATCACCGGCTGCGCGGCGCGCCACTCGTTGAGCACGAACCCGGCCAGAACCACTGCGCCGACGATGATCGAGACGCCGGTGACCGGCGAGTTCCACCCCTCCTCTCCGGCGTTGACGATCCCGTAGACCAGGGCGCCCATGCCGAGGGTGGATGTCACCGCGCCGACGATGTCGAACCGTCCGGGGACCGGTCGGAAGCCGGGGAGGTAGCGCACGGCGGCGAGGATCATCGCGACCGCGATCGGCACGTTGATGTAGAACCCGGCACGCCAGGACACCCACTGGGCCAGCGCACCACCCACCAGCAAACCGAGGCTCGCACCGATTCCGGCGGTCGCGCCGTACGCGGCGACCGCACGAGTGCGCTCCCGCCCCGCCGGGATGGTCGCGGTGACCAGGGCGAGGGAGGTGGGGGCGACGATCGCGGCGCCGATGCCCTGCAACGCACGGGCGGCGATGATCCACGTCTCGGATTGAGCTGCGCCGACCAGGAATGAGGCGACACCGAAGATGGCGAGCCCAACGATGAACACCCGCCGGCGACCCAGGAGGTCGCCGGCGCGGGCGCCGAGCAGCAGCAGCCCGCCGAAGACGAGCGTGTAGGCGTTCTGCACCCACGACAACCCCACCGGGGTCAGATTCATCTCGGCGGCGATCTGCGGCAACCCGGTGAAGATGATCGAGTTGTCGAGCACGATCATGAAGTAGCTGACGAGGATAATCGTCAGCACCGCCGCCGGATGCCGGCTGCCGGTCACTGGTGTCGGCTCGGTCATGGTCACGGATACAGTCCACTCCTCAGCGCGCCATCCGGGGAAGGGGCTGGTGTTCCATGCACTGACAGGTCCTCCCTAATCAAGTGCGGCCCCCGTACCGTGGTAGTCATGGACGATCACACCGAGGTCCGCGAATTCCTCCGCACCCGTCGGGACCGGATCAGCCCGGAGCAGGCGGGGATCATCGGCGGCGGGCACCGGCGGGTGCCTGGGTTGCGACGGGAAGAGGTCGCGTTCCTGGCCGGTGTCAGTGTCGACTATTACGCTCGCCTCGAGCGCGGCAACCTCTCCGGCGTGTCCGACGAAGTGCTGTCCGCGATCGCGACCGTGCTGCGCCTCGACGACGCGGAGGCCACCTACCTGCAGGACCTGGCCCGCGCGGCGCATCCGCAGCCGGTCGCGCGTCGGAAGAAGCCGGGGCGGGAGAACACGATCCGGCCCAGCCTGCAGTGGTTCCTGGACTCCATCACCGGGTCGGCAGTGTGGATCCGCAACGAGCGCATGGATTTTATCGCCGGGAACTCGCTCGGCCGGGCGGTGTACGCGCCGGTGCTCGACGATCCCAGCAGCCAGCGCGGCAACAACGCTCTCTTCGCGTTCCTCAGCCCCGCCGCCCGCAACTACTACACCGACTGGGACCGGGGCGCCGACGACATCGTCGCGACCCTGCGCCTCGCGGCCGGCAAGAATCCGCGCGACAAAGAGCTCAGTGACCTGATCGGGGAACTGGTGACCCGCAGCGACGAGTTCAGCCGCCGGTGGGCGTCCCACAACGTCCGGTTCCATCGCAGCGGCCTGAAACGTCTCCACCACCCTCTCGTCGGTGATCTCGAGCTCAGCTACGAGGCGATGCAGCTTCCCGACCATCCCGGGTGGACGATGTTCGCGTTCACCGCCGCGCCCGGCACCCCCTCCGCGGAGCGGCTGACGCTGCTCGGCAGTCTCACCGCCGACCTGCCAGCGTCCGTCACCGACGCTGTGGATACCGGGTCGAGCTGATGGACCGCCGCGACTTTCTCCGCACCGGCCTGCTGCTGACGGCGACCGCCGTTGGACTCACCGCCTGCGCACCCACCCCCACGGGAGAGACCATGCCGAGCACCACCCCCACCCCGGATGCCACACCCACCCCGACAACGGGCAGTCGGGTGCTGCTGGCGTACTTCTCCCGGCCAGGCGAGAACTACTACTACGGCGACCGCATCGACCTCGACGTCGGCAACACCCAGATCGTCGCGGAGATGATCGCCGCCGCAATCACCGTCGACACTTACCGGATCGAACCGGCCGACCCTTACCCGGACGATTACGAGCAGACCGTCGACCGCAACGTGCAGGAAGAAAACGACAACGCCCGACCCGCGATCGCGAACCCGCTTCCCGATTTGTCGGGGTACGACACGGTGCTGCTGGGCTGCCCGGTATGGAACTCGCAGACCCCGATGATCATGCGCACTTTCGTCGAAGGTGTCGACCTCGCAGGAAAGACGGTGCACCCGTTCGTCACCTTCGCCGTCAGCCGCATGGGCCGGGTCCGCAGCGACTACACCGATCTCCTCCCGGACACCACCATCACCGAAGGACTGGCGATCCAGGGCGAAGAGGCACAGCAAGCACAAGGTCAGGTCGAGGCGTGGCTGCGCGGGATCGGTCTTCTGAAGCGCCCCGGGTTCGGTGGGGGCTCTCAACTCACGGAGGATGAGAGTCATGGCAGCACCGAAGAAGTACCCGGATGAGTTGCGTGAGCGCGCGACGCGGCTCGCGGTCGCGGCGAGGCAGGACCCCGCACGGAGGGCCGGTGCGCTGGAGCGTATCGGCGAGCAACTCGGGATCAACCCGGAGACGCTGCGGGGCTGGGTGAAGCAGGCCGAGATCGACGCCGGGCAGGCGCCCGGGGTGACGACCGGGGAGGCGCAGCGGATCAAGGCGCTTGAGGCCGAGGTGCGGGAGCTGCGGCGAGCGAATGAGATCTTGAAGACCGCGTCGGCGTTTTTCGCCGCGGCGGAGCTCGACCGCAAGCTGAAGTAGCCGAGGTGCCGACTGCGGTGCTCGTCGAGTACATCGACGAGCACCGCGACCGGTTCGGGGTCGAGCCGATCTGCCAGGTCCTGCGTGACGCGGACGTTCAGATCGCCCCGAGCACCTACTACGCCGCCAAGGCGCGTCCGGCGTCCGCGCGGGCGGTCAGGGACGCGGAACTGACCGAGGACATCCGGGTGGTCCACAAGGCGAACCTTGGCGTCTACGGCGCCCGGAAGATCCACGCGGCCCTGAACAGGGAGGGCGTCGAGGTCGCCCGTTGCACGGTCGAGCGGCTGATGCGCGCCGAGGGCCTTCAGGGCGTCCGGCGCGACAAGACCCGCAAGACCACCTTCGGGGACGGCGCGGAGACTGAACGGCCCGCCGATCTGGTCGAGCGGCGCTTCGAGGCGACGGCACCGAACCAGCTCTGGGTTGCGGACCTGACCTACATCCGCACCCACGCCGGGTGGACCTATGCCGCGTTCGTCCTGGACGTGTTCTCCCGCCGTGTCGTCGGCTGGCAGGTGTCCACGTCGCTGCGCACCGATCTCGCCCTCGACGAGCTCGAGATGGGCCTCTGGGAGCGCCGCAGAGCGGGTCAGGACATCACCGGGCTGATCCATCACAGCGATGCCGGAGTCCAATACCGTGCGATTCGCTACACCGAGCGACTCGCCGAAGCCGACGCGGTCGCGTCCGTCGGAACGGTCGGCGACAGCTACGACAACGCGATGGCCGAGGCGCTGAACTCGCTGTTCAAGGCCGAGTGCATCCGCAACCCGGTCATGCGCCCCAAGGGCGGGTGGGCGTCGGTCCGCGACGTCGAGATCGCGGTCGCCGAATACGTCGACTGGTACAACCACCGGCGCCTGCACGGCGAGATCGGACACGTCCCGCCCGCCGAGTTCGAGGCCGCTCACTGGGCATCCCACAAGCCCGTCAGCTACGTTGGAGAACAGGTTCCCGTCGGAGCCGGTTCCAGATAACCGAGCCTCCACGAAACCCGGGGCGCTTCAATCGAGCGAAACCTTCGGGTCCAGATCAAGCAGGTCGTGGATGGCCTGCTCACAGAAAAGGAATGACATGTCAAACATCAAGAACGTGACGGTGCTCGGCACAGGGGTGCTCGGGTCCCAGATCGCCTACCAGACCGCGTTCAGCGGATTCAAGGTGACCGCGTACGACATCAGCGACGAGATCCTGGCGAAGGCGAAGGAGCGCTTCGAAAGACTCGCGTCGACCTATCAGGCCGACGGTGTCGCCGGTGCCGCCGAAGGCAAGGCGGATGCGGCGCTCACGCACATCACGTATTCCTCCGAGCTCGCGGCCGCTGTCGCGGATGCCGATCTCGTCATCGAGGCGATCCCGGAAGTGCTCGCGCTGAAGCAACAGACTTATGAGCAGCTCGGCAAGGTGGCCCCCGCGAAGACCATTTTCGCGACGAACTCGTCGACGCTGCTGCCGAGCGATCTGAAGGACTTCACCGGCCGCCCCGCACGGTTCCTCGCGCTGCACTTCGCGAACCAGGTGTGGAAGTTCAACACCGCCGAGGTGATGGGCACCGCCGACACCGACCCCGCCGTGTTCGACGAGGTTGTCGCCTTCGCGGGCGAGATCGGCATGGTGGCGATCCCGATCCACAAGGAGAAGGCGGGCTATGTGCTCAATTCGCTGCTGGTCCCCTTCCTCAACGCAGGCTACGCGCTCGCCGCGGGCGGCTATGCCGAACCGAAGGATATCGACAACGTGTGGCGCATCGCCACGGGGGCACCGATGGGACCCTTCCAGATCACCGACATCATCGGCCTCACAACGCCGTACAACATCCTGTCCCAGTCCGGCGAGGGCAAACAGCTGGGGCAGTGGCTGAAGGAGAACTACATCGATAAGGGCAAGCTCGGCGTGGCCACCGGCGAGGGCTTCTACACCTACGACGCCAAATAACCATCCACCTCATCACGACACGACAAGAAGCAGGAGCACACTCATGCGTTACACCGCGGGCAATTAGGAGGCATTCGCGCGTCCCCGCAAGCCGCAAGGCGTCGATGGCAAGTCGGCGTGGTTCGTGGGAGCGGGGCTCGCCTCGCTGGCCGGCGCCGCCTTCCTCATCCGCGACGGGCAGATGCCCGGCAACAAGATCACCATCCTCGAAGAGCTCAAGCTGCCCGGCGGTGCGTTGGACGGCATCAAGGAACCGAAGAAGGGCTTCGTGATCCGCGGCGGACGGGAGATGGAGGACCACTTCGAGACCCTCTGGGACCTCTTCCGTTCGATCCCCTCGCTGGAGATCGAGGGCGCGAGTGTGCTCGACGAGTTCTACTGGCTCAACCGCGACGACCCTAACTACTCGCTGCAGCGCGCGACCGTGAACCGGGGTGAAGACGCGCGCACCGACGGGCTGTTCACGCTCTCGGAGAAGGCGCAAAAGGAGATCGTCAAGGTCTTCCTCGCCACCCGCGGGGAGATGGAGAACAAGCGCATCAACGAGGTGTTTTCCGAGGAGTTCCTGAAGAGCAACTTCTGGATTTACTGGCGCACCATGTTCGCCTTCGAGGAATGGCACTCCGCGCTGGAGATGAAGCTCTATCTGCACCGCTTCATCCACCACATCGGCGGCCTGCCCGACTTCTCGGCGCTGAAGTTCACCAAATACAACCAGTACGAATCGCTCGTGCTGCCCCTCTACACGTGGCTGCTGGACCAAGGCGTGGTCTTCCACTTCTCCACCACCGTGAACGATGTCGACTTCGACATCGACGAGGAGACCGGCCGGAAGCAGGCCACGCACATCCACTGGACCTCCCGCGAAAACGGAGCCCCGGGCGACGGTGTCGATCTCTCCGAGAACGATCTGGTGTTCATGACGATCGGCTCCCTGACCGAGAACTCCGACGAGGGCGATCAGCAGACCCCCGCGAAACTCGACGACGGACCGGCGCCAGCATGGGACCTGTGGCGGAACGTGGCGGCGAAGCACCCCTCGTTCGGACGTCCTGGCGTCTTCGCCGACCACATCCCGGAGACGAAATGGGAGTCGGCGACCGTCACCACCTTGGATGCGCGCATCCCCGCCTATATCGAGAAGATCGCCAAGCGCGACCCGCTTAGCGGCAAGGTCGTCACCGGCGGCATCGTGACCGCCACCGACTCAAGCTGGCTGCTGTCGTGGACGGTGAACCGCCAGCCGCATTTCAAGCAACAGAAGCCCAACGAGGTCGTGATCTGGGTCTACGCGCTCTTCACCGACGTTCCCGGCGACTACACCGGCAAGACGATCCAGGAGTCCACGGGCGAGGAGATCGCTCGCGAATGGCTGTACCACCTCGGCGTGCCGATCGACCAGATCGACGAGCTCGCAGCGAACGCCGCGAAGACCGTGCCGGTGATGATGCCCTACGTGACGGCGTTCTTCATGCCCCGCCAAGCCGGCGACCGCCCCGACGTCGTCCCCGCAGGCTCGGTGAACTTCGCGTTCATCGGCCAGTTCTCCGAATCGGCCGAACGCGACTGCATCTTCACCACCGAGTACTCCGTCCGCACACCCATGGAGGCCGTCTACACGCTGCTCGATATCGAACGCGGCGTGCCCGAGGTGTTCAACTCCACCTACGACATCCGCAAGCTCCTGGCCGCCACCAGTCGCCTGCGCGACGGCGAGGAACTGAAGATCCCAGGAGGCTCCCTCACCCGGAAGCTGTTGATGAAGCGGATCGACGACACCGAGATCGGCGAGCTCCTCAACGAGTTCCACCTGCTCGGCGAGTGACCACAAGACGCCCGCGGTCGGCATCCGAGTCCGTCGCCGCCTGCTTCTTGTCTTCGCACCACGAAGCAAAGGGGCTCATCGCATTTGAGCGTGTAGCGCTGGTCTGAACCCGCCGGTCTCGAGCAGGGATCTGGTGA
>NZ_BAAANG010000009.1:0-31832 GCF_039529675.1 Microbacterium paludicola
GAGACCTCGACGCCTACCCGGCCACCGCGACGCTCAGACCGCTACACGCTCAAATGCGATGAGCCATCAACGCGCAACAGCCGCAGCGTCGGGCGATCCGCCTGCAGCAGCTTCACGATCAGCGCGCGGAACCAGTCCTCGAGGCGCCGCCCGAGCGGCAGGAACCACATCAGCCAGTCGAGCCGCAGGTGGTACGGCGCGAACTGGCGCGGGATCCGCCGCTCGTCGCCCGGCTTGCCCTTGAACTCGTACTCCCGCCACTCGGCGCGCGGGGGATCCTCGCTCGTCGTGCCCTGGATGATCCACTCGATCCGCTGCTTCGTCACCGTGCCGAACGCGCCATAGGCGTTGGCGAGGTTCCAGCGGTTGAACGCCGCGTTCATCTGCTGGTTCGACGAGAACAGGTTGCGCACCGCGGGCACGCTCAGCACCACGTACAGCACCGTCACCGCGCCGGTGATGACGAGCCAGTACAGCGGGATGTCCCCGCTCGGGCGCAGGACGCCGGGCGCCGCGACCGCCGCGAACGCCAGCACGATCGTCGACCAGTTCAACCACGCGAAGTTGCCGGTCACCACAAGCCACAGCTGCGACAGGATCACGATCGCCGCCGCCACCGTGCCGATCAGCTGCGGGACCCCATCCGGAATCCAGAGCCCCAGGATCGGCGCGAACAGCAGCCACGGCACGACGAGCTGCGCGAAGTGATTGCCGAGCACCTCGCCCTTGTGCACCCAGCGCGGAAGCAGGTGTGCCTGGCGGCTGAACGGCCCCGGCATCGGCTGCGTCTCGTGGTGGTACGTCAGGGCGGTGAGATCTCGCCACTCGCGCCCGCCGCGCATCTTGATCATCCCGGCGCCGAACTCGAGCCGAAACACGAGCCACCAGAACAGCACGAGGATGTGCACGGTGGGCGGCTGATCGGCGGAACCGAGGAACGCCGCGAGGAACCCCGCCTCGAGCAGCAGCATCTCCCAGCCGAAGCCGTAGAACGTCTGACCGATCGACACGATCGACATGTATCCGCCCCACAGCGCGAGGAAGCACAGCATCGGCACCCACGGCGGGCCGAGCTGTGGCACGCCCGCGACGAGGAGCAGCGAGATCAGGATGCCGCCCACGCAGAGCGCGGCGAGGCGGCGATCCGTGTACCGGATCAGGCGGAACAGCGTGGGGCGGATGAGCTTCGCCGCGTGCGGGGAGGACGACGCCCAGTCCAGCAGTTCGGGTGCGGGGAGGAGACCGCGCTCGCCGAGCAGCACGCGGAACTGATTCAGGCTGGAGAGGAACGCGACGAAGAACAGCGCCGCGATGCCGCGCTGCAGCACCTCACGCGCGAGGGCGAAGTCGGGGGCCGCGAAGCCTTCCATGGCAGAAGGTTAGGGCGGCGTGCGCGAGGGGCGCGCGGGGGTTGACGCGCGGGGTGCGGCGGCGTGGGGCGGGTCAGCCGGCGAACTGGGGGAGGGCCTCGTCAAGCTCGGCGAGCCAGGCGCGGGCGTTGCCGTCCGAGGGCGCGCGCCAGTCTCCGCGCGGCGAGAGCGAACCCGAGGGAGCGACCTTCGGGCCGTTCGGGATCGCCGAGCGCTTGAACTGCGCGAAGCCGAAGAAGCGCTTGAGGAAGACCTTCTCCCACTTCACGATCGTCTCGAGGTCATAGCCGAAGCGCGCATCCCGCGGGAAGCCCGCCGGCCACTCGCCGGCATCCGGGTCTGACCACGCATGCATCGCGAGGAATGCGATCTTCGACGGGCGGTAGCCGAAGCGCAGGATGTGGTGAAGCGAGAAGTCGTGAAGCGCGTACGGGCCGATCGTCGACTCGGTCGACTGCACCTCGCCGTCCTGCCCGGCGGGAACAAGCTCGGGACTGATCTCGGTGTCGAGCACCGACTGCAGCACCTCCGCCTCCCCGGGCGAGACCCCCTGCGCCTCGCCCTCGGCGACGACCCACCGGATCAGGTGCTGCATCAGCGTCTTCGGCACGCCCGAGTTCACGGCGTAGTGGCTCATGTGGTCGCCGACTCCGTACGTCGCCCAGCCGAGCGACAGCTCGGACAGGTCGGACGTGCCGACGACGATGCCACCGTGGTGGTTCGCCAGGCGGAAGAGATAGTCGGTGCGCATCCCCGCCTGCACGTTCTCGAACGTGACGTCGTAGACGGGCTCGCCCCGGCCGAACGGATGTCCCAGCTGCGCGAGCATCTCGGTCGCGGCCGGCCGGATGTCGATGGTCTCGATCGACGCCCCGACCGACTCGGCCAGCCGGATGGCGTTCGACTTCGTGTGGTCGCTGGTCGCGAAGCCGGGCATCGTGTACGCGAGGATGTCGCTGCGCGGTCGGCCCATCCGGTCCATCGCCCGCGCGATCACGAGCAGCGCGTGCGTCGAGTCGAGGCCGCCGCTCACGCCGATCACGGGCTTCGGGTCGCCGATCGCCCGCATGCGCTGCATAAGCCCGGCGACCTGGATGTTGAACGCCTCGTAGCAGTCCTGCGCGAGGCGGGCGGGGTCATCCGGCACGAACGGGAACCGGTCGAGGTGCCGTTTCAGGCCGACGTCGCCGGTCGGCGGGTTCAGCGTGAACGGGATCGTGCGGAACTGCGCGTCCGCGGCCCGGCGGTTGTCGTCGAACGTCCCCTGCCGGATCCGGTCCTGACGCAGGTGGTCGAGGTCGACATCCGCGACCGAGCGGCGCGGCCCATCCGGGAACCGCTCCGTCTCGGCGAGCAGGTTGCCGCCCTCGTAGATCATCGTCTGGCCGTCCCACGACAGGTCGTTGGTCGACTCGCCCATGCCGGCGGCGGCATAGACGTACGCGGCGAGGCAGCGCAGCGACTGCGACTTGCACAGGTCCTTGCGGTCCTCGGCGCGGGCGATCGTGATCGGGCTTCCCGAGAGGTTCAGCAGCACGGTCGCGCCGGCGAGGGCGGCGTGCGCCGACGGCGGGATGGGCACCCAGACGTCCTCGCACACCTCGGCGTGGATCGTCAGCCCTGGGATGTCCGTCGCCTCGAAGAGCAGGTCGGGGCCGAAGGGCACCTCGGCACCGGCAACGGCGATCGTCCCGCGCTGGTCGTCGCCCGGGGCGTACCAGCGGCGCTCGTAGAACTCGCGGTACGTCGGCAGGTACGACTTCGGCGCGACCCCCAGCACGACGCCGCGGTGGATGATCACCGCGCAGTTGTAGATGCGGTTGCGGTGGGCGAGCGGCGCTCCCACGACGAGCACCGGCAGCAGCTCGGCCGACTCGCGCGCGATGCGGGCGATCGCCTCCTGCACCGCGTCGAGCAGCGCATCCTGCATCACGAGGTCGTCGATCGCGTAGCCCGACAGGCACAGCTCGGGGAAGACCGCGACGGCGACGGCGTCGTCGTGGCACTCGCGCGCGCTGTCGAGCACGTGCTGCGCGTTGGTCGCGGGGTCGGCGATGGCCAGCGGGATCGTGCACGCCGCGACGCGGGCGAAGCCGTGGCGGTAGGCGCTGCCGAAGTCGAAGTCGCTCACGCGTCCAGTCTGGCACGCGGGGTCGGCGCCGCGACGGTCGCTCCCGGTCAGAGCAGGCGGCGCGCGCTCGCCCAGGCGGTGAGCTCGTGGCGGGACGACAGCTGAAGCTTCCGCAGCACCGCCGACACGTGCGACTCGACGGTCTTGATCGAGATGAACAGGTCGGTCGCGACCTCCTTGTAGGCGTAGCCGCGGGCGATGAGGCGCATCACCTCCTGCTCGCGCGCCGAGAGGCGGTCGAGCTCGTCATCCGTCGCGGCCGTCTCTCCCGCGGCGGCGCCGAATGCGTCGATCACGAAGCCCGCCAGCCGCGGGGAGAACACCGCGTCGCCGTCGGCGACCGTCCGCACGGCGCGCGACACCTCCGATCCGGATGCGCCCTTCGTGATGTAGCCGCGGGCGCCGGCGCGGATCACGCGGACCACGTCCTCGGCGGCATCCGACACGCTGAGCGCCAGGAAGCGGGTCGCGGGGGACAGGGGTGCCGCGCGGCGGAGCACCGCCTCGCCGCCCGTCGCCTCGTTCTCCGCGCCCGGCATGTGCACGTCGAGCAGCACGACGTCCGGCTGCCACTCGGTGATCACGGCGACGGCCTCGGCGACATCCGCCGCCTCGCCGACCACCTCGATCCCCGGATCAAGGTCGTGGCGCAGGCCGGAGCGGAAGATCGAGTGGTCGTCGACGATCACCACGCGCAGGTCAGCCACGGGCGCCTCCTGCGGGGTAGCGGATGTGCACCTGCGTGCCGGTGCCGCCGGCGCCGGGCGTGACCGTCGCCGATCCGCCGATCCTGCGCAGCCGCCCGATGATCGACTCGCGCACGCCGAGGCGGTCGGCGGGAACCTCCTGCGGGTCGAAACCCGGGCCGCGGACGTAGACGTCGACCGAGCCGGGGGAGCCCTCGATGTAGACCGAGACCTCGCCGCCCGCGTGACGCGCGGCGTTGAGCATCGCCTCGCGCGCCGCTGCGGCCACCTCGCCGCTCGCGCGCTCGGTGGACGTGCCCGCGGAGACGACAGTCATGACGACCTCGTAGTCGAGCTCGAGGGCCGACCCGTAGTCGCGAAGGTCGGTCGCCAGGTCGCTGTCGGCGGGGGTGTCGCCGTCGTACAGCCAGGCGCGCAGCTCGCGCTCCTGTGCGCGGGCGAGGCGGCCGGCCTCGCTCGACGCGCCCGCGCGGTTCTGGATGAGCGCGAGCGTCTGCAGGACGGAGTCGTGGAGGTGCGCGGCCATCTCGGCGCGGTGCTCGTCGCGGATGGACTTCACGCGCGCGGTCTGCAGCTCGCGGAGCCGGGCGACGAGGTTGGGCGTCCAGACCGCTGCCGCGCAGACCATCGCGCCGAGGGAGCTGACGAGCATCATGAACTGGAAGTTGCCGCGTCCGTTGTCGGCCGCGCCGAGGAACAGCGGCACGGCGGCGAGGGCCAGCGCCGTCGCGACGATCCGCACGGCGATGTCGTGCCGCGCGCCACGCGCCGGATCCCGGCGGTCGACGAGGGCCGACCAGATGCCGGCGGCGAGGGCGAGCCCGACGCCCAGGTAGACGGGGATCAGCGTCGCCGGCGGAACCCACGCGGGCCCCATGCCGTTGTGGTAGCGGCCGATCGAGAGGAACAGCAGCAGCGCCGAGGCCCCGAGCAGCAGCGCCGCGACGGGAACCCGCCGCGTGGCGCTCGTGGGCCCCGGCTCGGCGGGCACGAGCGCCCACAGCCAGAGATAGAGGAGGGCGCCGACGCCCCAGACCGCGGTGGTCGCGACGAACAGGGCGCGCACGGTGCCCACGGGCCAGCCGAGATGCCGCGCCACGCCCGTGCTGACACCGGAGAGCACGACGTCGTGCGGCCGCACAAGCGGGACGCCGGATCGCGCGCCCGCCGCACTCGAGAGAACCGTCATGTCCTCATGTAACCATCGCCGTCGCCCGCCGGACGGGGCTTTGGGGGTGCGGTCAGGGATGTCCCTCATGTCGCTGAGGTGGCCGCGGGCCGCACGATTGACTCATGACCCAGAACACCGTTCCCGCCGCGGAGGCCGAGACGCCGCAGCGTCCGCTCGCCGCGCCGTCGGCGCCCGCGGAGGACGCCGAGGGCCGGTTCTTCACCTGGCTGCGCGACCTCGGCCTCGTGCGCCACGGCGGCTGGCTCGGCGGCGTCTGCGCGGCGATCGCCGAGCGGACCGGGATCGATCCGCTGATCGTGCGCGGGATCGTCGTCGCGGTCACCGTGCTCGGCTTCCCCGGCCTGTGGCTGTACGCCCTCGCCTGGGCGCTCCTTCCCGACGCATCCGGCCGGATCCCGCTGCAGATGCGCGCCGGATCCGCTCCCGCGCTGCTCGGCGTCGCCGCCACGTTCGCGGTGGGTCTGCTTGCGCTGTGGCTCGGCAACACCCTGTTCGAGGCGATCCTGTACTCGGGTTCGGACGGCTGGTTCCGCTCGGCGATCGAGGCGGGCCTCTGGCTCGCGGCGCTCGGCGCGATCGCCGCCGTCCTCATCCTCATCTTCCGGCGCAGGCCGGAACATCCGCTCCCCCACCCGGGGGCCGACGGCGCGGTGTCGGGCACAGCCGCCGTCTCGGGCGGGGTGGCCTTCTCTGTCGGGTCAGAGAACCGCGCCACCCCGCCCCCATTCCTTCCCGAGCCGCCGGAGCCGCTCGCCACCGAGCTGGCGACGGAGGCGGACCTCGAGACGTGGCGCCAGCAGCACGCCGCCTGGCGCGAGCAGCACGAGCAGTGGCGCCGGGAGCAGGCGGGCGGCGAGCAGGCAGCCTACGCCGAGGAGCGCGCGCGCCGCGCCGCCGAGCGGGCCGCGTTCCGGGCCGAGGCAGCACGTGTGCGGGCCGAGCGCCGTGCGTCGAAGCCGCGGACGTCGGTGGCATTCGTGGCGATCGCGGCGGGCGCGGCGCTCGTGGCGGCGACGATCGTGTGGCTCACGTTCCAGCCGGAGGCGCCCGAGCGCGCCCTGCCCGCGGCGGTGCTCGGGGCGGCGGCGGTGGCCGGCCTGGCGATGGTCGTCGCGGGGATCCTGCGGCGGCGCAGCGGGTTCCTCGCGGCGGTGGCGGCGGTGCTGCTCGTCATCGGCGGCTCAGGGTCGGTGCCGTACCTCCTCCGCGACCTGATGGCGCCGGATCGGTATGTGCCGATGAGCGCCGGGGACCAGTCGATCTCGCAGCCGTTCGGCACGCTGACGCTCGCGGTCGGAGACGTCTACGACGATCCGGGAACCATCAGCATCGAGAAGGGGACGGGGTCGGTCACGATCCTCGTGTACCCCGGCGTCGACGTCGAGTTCAGGACGACCGGCGATCAGGGATCCGTCATCGTGAACCACTGGAGCGGCAACGGAATGGAACTTCTGCGGGACGAGAGCGTGCGGGCGCGCGACGGGGTCTTCACATGGTCGCACGACGACGAGGACACCACCCGCACCCGGACGATCGTGCTCGATCAGCCGGAGGTCGAGGTCTTCATCGAGCTGCAGCAGGGAGCGGAATCATGAGCGACACCAGGACCCAGCCGGGGATCCGCTGGGCCGGAATCGTCTGGGGCGCCCTGTTCGCGCTCGCCGCGGGGGCGGGCATCCTGATCCTTGCCGTCCCGGATCCGGATGCGGTCGCCGGCTGGATCCGGCCGATCCTGTTCGGTCTGCGGCCCGAGTGGTTCGGTGCGGTCGTGCCGCTCACCATCGGCGCGCTGGTCATCGCGCTCGGCGTGTCCTTCGTCGTGCGACGGGAACGGGGGCGCACGGCGCCTGCCGCGGCCGTCGAGGCGGACGCGGCGCAGGACGCCTGAGCGCCGGCATCGGGCGCGGGGGCGGGATCCGCGCAGCGTCGGCTGAGCGGGGTTGGGCACACGCGCGTCAATGTCAGAACCCCCATCTAGCCTCGGAACGTGAGATACATCGAGTCCGAAGCCCGCGTCGTCTGGAGCGCCAGCGACCTCAAGGCGGCCGCCGAGTGCGAATTCGCGTGGCTGCGGGCGCTCGATGCGAAGCTCGGTCGCATCCCCGCGGTCGAGGAGCCCGAGGACGAGATGCTCGAGCGGGCGGCCCGCCTCGGCGACCGGCACGAGGAGCAGGTGCTCGAGCGGTACCGCGAGGAGTTCGGTTCCCGCGTGGTCGAGATCGCCCGGGCATCCTCGTCCGACGCCGACGCGATGGCCGCCGCGCTGGACGCGACGATGGCCGGGCTGCAGGATCCGGATGCCCGGATCGTCTTCCAGGCGGCCTTCTCGACACACGAGTTCGTCGGATTCGCCGACTTCCTCAAGCGCCAGGACGACGGGCGCTGGCGCGTGCAGGACTCGAAGCTCGCGCGGCGGGCTAAGGTCACCGCGCTCATGCAGCTCGCCGCGTACGTCGATCAGCTCGATCGGCTAGGCATCCCCCGGTCCGACGAGGTCGACCTGCTGCTGGGCGACGGCACCACCTCCACGCACCTCGTCGCCGACCTCATGCCGCTCTTCTTCGTGCGCCGCGCACGACTGCGGGCCCTCATCGCCGACCGCCGCCTCGACCTCGGCGTGGTCGGCGACCCCATCGCGTGGGCCGACCCGCGCGGCGACCTCGGCGTCGTCGCGTGCGGCCGCTGCGCGACGTGCGAGCAGGAGGTCGTCGCCACGCGCGACGTGCTGCTCGTCGCGGGGATGCGTCCCGTCCAGCGCGAGCGGCTCCGGGCCGCGGGCATCCGCACGATCGACGACCTCGCCGCCGCCGAGCACGGGCCCCAGGGGATGAACCCTGACACGTTCGCGGGCCTGCGTACGCAGGCCCGGCTGCAGCTCGCGTCCCCGGCGGGGGTGCCCGATCCGTCCGGCGCGTCCGAGACCGCCGCGCCGCTGTACGAGGTCGTGCTGCCCGAGGCCCTCGCGACGATGCCCCGGCCCGATCTCGGCGACATCTTCTTCGACTTCGAGGGTGACCCGCTCTACACCGAGCCCGGCGCGGGCGCCGACCGGTGGGGGATCGACTACCTGTTCGGCTGGACCGACCTGCAGGAGCAGTACACGCCGCTGTGGGCGCACACGTTCGCCGAGGAGAAGGAGGCGCTCGAGCGCTTCTGCGACTTCGTCGCCGCCCGCCGGGCCGCCCACCCGGGGATGCACATCTACCACTACGCGCCCTACGAGCCGACGCATCTCGCCGCCATGGCCGCGCGCCACGGCGTGCGCGAGGCGGACGTCGACCGGATGCTGCGCGACGAGCTGTTCGTCGACCTGTACCCGATCGTGCGGCGCGCCATGCGGGTCGGCTCCCGGTCGTACTCGATCAAGAAGCTCGAGCCGCTGTACATGGGCGAGGAGGTGCGCACCCAGGACGTCAAACAGGGCGGCGACTCGATCCTCCGCTACGTGGAGGCGCGCGAGCTGCTCGCCGCGGGCGACGAGCAGGCGGCGCGGGTGATCCTCGACGACCTCGCCGACTACAACCGCTACGACTGCGTCTCGACGCGGCGCCTGCGTGACTGGCTCGTCGAGCGCGCGCGCGAGACGCGGATGCTCCCCGCCCGCCCCGATGAGCTCGAGGCCTTCACCTACGAGCCCTCGCCCCTCGCCCTCGCGCTGACCGCGCGGGCCGCCGACGGCGATCCGGATCATCCCGACGCGGTGGCGCTGCGCCTCGGCGCCGCGGCGATCGACTACTACCCGCGCGAACGCAAGAGCTTCTGGCAGGGGCACTTCCAGCGACTGCGCGAGCCGCTGTCGCTGTGGGCGGACACCCGCGACGTGATCGCGATCGACGCCGCGCGTGCAAGGGTGCTCCACGACTGGGACGTGCCCGAGGGCGGCCGCGCGGTGCGCCGCATCGTCGAGCTGCGCGGTGACGTCGCCCCCGGCACTCGCCTGAAGGAGGGGGCTCAGCCGTTCGTGCTCTACGGCCGACCGGCGCCGTTCCAGGCGGACGCCTCCTCGCGGTGGATCCACGTGGCCCGCAGCGTCGAGGTCGTCGCCGAGCTCGACGACGGCGTCGTCGTGTCCGAGACCTCGATCGGCGGCATGACGTGGGATGCGCTTCCGCTGGCCGTCACCCCCGCCGCGCCGCCGCAGGCGGGAAACCAGCAGAAGTCGATCGACGCCTGGGCCGAGGCGCTGCTCGCGAGCGGCGGCTTCCCCGCCGACCCCGCAACCGACATCCTGCGGCGGCAGCCGCCCCGCACCCGCAGCGGCGCGCTGCCGACGCCGGAGGGTGACGACGTCGCCGCGATCGTCGCGGCCGTCCGCGACCTCGACCGCAGCTACCTCGCCGTGCAGGGCCCTCCCGGCACGGGAAAGACCTACGTCGGCTCGCACGTCATCGCGAAGCTGGTGGCGGAGCACGGCTTCAAGGTCGGCGTCGTCGCGCAGTCGCACGCGGTCGTCGAGAACATGCTCGACCGCGTCGTCGGCGCCGGGGTTCCCGCCTCGCTTGTCGGCAAGGCGCTGAAGTCGGGCGCCGCGGGCGCCGAGCCGTCCTTCACGGTGATCCAGAAGAACGGCGTCCCCGGCTTCGCGGCCGAGCGTCCCGGCGGGTACGTCATCGGCGGCACCGCGTGGGACTTCGCCCATGAGGCGCGGGTGCCCCGGGGCAGCCTCGACCTCCTCGTGATCGACGAAGCCGGCCAGTTCTCGCTCGCCTCGACGATCGCCGTCTCGCTCGCCGCCACCCGACTGCTGCTGCTCGGCGATCCGCAGCAGCTGCCGCAGGTGAGCCAGGGCACCCATCCCGAGCCGGTCGACACCTCGGCGCTCGGCTGGGTGATGGACGGCGAGCAGGTCATCCCCGCCACGCACGGCTACTTCCTCGCGCGTTCGTGGCGCATGCACCCTGCCGTGTCCGCCGCGGTGTCGGGCCTCTCGTATGCCGGCAGGCTCGCGTCGCATGAGCCCGCGGCGCTGCGGGCGATCGAGGGCGTCGAGCCCGGCCTGCACGTCCTGCCCATCCGGCACCACGGCAACGCGACCGAGTCGCCCGAGGAGGCGGCGGAGGTCGTCCGGATCGTGCGCGAGGTCGTCGGTCGGGCGTTCACCGACATCACAATCGGCGACGGTGGCACCGCGTCCCCGTGCCCGCCGCGCGCGCTCACCCCGGCCGATGTGATCGTCGTCGCGCCCTACAACGCGCAGGTGCAGTGCGTCGAGCAGGCCCTCGCCGAGGCGGGCTTCGGCGACGTGCGGGTCGGCACCGTCGACCGGTTCCAGGGTCAGGAGGCGGCCGTGTCGATCGTCACGCTTGCGGCCTCGAGCGGCCGGGACGCGCCCCGCGGATCCGACTTCCTGCTGCTGCAGAACCGGCTCAACGTGGCCGTGTCGCGCGCGATGGTCGCGGCGTACCTGATCCACTCGCCGGCGCTGCTCGACGACCTGCCCCGGCACGCCGACGGCGTCGCCCGGATGAGCGCGTTCGCGCGGCTCGTCGGCGCCGACGTGGCCGAGCAGGCCGCCGTGGGGGCGCCGGTCACCTGAACCTCGGTCATCCACCGTCCGGGTACCTGCCCTGCCTGATCCAGAGCTCGCACCGGCGCGGCGCGCATGCGCGAGCCGCGACGCACGCCTGACGCGCGGGATCCGGTGCGGATCGGCCCCTTCGGTCCGGGGGAGGGGCCGGACGACACCGGAACTCCAGGGGAGCTCGCGGGCGTCTCGACTCGGTCGCTCCGCTCCCTCGCTCAACGAGCAAGGGAGGGGAAGCGGATCAGACGGTGCCGTAGAGGCGGTCGCCGGCGTCGCCGAGACCGGGCACGATGTAGCCCTTCTCGTTCAGGCGCTCGTCAAGCGCGCCGAGCACGAGCGTGACGTCGCGGCCGTTCACCTGCTTCTGGATCGCATTGACGCCCTCGGGCGAACCGAGCAGGCACACGGCCGTGACGTCCTGCGCTCCGCGCTTGAAGAGGAACTCGATCGCCGCGCCGAGCGATCCGCCGGTGGCGAGCATCGGGTCGAGCACGAAGCACTGGCGGTCGCTGAGGTCGTCGGGAAGGCGCTCGGCGTAGGTGACCGGCTCGAACGTCACCTCATCGCGGGCCATGCCGAGGAAGCCGACCTCCGCGGTGGGGATGAGCTTGACCATTCCCTCGAGCATGCCGAGGCCCGCACGCAGGATGGGAACCACGAGCGGCTTGGGGTCGCCGATCTTCACGCCCGTCGTGGTGGTGACCGGCGTCTCGATCTCGAACGGCTCGACCCGCACGTTGCGCGTCGCCTCGTACGCGAGGAGCGTCATGAGCTCCTCGGTGAGCTGACGGAACACCGGCGACGGGGTGTTCTTGTCGCGCAGCACGGTGAGCTTGTGCGTGATGAGCGGGTGGTCGGCGACGTGCAGGCGCATGGGTCAAGGCTAGCGGCGACGATCGCCGCGGACTCAAGGCAAACCGTAGGCTGCGCTCCGGGCGCGGCCGCCGGATAACTAGGCTCGGGGCATGGTCCCGAGCGAGCGCGACGACGCGGCGATGCGGCGCGCGCTCGCGCTCGGCGCCGAGGCCGCGCGGGAGGGCGAGGTGCCCGTCGGCGCGCTCGTCCTCGACCCGGCGGGCGGGGTGATCGGCACCGGCCGCAACCGGCGCGAGCTCGACCACGATCCCTCCGCTCATGCGGAGGTCGTCGCGATGCGCCAGGCCGCCCGGGAGCTCGGGTCCTGGAACCTCGAGGGCTGCACGCTCGTCGTCACGCTCGAGCCGTGCCTGATGTGCGCGGGCACGCTGCTGCAGGCGCACATCTCGCGTGTGGTGTTCGGGGCGTGGGACGACAAGGCGGGGGCCGCCGGATCGGTGTACGACGTCGTGCGCGATCGTCGCCTTCCCTCGCGTGCCGAGGTCGTCGGCGGCGTGCGGGAAGCCGAGGTGCAGGCGCAGCTGCGGGAGTTCTTCGCCGCCCGGCGGTGACATCCGGCGATAGCGTGAGCGCATGCTCATCGCCGCCGTCGTGCTCGCGGGCCTCGCCGCGCTCGTCCACGTCTACATCTTCGTGCTCGAGACCCTGCGCTGGGAGGCGCCGCGCACGCGGCAGATCTTCGGCACGAGCGAGCAGGATGCCCGCATCACGCGGCCGCTCGCGGCGAACCAGGGCGTCTACAACCTGATGCTCGCGATCGTCACGGCCGTCGGCATCGCACTCGTCTTCGCTGTCCCCGCGGCCGGCATCGCGCTGATCCTCGCCGGCACCGGATCGATGCTCGGCGCCGCGCTCTACCTCGCCGCCTCCGACCGCACGAAGCTCCGGGCGGCGACCACGCAGGGTGTGTTCCCGCTGATCGCGGTGGTGCTCACGCTGGTCGCACTCGTCGTCGGATGAGTCGGATCTCGCCCTACGAACGCGCGCTCGGCGAGCGGATCGACGAGCTGCATCCGACGCTGCGGCGCTACTTCTCCTCGGTGCCGGAGGGCCACGTCGGCCGCGGCGAGGGGGTGTTCGACGCTACCGGAGCACCGCGCCCGTGGACGCGGCCGCTGCTCGCCCTGCTTCAGCCCTTCGGCGCGGTCTACGGCGGGTGGGGCCGGGACGTCCCGTTCCGGATCACGAACCGTCTCGAGGGCGGCAGGGCCGTCAGCGAGCGGCGCTTCGGGTTCCCGCGCGGCGAGTGGACGATGCGCGACAGCGTGGGGCTGAACGCGCACGGGCGCCTCGTCGACGAGGTCGGCGCCCCGATCGGCGTCGTCGCGAGCTTCGACCTCGACGTGCGAGACGGCGGCCTCCGCCTCACTAGCCGGGCTGTCGGCATCCGGATCGGACGAGTGCGGATGCGCCTGCCGAGGGCCGTCTCGCCCGTCGTGACCGTGAATGAGAGCGTCGACGTGCCTTCGGGCCGGCAGCGCATCCGGTTGACGGTGGACGCGCCGCTCATCGGTCGGATCTACCAGTACGGCGGCTCGTTCGCCTACCGCATCGAGGAGGAATCATGACCGGCGGACGTGTGGTGATCGGCGGGGCGTCCGGCTTCATGGGCACCTATCTCGCGCGGCGATACCGCGCGGCCGGGCGCGAGGTCGTGACGATCTCGCGGTCGGGAGCCGACGTCACCTGGGACGACGAGAAGGGGATCGTCGCGGCCGTCGACGGCGCCGCGCTCGTGATCGGCCTCGCCGGCAAGAGCGTGAACTGCCGGTACACCCCCGAGAACCGGGCCGAGATCTTCCGCTCGCGCGAGGTGACCACCGCGGCCCTCAGCCGCGCGATCGCCAGAGCCGAGACGCCTCCGTCGCTGTGGGTCAACTCGTCGACCGCCACGATCTACCGCCATGCCGAGGACCGCCCGATGACGGAGCGCGGCGGCGAGCTCGGCACCGGATTCTCTGTCGAGGTGGCGAAGGCGTGGGAGCGTGCCCTGTTCGCCGACGACCTGCCGGGAACGCGCCGCGTCGCGCTCCGCAGCGCCATCGTGCTCGGCGACGGCGGGGTGTTCGGCACCCTGCGCCGGCTCGCCAGGCTCGGCCTCGGCGGACCGCAGTACGACGGCTGGTGGCCGGTCAGCCGCGCACGCCGCGCGGCCGGCACGGCTCACTACCCGGGTGCGCGTCGGGGTCGGCAGCGGTTCAGCTGGGTGCACATCGAGGACGTCGCCCGCATCATCGACTTCCTCGAGGAGCATCCGGAGCTCGAGGGCCCCGTCAACGCGTCGGCGCCGAACCCCGTCGACAACGTCGCGTTCATGGCCGCGGTGCGCCGGGCCGTCGGCGCACGCGTCGCCTTCCCGATGCCTCGATGGATGCTCGAGATCGGCGCGATCCTCATCCGCACCGAGACCGAGCTTGTACTCAAGAGCCGCTGGGTCGTTCCCGAGCGGCTCGAGGCCGCGGGGTTCGCGTTCGCGTGGCCCGAGCTGGGCGGGGCGCTGGCGGACATCGCGCGCCGTCGCGCGGGCTGAACCCGCCCGCGCACAGGCCGGCGGGCCGGGATGCAGGCTCGTGCGCCCCGGTGGGCGACTCGCGTCACATCCGGCCTGTCGGCGGGCGGCCGCTGAGGCTCAGTCGTCGCTCGACGCCAGCCCCTGGCGGGCCGACAGCAGCGTGATCTCGGGGCGCTCGGCCATGAGCCGGTCGGCGCGGTCGAGCACATCCCGCACGTGGCCGGGATCGGCCGCGACGACCGAGACGCCGATGCGGGCGCGGCGGTGACGGTCGTGGTCGCCGACCTCCGCGGCCGAGGCCTCGGTGCGAAGGCTCAGCTCGGCGAGGATCGGCCGGATCACCGACCGCTTCTCCTTGAGGGAGTGGACGTCGCCGAGCAGCAGGTCGAACTCGATCCATCCGATCCACATGATCAGGCCGGCCGGTAGGGAGACGTCAGTCGGAGGACTTCAGGATGACCGACTCGGTCGGCAGGTTCTCTGCGTCGGCCGGGCGGAAGACAACCGGCTCGAGGTAGATGACGCGGGCGATCGGCACCGCCTCGCGGATCCGCTTCTCGACCACGTTGATGTCGGAGGCGACGTCGGCGAGCAGCTTGTCCTTCGGCACGCCGACCTTCGCGGCCACGAGCAGTTCCTCGGGGCCGACGTAGAGCGTCTTGATGTGGATGAGCTTGTCGACCTCCGGGCCCTTCTCGATCGCGTGGACGATCTTGTCGAAGTCGGCCATCGTCGCGCCTTCGCCCACAAGCAGGCTCTTCGTCTCGATGCCGAGGACGATCGCCACGATGATCAGCAGCGCGCCGATCATGAGGGTGCCGAGCGCGTCGAAGAACGAGTTGCCCGTGATGATCGTCATGCCCACACCGAACAGGGCGAAGACGAGACCGAGCAGAGCGGCGAGGTCCTCGAGCAGCACGACGGGCAGCTCGGGCGCCTTCGAGTGGCGGATGAACGACACCCACGACTGGCCCTTCGCCCGCACGAGGTTGCTCTCCTTGACGGCGGTGCGCAGCGAGAAAGACTCGAGGGCGATCGCGACGACGAGGATCGCGACGGGCAGGTACTGCCACTCCGGGCTGAGGGCGTGCGGGTGGGTCAGCTTCTCGACGCCCTCGTAGATCGAGAACAGGCCGCCGACCGAGAACAGGATGATCGACACCACGAAGGCGTACACGTAGCGCTCGCGGCCGTAGCCGAACGGGTGCTCGCGGTCGGCCGCGCGCCTCGCCTTGCGGCCGCCGAGCATCAGCAGCAGCTGGTTGCCGGAGTCGGCGACCGAGTGGATCGCCTCCGCGAGCATCGAGGCAGAGCCCGAGAGGGCCCATCCGATGAACTTCGCGATCGCGATGCCCAAGTTCGCCAGGAACGCCGCGAGGATCGCCTTGCCGCCGCCATGTCCGCTCATGGCACCACTCTATTGAACCGACCCGAGGCGGCGGAGACGGATCGCCCGTCCGTCCGGACCTGCCTGACCGCCGAGGAATAAGCTCGGAGCATGGTCGACACGCTGCCCTCGCTCGCGTTCCTCGGTGCCGGTTCGATGGGCGGCGCGATCCTGCGCGGCGTGGTCGCGAGCGGCATCCCGGTCGACGGGGGGATCCTCGCGACGAACCGCACGGCGCAGAAGGCCGCCGAGCTCGCCTCTCTCGCGGGCGTGCAGAGCATCGCGCTCGAGGACGAGCCGGAGGGGAATGCCCGCGCGGCGGCCGAGGCACAGGTCGTGCTGGTGGGGGTGAAGCCCGCCATGGTGCCCGACCTGCTGCGCGAGATCGCCCCGCACCTGCGCGAGGACGCGATCGTGATCAGCCTCGCCGCCGGCGTCACCCTGCGCACCTTCACCTCGATCCTCGGCTCGGGAGTCACCGTGCTGCGGTCGATGCCGAACACGCCGTCCCTTGTTGGCAAGGGGGTCACGGGCCTCGCCGCCGGCGAGGGCGCCTCGACCGAGGCGATCGGGATCGCGCGGCGCCTGTTCGAGACCGTCGGCACGGTGATCGAGGTGCCCGAGAACCGGATCGACGCGCTGTCGACGATCTCCGGATCGGGCCCCGCCTACGTGTACCTGCTGATCGAGGAGCTGACGCGCGCGGCGGTCGACCGCGGCTTCGACGAGGCCGACTCCCGCACCATGGCGGAGGGGACGTTCATCGGCGCCACCGCGCTGCTGGAGGCGTCGGGCGAGGAGCCCGCCGAGCTGCGCCGCAGGGTCACGAGCCCCAAGGGCACGACCGAGCGCGCCATCGCGGTGCTCGAGCGCGCGGATCTCGGCGGCATCTTCCGCGAGGCGACGGCCGCGGCCCTCGCCCGTGCCAAGGAGCTCGCGGGGGAGTTGGCGCCGGTCACCGACGCCATTCCGCAGAGCGGGAAGTAGGTTCGGCGCCGGTCTCTTCGGCTCGCTGGCGCTCGCTCAGCAACCGGGGCGGCGGGTCGCTTCGGCTCGCTCCGCTCGCTCAGCAACCGGGGGGCGGGTCGCTTCGGCTCGCTCCGCTCGCTCAGCAACCGGGGCGGGGTCAGGGGAGGCGGACGTGCTCTGGGCGCAGACCGAGCCCGATCAGGCGGCCGAGCGCGTGCCGCAGCAACGGCGTCCGACGCAGGATGCGCAGCGCGAGCGGCAGTCCGCCGCGCGATCCGAGCCCCTTGTCGCTGCCGAAGAGCATCGGCCGCTGCATCCCGCTCTGCACGCGCTGCACGACGGCGGCGGGAAACGCGCGCCGGCGCTGCACGCGGGCGAGGGCGGCGGGAGTCGGGCGGCCGTGCCGCAGCAGGGGAGCGAGCAGGTTCGCCGTGGCGATCGCATCCTGGATCGCGAGGTTCACGCCCACGCCGCCGGCGGGTGACATCGCGTGCGCGGCGTCGCCGATGCACAGCAGCCCGTCGCGGTACCACCGGCGCAGGCGCTCGATCCGCACCGTCAGCAGCTTGACGTCGTCGAGGGTGAGCGCGGCCATCCGCTCGGCGAGCGTCGGCGTCAGCCGGGCCACCCGCTCGCGCATCCGGTCGAGGGCGTCGGGGGTCGGATCCCACGTGCCCGCCCGGATGATGTGGGCGACCTGGAAGAAGTCGCCGCGGTCGATCACAACGAGCGCGCCGTCGCCGGCGTGGAACAGCGGCAGCCGCTCGTCCCCGATCCGCGGCAGCCGGAACCACAGCACATCCATCGCGTTGCGGGTGCGCCGCGGCACGAGCCCGGCGGCCCGGCGCACGTCGGAGTCGCGGCCGTCGCAGCCGACGACCAGCCGGGCACGCACCTCGACCGGGCCGTCCGGGCCCTCGGCCTGCACGCCGGCGACGCGCTCGCCGTCGTGGATCAGCCCGGTCACGCGCGTGCGGCGCAGCAGCCGGTGCCGCGGCTCGCGGGCAGACGCGCTCGCGAGGAGATCGAGGAAGTGGTGCTGGGGCATAAACGCGATCGCGTGGCGCCGGGTGGGAAGGCGCGAGAAGTCGGCGAGCACCACATCCTGCCCGCGGTAGCGAAGCCCGACCTGGCTCATGTCCGCGTGCGGAAGACGCAGGAACTCGTCGAGCAGGCCGAGCTCGGCGAGCGAGTCCTGGGTGGACGGGTGGATCGTGTCACCGCGGAAGTCGCGCAGGAAGTCGGCATGCTTCTCGAGCACGATCGTGTCCACGCCGGCGCGGGCGAGCAGCAGCCCGAGCATGAGCCCGGCCGGGCCGCCGCCCGCGATGACGCAGTCGACGGTGAGGCGATACGGTCGCACAGTGGTGTCGTCCATGCCTGTCACGATGCCCGCTGACGGTGTTCGCCCGCTACGTGCTGCGGCTGCCGGCCATGACGGCGCTCACCCGCGCCCAGCTGACCGAGCTGATGCGCGGCATGCTTCCGCGCCAGCGCCCCTGACGCCGCGGGGCCTCAGCGGTCGAGGGCGGCGAAGCGCTCGACGTCGACGTTCGTGCCCGACACGATGATCAGGTCGTGGTTCGTGACGACCGTGTTCGCCTCGGCGTAGCGGAAGGGCTTGCCGGGGCTCTTGATGCCCACGACCGTGACGTTGTACTTCGTGCGCACGCCCGACTCGTTGAGCCCGACGCCGCGCACGAACTTCGGCGGGTACATCTTCGCCAGCACGAAGTCGTCGTCGAACCGGATGAAGTCGAGCATGCGGCCGCTCACGAGGTGGGCGACGCGCTCGCCGGCCTCGCGCTCGGGGTAGATCACGTGGTTGGCGCCGACGCGGGCGAGGATCTTGCCGTGCGACTGCGACACCGCCTTCGCCCAGATCTGCGGCACCTTCAGGTCGACCAGGTTCGCGGTGATCAGCACCGAGGCCTCGATGCTGGACCCGACCGCGACCACGGCGACCTGGAAGTCCTGCGCGCCGATCTGCTTGAGCGCCTCGATGTTGCGCGCGTCCGCCTGCACCGTGTGGGTGACGCGCTCGGACCACTTCTGCACGAGGCCGAGGTCCTCGTCGATCGCCAGGACGTCGCGCTCGAGACGGTCGAGCTCGCCGGCGCACGCGGCGCCGAAGCGGCCGAGTCCGATCACGAGGACGGGAGCGTCGCTGCGGATCTGCTCAACCAACGATCGGCCTTTCGACGGGCAGCGAGTAGAGCTGCGAGCGGGAGGACGCCGCGACGGCGGCGGCCAGCGTCACTGTACCAACGCGGCCCATGAAGATCGTCACGGCCATGACGTACACCGCGGGGTCGGGGAGGTCTTCGGTGAGGCCGGTCGACAGGCCCACCGTCGCGAACCCGGAGATCACGTCGAACAGCACCTTGTCGACGGGGGCGAGGGTGATCTGCGCGATCACGATCGTCGCCAGGGCCACGATCGTCGCGCCCCAGGCGAGGACCGCGACCGAGACGCGCTGCACGTCGCTCGGGATGCGGCGGCCGAACGCCTCGACGCTCGCGCGGCCGCGGGCCTCCGACCACACGGCGAGCGCCAGGACCGCGAGGGTCGTGACCTTGATACCGCCGGCGGTCGACGCCGATCCGCCGCCGACGAACATGAGCATCGAGCCGACAAGAAGCGACGATCCGTTGAGCTCGCCGATGTCGACCACCGAGAACCCGCCGGAGCGGGTCATCGCCGACAGGAAGAAGGCCTGGAACGTCGTGTCCCAGGCGTCGCGCGTGCCGAACGTGCCGGGATTGAGGTATTCGAGGGCGAGGAAGGCGCCCGCGCCGAGGAAGAACAGGATGACCGTGGTGATCAGCGTGAGCTTCACGTGCAGGTTCCAGCGCCGCGGGGTGAGCAGCTGCTTGGAGAGCGCGTAGATCACGGGGAAGCCGATGCTGCCGAGGAACACGCTCGCCATCAGCACCGTGAGGAAGTAGTAGTCGTACTGGAACGCGTCGAGCCCGCCGGGGTTGAACGAGAACCCCGTGTTGGTGAAGGACATCACGGCGTAGAGCGGGGCAAGCCACAGCGACTCGAGCCAGCTGTGTCCCGCGATCACGATCGAGGGATACAGCAGGATCGCGACGGCCGCCTCGATGACCACCGTCGACAGCGCCACGATGCGCAGCAGCTGGCCGATCTCGCCGAGGCGCACGGTCTGCGACTCGTTGACCGGGCCGCCGTGCGAGCGCAGCGGGTTCGTGTCGCCGGCCGCGATCAGCTTCGCGCGCAGGCCGAGCCGGCGCGAGACCACGAGCCCCAGCACCGACGCGAGCGTCAGCGCGCCGAGGCCGCCGATGTTCGCGGCGAGGAAGATCAGCGCCTCCCCGAAGAACGACCAGTGGGTCGACATGTCGACGGTCGCCAGGCCCGTGACGCACACCGCCGACACCGCCGTGAACAGCGCGTCGGCGATCGGCGTGACCGTGCGATCCGCCGACGCGATCGGCAGCGACAGCAGCGCCGTGAAGATCAGGATCAGGGAGATGAAGACGAGGATCGCGAACCGGGCGGGCGACGAGGTCGTGAGGTCGCGGAAGAAGTCGCCCAGGGCGTCGCCGATGCGGTTCCATGCCGCGCGGGGCACGGACGACGCGGTCGGCGTCATCGCTCCCCCTTCTGCGATCCGAGATACGTCGCGACGGGCATGAACCCGGGCCCGTGACATGGTACTCCGCCGGGCGCCCGGCTACCCTGTCCCCATGGCGGACATCTTCGACGTGATCGCGGACGGCACGAGACGCGAGATCCTGCAGCTGCTGTTGCGGCGGGCGTCGGAGGCCGACACCGGAACGAGCGTCTCGCAGATCGTCGCCGCGCTCGGCGTGAGTCAGCCGACGGTCTCGAAGCACCTCAAGGTGCTGCGCGAGGCCGGCCTCGTCTCGGTGCGCGAGGAGGGCCAGCACCGCTATTACAGCCTGTCGCCCGAGCCGCTCGAGCAGGTCGACGACTGGCTCGTGCCGTTCTTCGTCGCCGAGGGCGACTTCGAGGAGATCGCCGAGCTCGGCGCGAGCCTGCCGGAGCCGGCCGCGCGCGCCGCGGATGCCGTGGGGCGCGCCGCCGCGTCCGCGAAGAACGTCGTGCAGTCGGCCCTCAAGCGCCTCGGGGCATAGACGCCGCGCGGCGTATGCCCGGCCGGTCTTCGGCGTCAGGCGATGTGCTCGGCGAGCACCCGCTGTCGCACGCGGGCGCGGGCTCGGATCCCGGCGACGTCGACGGTCGTGACCTCTCCGTTGGCCACCACCTGGGTGCCCTCGACGAACACGTCCGTCACATCGCGACCGCTCGCGCACTCGTAGAGGAACGCCTCCTCCGAGTCATAGCCCGCCGCGTCCGGGCTCTCCATCCCGATGACCACGAGGTCGGCGCGCTTGCCGATCTCGATGGAGCCGATGACGTCACCCAGGCCCATGCTGCGGGCGCCGCCCGCGATCGCCATCTCCAGGGGCTCGCGCGGATCGATCTCGTTGCGGTTGTGACGGTGCACGCCCTCGACCAGCTGCTGGCCGACGCGGGCGATCATCGCGACACGGAACAGGTCGAGCGTGCCGAGGGAGGCGACGCCGTCCGTGCCCAGGCCGATGTCGACGCCGCGCCTCCACATCCGCACGGCTGGGGCGGGCCCGATGCCGAAGTTGCCCTTGGCGCAGTGCGCCGCCGAGACCCCGTGCTGCGCGTATCGCGTGATGTCCTCGTCACCGACCAGGACGGAGTGCGCGCCGTGGAGCGTGTCGGTGAAGGCCCCGATCTCCTGCAGGTACTCGACGGGCCGCCGCCCGAACCTCTCCAGCGCGTAATCGATCTCGTAGGTTCCCTCCACCAGGTGAGTGTGCACCTTCACGCCACGGCTGCGCGCCTCGCGGTGCACGTCGACCACCAGTTCGGGCGAGCAGGTGATGATCTGCCGCAGCGACATGCCGCCTGTGACCCGCACGGAGCCGTCCGCGGCGGATGGAAGCGCCTCGGCGACCTCGATGTTGCGACGCAGCGCCTCCTCCGTCGTGGTGCGCATCGATCCGACGATCCGGTCGCCGCCGTCCATGGTGCTCTGCGAGACCGAGCCGCGGATCCCCGCGGCCCAGGCGGCGCGGGCCATGGCCTCGGGGTGCGGCCCGCCCGCTTCGAAGAAGGCCGTGGTCCCGCTGGCCAGCATGGTGGAGTAGGCGAGCAGCCCAGAGAGCTCCACGTCCTCCTCGCTCAGATGCGCTTCGAAGGGCACGAGGTACTCGCGCCACGTCGGCACACGCAGGTCGCCCCGCCGACGCAGATCGGTCAGCAGGCCCCGCATCATCGTCTGCGCGGTGTGCAGATGCGCGTCGACCAGGCCGGGGATCAGGATGCGCCCCCCGAGGTTCCGGCGGGCGGCCGGAGCGACGCGCCCGCGCACCTCGTCGGTGGGACCGATGTCGACGATGGCGCCGGACGAGATCGCGACGGCTCCGTCGGAGAACACGGTGCGCTGAGCATCGAACGCGACGACGTACGCGTGCTCGAGGAGGAGGTCGACCGGACGGGGGTTCATGGTGCTCCTGAGATGGATCGAGGGGAACGGAGGGTTCGACGTCATGCGATCAGGCCGAGGCGAGCGGTGACGAGACGGTCAAGACGCCCGATGGCGGCGTACGCGATGAGCGCGACGATCACGAGCAGCACACCCGCGGCCCAGAGGGTGTAGTAGTCGGCGAGGACCGACGACTGCGTCAGGAGCTGGCCGAGCCCCTTCCCCGTCGCGAGCCACTCGGCGAGTGTCGCTCCGCCGATGGCGTTGGGCACCGCGATGCGAGCCGCCGCCGTGATGGACGGCAGCGCGTATTGCAGGCGCACGAACCGCGCCGCGTGTGCGGAGGAGCCTCCTGACGCGCGGATCACGTCGAGGGCACCGTCGGGCGCTGCTCTGAGGCCGGCCATCACGGTGACGAGCGTGGGGAAGAACGTCACCAGCGTGACCAGCACGGTGACCCCGAGCAGTCCGCGGCCGAACATCAGCATGAGCAGCGGTGTCAGCGCGAGCAGCGGGACCGACCGGATCACCACGGCGAACGGCATGATGGCGCGTCCGAGCGCGGGGATTGCCACGAACAGCACGGCCACGGCTACAGCGATCGCCGTGCCGACGACGAAGCCGACCGACGCGTCGAGCAGCGTCTGGCTGAGGCCGGCGCCGAACGCGAGCCAGAACTCCGAGGCGGGAGCCCCGCTGCGGGGGTTGCCCGTGAAGAGGAATGTGACGATCTCGGCCGGGGTCTTGGTGAAGAACTCGGGGAGCCCGAACACGCTGCGCAGGCTCTGCCAGAGGCCGATCAGCAGCACGAGCGTCACGGCCCCGGCGATCAGCGCCTGCGAGCGTGCCAGCCGCATCGTCTCGTTGCCGGCGACGTTGGTGCCCACGCCGGCGCCCCTCCCGGCCCACGGCACGAGCAGCCGGGCTGCGAGCGTGACGAGACCGTAGCCGAGGGCGGCCAGCGCCCCGATGAAGACCGCGATCGCCCACGTCCGGTCGGTCAGGAAGGACTGCTGAGAGGTCACGATGATGGCCCCGAGGCCGCGGTCGGCGCCGAAGAACTCGCTGATGACCGCGCCCAGCACGGCGGCGGGCACGGCGATCTGCAGGCCGGCGATCAGCTGCGGCACGGCGCTCGCGGCTCGCACGAAGCGCAGCCGCGCTGCATTGCGCCCGCCGCTGGCCGTGACCACGTCGAGCGCGGCGGTGTCCGTGGAGCGCAGGCCCAGCAGCAGCCCGACGAGGAGCGGGAAGTACACCTGAAGGGCGGCGATCACGATGCGGGACGCGTCGGTCGGCAGGGCGACGATGAGGATCGGCGCGACCGCGACGAACGGGATCACGTGGACGACGATCGCGACGCGCATCACGATCGGCTCGCTGACGGGCACCAGGAGACACAGGCACGCCAGGGGCACGATCACGGCGACCGCGGCGATCAGCCCGGCGAGCGCCACGCGCAGCGTAGCGGCGGTGTTGATCCACAGCAGCTGCAAGTCGGCCGCGATCTGCCCGACCAGGGCCCACGGATAGGGCACGATGCCCGTGCCCGCGAACGACCACGCGACCAGGCACCACAGGATCAGTACGGCGCCGACGGCCGCTGCCCCGATGGCGAGGCCCGTCGCGCGCGCCGAAGCGGTGGCGCGGGCGGCCATCGCGGTCGTCGTCATGCCGCAGTCTCCGTCCGGATACGCGCCGAGAACAGCACCTCAGAGAGCCGGTCGCGGTGCGCGTGGAACTCGGGAGTGCGCTGGAGCTCGGGACGGCGAGGCCGCGGCAGATCGATATGCACCTGCTCGATGATCCGGCCGGGCCGGGCGGCCATGACGAACACCCGGTCGGCGAGGAAGACCGCCTCGTCGAGCGAATGCGTGACCAGCAGCGTGGTCGTGGGGCGCTCCGTCCAGATGCGCTGGAGCTCGATGTTCATGCTCTGGCGTGTCATGTCGTCGAGGGCGCCAAAGGGCTCGTCGAGCAGCAGCACGCTTGGCTCCAGCACGAGGGAGCGCGCGATCGCGACGCGCTGGCGCATGCCCCCCGACAGCTGCGCCGGGCGCGCGTGCTCAAATCCCCGCAGGCCTGTCAGGGCGATGAGGTCGGCGATCGCAGCGCGGTCGACCTTCCGGCCGGCGACCTGCAGGGGTAGGGCGATGTTCGCCTCGACCGAGCGCCAGGGCAGCAAGGCGGCGTCCTGGAACGCGACGCCGATCTGGTGGCGCGCCTGCACGGCGCGCGGCGCAGCGCCGAGCACCGCGATCTCGCCGTTGGAGGGATCCTCCAGCCCTGCGAACATCCGCAGCAGCGTCGACTTGCCGCATCCGGACGGACCGATCAACGCCGTGAACGAGCCGGGCTCGGTGCGCAGGGTGACGTCCTGCAGCGCACGGACCTCGCCCTTCCCCGTCGTGAAGCGCTTGTCCAGGCCGCGCGTCTGCAGTCCCGCGGCGGCGCTCATTCGAAGACCTCGTCGCCAACAGAGAGGTCGAAGATGTCCGCGGCTTTCTCCTTGATGCCGACGGTGTCGAAGAAGCTCTGCAGCTCGGCGAGGGCGGCGTCGTCGACGGCCAGCAGTCCGGTGTCCTCAGTGTTGCGCTCCGCGAGGTCGGCCCAGATCCTGGCGCCTTCGATTTGCGTGTCGAGCTCGAGGCCGAGCTGCTCGCCGTACGCGTCGAAGACGACCTCGCCCGCAGCATCCGGGTCCGCCACCGCGTCCTCGAGGCCGCGCGTGATTGCCCGAAGCATCGCCTCGATCTGCGCCCGTTCCGCCTCGTCCTGCAGCGACTCCTCGCGCACCACGATGAGCCCGCTCCAGCGGTTGTAGCCGAAGTCGGCGAGCGAGATCGTCTCGACGTCGAGCCCCTGCGCTTCGAGCACCACGGGCTGGTTCGGAAGCGTGCCGGTGATGGCGTCGACCTCACCGGACGCGAGCGCTGCCGGGTCGGATCCGACCAGCACCTGCTCGATGCCCTGGGCGTCGACGCCGACCAGGCCGAAGAACGGCGTGTAGACGGGGACGTCGGTCTGCGACATGCCGAGCTTTCGGCCGACGAGGTCGCCGGGCTCCGAGATGCCGGAGTCGGCGAGCGTCACGATCGCCGAGGACGTCGTCTGATAGGTGGCTGCAATCGCGACGAGGCCGGAGCCGGCGGCGACGGAGTTCGCCAGCGCCTCGGCCGACAGGACGCCCATCAGGGCGTTCCCTCCGGCGATCTGGGCGTCCGCGGTGACGTCGGGGCCGCCGGGAAGGATCTCGAGGTCGATCCCCTCGTCGTCGAAGTAGCCCTTCTGGTCGGCCACGATCGTCGCCATGTTCTCGACGTTCGGCAGCCAGCCGAACTGGATCGCGGCGGGTACCGGCCGGTCGGACGACGGGGCGGCGCCGGGCGAAGCCGCATCGGTTGCGCATCCGGCGAGGAGGGCGGCCGCGCCGGCGAGGGCGAGGCTGCCGGCGAGGGTGCGGGCGCTGCGGGAGTGGGAACGGCGGGTGGGCATGGGATCTCCTCAAAACGAGTGCGGAAGGGGCGTGGGGCAGCGAGATGGCGGGGTCGAGGCGCGGTGGGGCCAGGGTGGTCGGGAACGGTGCTGTGAAGAGGGGATCAGACGGTGAGGGCCCCGAGCAGCGCTTCTCGGTGGAACGACTCGACGATGCGGACCGGGTGGCGATCCGACGTGGCGTCGCGCTCGTCAACGACTGTGACGCCGTGCGCCAGACCGCCGTCGTGGACGACGTGTATCCGATGAGTACGTGCCGAGGCGACGCACTCGGGACGCAGCGCGACGGCCATGGCGAGCGGATCGGCTCGGCCGAAGTCGGCGCTCGACGCATATTCCGCGTCGGCGGAGAATCGGTGCGCGGCGAGGTCGCGGAGCACGCGCGCCTGCACGGACGGCCCCGACCAGAAGGCGTCGAGCTCGGCACGCGTGAAGCGGGTGGACAGGGAGGCGTCCCATGTCAACAGCGAGATGCCGCGCATGCGGGAGAACACCGTCTCTGCTGCCTGCGCGTCGGCGTAGACGTTGTACTCGGCGTTCAGCGAGGCGTTGCCGTGCTGCGCGGGGCTGCCGCCCATCATCGTGACGGAGGTCACGAGGTCGGGCAGCGCCGGCTCCAGCGCCAAGGCCAGGGCCAGGTTGGTGAGCGGCCCCAGGGCGATGATGCGTAGCGTCCCGGCCTGAGCGCGGGCGATGTCTGCGATGGCCACGGCGGCATGTTCGCGCTGCGGCGCGGTGCGGCCCCGAGCGTGGGGAAAGCCGCCCAGGCCGTCCGCACCATGGATGTGCGCGGCATCGACGGCGGGGCCCACCAGGGGCCCCGCGGCCCCGCGGTACAGGGGCACGGAAGGCGCGAGCTCGTCGAGAAGCCAGGCGGTGTTGTCGACCACCGCGTCGAGACCGACGTTGCCTGCGACCGTGGTGACCACCAGGCGGTCGTGCGGCAGGAGTTTGGTGGCCATCGCGATCGCGTGCGCGTCATCCAAGCCGGGATCGGTGTCGACGATGTACATGCGGTGTTCCTCGCGGTCCGAGAGATGGCGCGTACGCCAAATCGATTTGTCACACTGTAGGCAGGGCCACGGGCCGCATTTCAGCTCGGAAATGAGAACGTTACGCACTGGGAACGTCGCCGATACGCGACCTGATCGGCGACTCCAGGCTGGCTAGCATGAGCCGCGACGAAGGGCACGGACGGATGACCGAAGCACGCAGACGCCCGGCGACGATCGCCGATGTCGCCGCGCTCGCGGGGGTCTCCCGCACCACCGTCTCGCATGCGCTCAGCGGCAAGGGGCGTGTGGACCCCGCCACGCGAGCACGGGTGCAGGAAGCCGCCAACCGGCTCGGCTACCGGCCGAGTCCGCGGGCACAGCGCCTGCGCGGCGGCAGCTCTGGCGCCGTCGCGATCCTCTCCGCCCTGCCCGCCTCGATCGTGGGCGCAGGATCGGACATGGGATTCCTCATCGAGATGGCCATGCCGGTCGCCCGTGCCTGCCTCGCGCACGGATACGCGCTGATGCTCGTGCCTCCGGATGCCTCCCGAGGGCATTTGGACGGGCTCGACATCGACGGCGCGATCGTGCTCGACCCGCTCGCCGACGATCCGACGTGTGTGGCGCTGATGTCGCGCGGCGTGAGGATCGTCACGGTCGGATCCGCGCCGGGGGTCACGCCCGACGCGGTGGTCGACCGCGGCATGGCTGGCGTCGACGTCATGCTCGATCACCTGGTCGCGGTCGGCGCGCGTCGCATCGGCGTCATCGCCAGCGAGGAGCTGCACGCTCTGTCGCGTGTGCTCGGGGAGGTCGCGCGCGGCGGCGGCCGCTGGGGGCCGGCGGACGTTCTGCCGGTGTCGGCGGCCGCGGCGGCCGGCGAGGAGGGTGGTCGTGAGGCGGCGCACGCGCTGCTGGAGTCGCACCCGGAGCTCGACGCCGTCTACGCGCCGCTCGACGCGTTCGCTGTGGGCGCCGTGACCGCCGCGCGGGAACGCGGACTCACGATCCCGGGCGATCTGCTCGTCGCGACGAACTACGACGGACCGCGGGCCGCCACGAGCGACCCGGCGCTGACCGCGCTCGACCTGGACCTACCGGAGACAGCCCGCCGTGCGGCGGACAGTCTCATGCGGGTGCTGGGCGGAGAGCGGGTCGGCACAGTGTCGGTCCCCGAGCCCGTGGTGATTCCGCGGGCCTCGACGTCTGTCGCCGCGCCGAAGGGGTGGCGGCGGTGAGGTGACGGCGGGCTCGCTTCGTCGCGACGGAAACGGTGATCACATCCCCGGGCACTGCAGCTAGGCGAGCGCGCCGGGAATCAAGGTCGGAGGCCGGGGACCCCCGCGATCCCGTCAGTCACAACCGCCCCACAGGTTTACATGCGACCCGCGGACCCCTAAAGTGAACGACAGTTGAAGAGGGGGAGGCCCTGTGCCTGAGATGCCGGACGTGCGGTTTCTGACCGTCGCAGAGGTCGCCGAGATCATGCGCGTGTCCAAGATGACCGTGTACCGCCTCGTCCACTCGGGCGAGCTCCCCGCCGTGCGCTTCGGACGCAGCTACCGGGTCCCCGAGTCGGCGGTCACGGCCGCGCTGCAGCGTCCGATCGCCGACGCCGGCTGACAGCCGCTCGCAAGGGACAGGCGCCGCATAGAGTAGACTGTCCCGAAGGCACGCTTCCGCCGTGCCCGATCCCGGACGCCGCAGGCTCGGCGTCCAACCCCCTGACATCGTGAGGTTTCCATGGGTTCTGTCATCAAGAAGCGCCGCAAGCGCATGGCGAAGAAGAAGCACCGCAAGCTGCTTCGCAAGACTCGCCACCAGCGCCGCAACAAGAAGTAAGCGGCTGCAACCACTGACGCCGGTCCCGTTCTCGGGCCGGCGTTTCTGGTTCCCGGGGGTCAGTCCGCAGCGGGCAGCAGCAGCGTGACCTCGAAGCCGTCGGCCCGGTTCGCCGCCCGCACCTCGCCGCCGTGCGCGTGCGCGATGCCGCGGACGATCGCGAGCCCGAAGCCGGCGCCGTCGCTGCCGCGCGAGTGCGAACCGCGCCAGCTCACCTCGAAGATCCGCTCGAGGTCCGCCTCCGCGACCCCGTCGCCGCGGTTGCGGACGGTCACGGCGATCCGTCCGTCCTCGGTCGGTGTCGCCGAGACCGTGACCTCGCTGTCGCGGGGCGCGTGCCGCACCGCGTTGGCGAGCAGGTTGCCGATCGCCCTCCCGAGCTCCGCGGGGTCGGCCCAGAGCATGTGAGAGGCCGGGCAATCCGGCACCAGGCGGACCTCCCGGGGCCCCGCCTGCGGCATCACATCGGCGACCGCGTCGGAGATCACGTCGAGCAGATCGATGCGCTCGCGGCGAAGCTCCAGGCCGCCGGTCTCGATGCGCGACAGCTGCAGGAGATCGTCCACCATGCGCGCGATCGCATCCGTCTTCGCCCGGATCAGCCGGCCCGCCGCCTCCGGATCGTCAGACATCCCGTCCTCGAGCGACTCGGCGGTCGCCCGGATCGCCGTGAGCGGCGTGCGGAGATCGTGCGACACCCCGGCGAGGAACGTCCGGCGGGCCGCATCCAGCCGGGCGATCTCGGCGCGTGCCTCGGAGAGCCGCTCGGACGCCTCGGCCAGCTGCGCGGAGACCTGCTCGAACTCGCGCCACCCCGCGCGCGCGGTGACGACGGCGCCGCCTCCCACCTCGCGCGCGGACGAGACGAGGGCCGCGGTCGCCGCACGGGCGGTGCGGCGGGTGATGAACAACCCGACGGCGAGGCTGAGCGTCGCGGAGACCCCGACAACCCACACGAACACCGCGAGGTCGTGCGGGGACACGAACATCTGGCCCATCACGGCGGAGGTCGACACCACCATCGCGGCGACCGCGCCGAGCAGCACGATGGCGAACTGCGACGAGATGGGGCCGCGCCGGTTGGCGCGCAGCGCGAGCAACGTGAGCAGGACGACGCCCGCCGTGCAGGCCGCGGCCGTGGCGACGATGAGCAGCACGTCGGCCACGCCGAGCATCATCAGGTCCATGCGCTGGCGTCCCCGTCCGGTGTGAAGCGGTATCCGCGTCCCCATTCCGTCCGCAGATAGACGGGGATTGCCGGATCCGGCTCGATCTTCTCGCGCAGCCGCCGCACGTGGACGGTGACCGTCGACGCGTCGCTTCCCGCCCAGCCCCACACCTCGCGCAGGAGCGCGTCCCGCGGGATCAGCTCGCCGGCGTGCCGGGCGAGGTGCAGAAGCAGGTCGTACTCGCGCGTCGTCATGCCGACCTCGCGGCCGTCCACCCAGGCGCGGCGCCGCGCCGGATCGATGCGGAACCGTCCGGCGGAGATGACGGCGACCGGATCCGCGGCCCGCCGCCGCCGCAGCAGCGCGGCAACGCGCAGCTGAAGCTCGCGCATCGAGAACGGCTTGGCGAGGTAGTCGTCCGCGCCGTGCTCGAGCCCGGCGATGCGGTCCTCCACGGCGCCGAGCGCGGTGAGCATCAGGATCGGGACGTCGGACGCCGCGCGCACCTGCCGGCACAGCTCGTCGCCGCTCACACCGGGAAGCATGCGGTCGAGCACCACGAGGTCGGGGATCTCTTAGCCGAGCGCCGCCGCGGCGGTCGCGCCGTCACCGTGAAGCTCGACGGCGTAGCCGGCGGAGCGGAGGTACTCGCCGATCACGGTGCGCACGGTGTGAGCGTCCTCGACGACCATCACGCGAGGCGCACTGTCCATGTCCCGACGATAGCCACCGCCGCCGCCCGCGCGGACTTCCTTACGGTTCCGAAAGCACTCGCGGCAGGCGACGTCGGCTCTGGTTGCCTCGGATCGTCGCGATCCCGCGGCCCGAGAACTGGAGAAGCCGATGCGAAAGTCAACGCCCGCCGTCACCGCCCTCGCCGCCCTCGCGCTGCTGCTCGCCGGCTGCGCCGGAGGCACCGCCCCGTCGGACGACATGGAGGAGCCGATGCCCTCGTGCTCGCCGAGCGAGATGATGGCCGAGACGGAAGAGCCGATGGACGAGTCGATGAGCGAGGAGCCGATGGACGGCGAATCGATGGATGACGAGTCGATGACCGAGGAGCCGATGGACGACGAGGCGATGAAGGACGACTGCGAGGATGACACCTCCCGCTGAGGCAGGACCGCGGATCGCGCCGGGCACCGGCGTCGGCGGCCGGACGCACCGTGGTCTCGCGGCGGGCACGGGGGTCGCCGCGGTCGTGCTCGGAGCCGGCGTCGGCGAGGCGCTCGCCTCCCTGCTCGCCCCGCGCGCCAGCCCGTTCGCGGCGATCGGGTCCGTGCTGATCGACCTCGCGCCCGCGTGGGCGAAGGACGCCGCGATCGCCCTGTTCGGCACTGCCGACAAGATCGCGCTGCTCGTGCTGATCGGGGCGGTGCTGCTCGGCGTCGCGGCCGTGGCGGGGCTGCTCGAGCGGCGCCGAGCCCCCTGGGGAGCCGTGCTCGCGGCGGCCCTCGGCGTGCTCGGCGCGATCGCGGCCGTCACGCGCGCCGACGCCGGCGCCTTCACGCCCGTACCCTCGATCGTTGCCGGGGCCGTGGCGGCCGTGACGCTGACCCTTCTGCTGCGGCGGAGGTCGTCGGCCGGCCCCGGGCCGGACGCCGGGATGTCGCGCCGGTCGGTCCTGATCGCGGGAGGCGCGGCGACCGTGGTGGGGATCGCGGCAGCGGTCTGGGCGACGACCCGGGCCGCCGGGGAGCGGTCGGTCGCGGCGATCCGCGCGGCCCTGCGGCTTCCCGCCCCCCGCTCGACCCAGCCGGTGCCGGCCGGCGCCGATCTCGGGATCCGCGACCTCGCGCCCGTCATCACGCCGAACGACGAGTTCTACCGGATCGACACCGCGCTGATCGTTCCCGAGATCGATCCCGCCGCCTGGCGCCTGCGCATCCACGGACTCGTCGAGAACGAGGTCGAGATCACGTGGGACGAGCTGCTCTCCCTGCCGCTGAGCGAGCACGTCGTCACGCTCGCCTGCGTCTCGAACGAGGTCGGGGGAGACCTCATCGGCAACGCGCGCTGGCTCGGATATCCGATCCGCGAGCTGCTCGCCCGGGCCCGGCCCCTTCCCGAGGCCGACATGGTGCTCTCGCGGTCGCAGGACGGGTTCACGGCCGGTACACCGCTGGAGGCCCTGACCGACGACCGGGATGC
>NZ_BAAANG010000009.1:31885-87769 GCF_039529675.1 Microbacterium paludicola
GTGCGGATGGTCGTGCCGGGGCTCTACGGCTACGTGTCGGCGACAAAGTGGGTCGTCGACCTCGAGGTGACCCGCTTCGACCGCGCCCGCGCCTATTGGAGCGACCGCGGCTGGTCGGAGCGTGGCCCGATCAAGCTGCAGTCGCGCATCGACGTGCCGCGCGCACACGACATCCCCGCCGGTGAGGTCACGGTCGCCGGTGTCGCCTGGCACCAGCACGTCGGCGTGGCCGGCGTGGAGGTGCAGGTCGACGATGGGCCGTGGATGCCCGCGCGCCTTGCCGCGGCGATCTCCTCCGACACCTGGGTGCAGTGGTCGCTGCGCGCAGTGCTGGCCCCGGGGGAGCACGTGCTTCGCTGCCGGGCGCTGAGCGCCGATGGCACGACGCAGACGTCCGACACCGCCCCTCCGGCGCCGGACGGCGCCACCGGATGGCACACGCGTCGATTCGTCGCGGCCTGACCCGCCCCGCAGCGGCGATACTTGGCATATGAACGAGATCTCCGTCCAGGACCTGCACGCGCGCAAGGACGTCCCGCTCGTCGACGTGCGCGAGGTGCACGAATACGAGGCCGGGCACGTGCCGGGAGCGATCAACATCCCGATGTCCGAGCTGAACGAGCGGGTCGGCGAGCTGCCGGCCGAGCCGTTCGACGTGATCTGCGAGCTCGGCGGACGCTCGGGCCGCGTCGTCGAGGCGCTCAGCCAGCGCGGCTACGAGGTGACGAACGTGGCCGGCGGCACCAGCGCCTGGCGCGAAGCCGGCTACCCCGTCGACCTCTGACGCGCGTGACCACCCTCACGCTGATCGGCAAGCCCGACTGCCACCTCTGCGACGTCGCGCGCGAGGTCGTCGACCAGGTGCTCGCCGACCTGCCCGACGACGTCGCCGACCACGTCGAGGTGCGCGAGGCGTCCATCCAGGACGACCCCGCGCTCTACGACCTGTGGTGGGAGAAGATCCCGGTCGTCCTCATCGACGACCGCCTGCACGGACACTGGCGCGTCGCGCCCGAGCGGCTGAGCGCCGCCCTGACCGAGGCCGCGGACGCGCGCGCCTGACCCGAAGGAGAACCCGGATGATCCGCCACGTCGTGCTGTTCAAGCTCGCCTCCACCGACCCCGCCGAGCGCGCCGAGCAGCTCGCCGAGGCGCGCCGCCGCATCCGCGGTCTCGTCGGCGTCGTTCCCGGCGTGCACACGCTCGACGTCGTCGAGAACGTGCTGGCCGATGAGCGCAACTACGACTTCGCGGTCGTGGGCGACTTCGATGACATCGCCGCCGTGGAGGGCTACGCGACGCACCCCGCTCACCTCGAGGTGATCGACTACGTCTCCACGATCCGCACGGACGCCCGCGCCGCGATCGACTTCGCGGTCTGAGTCAGACCGCGGCGGCCGCGGCCCGGCCGGCGACCCGGCCCGAGAACAGGCAGCCGCCGAGCAACGTCCCCTCGAGCGCGTTGTAGCCCATCATCCCGCCGCCGCCGAACCCGGCCACCTCGCCTGCGGCGAACAGGCCGGGGATCGGCGCGCCCGTCCCGTCGGGCGAGGGCTGCAGGCACCGTCCCTGCAGGTCGGTCTCGAGGCCGCCGAGCGTCTTGCGCGACAGGATGCGCAGCTTCACCGCGATCAGCGGCCCGGCCTTGGGGTCCAGGATCCGGTGCGGGGATGCGACGCGGATGAGCTTGTCGCCCAGGTAGTTGCGGGCGCCCCGCAGGGCGGTGACCTGCGCGTCCTTCGAGAATGGGTTGGCGATCTCCCGGTCCCGCTCCTCGATGATCCGGCGGAGATCCTGCTCGTCGATCGCGGGCCCGGTCGGATCCGCACCGGCGAGCCGGTTCATGCCCGCCACGAGCTCCGCGAGCGTGTCGGCGACGACGAAGTCCTCGCCGTGCTCCTTGAACGCCTCGACGGGCCCGGGCGCGCCCTTGCCGATCCGCTTCGCGAGCAGCTTCAGATCGCGACCGGTGAGGTCGGGGTTCTGCTCGGAGCCCGAGAGGGCGAACTCCTTCTCGATGATCTTCTGCGTCAGCACGAACCACGAGTAGTCGTGCCCGGTCGCGCGCAGGTGCTTGAGCGTGCCGAGCGTGTCGAAGCCGGGGTACAGCGGCGCGGGGAGTCGCCTGCCGGTCGCGTCGAGCCAGAGCGAGGACGGGCCGGGAAGGATCCGGATGCCGTGATCGGCCCAGATCGGGTCCCAGTTGCGGATGCCCTCGACGTAGTGCCACATCCGGTCGGGATTGATGACGCTGGCGCCCGCGTCCTGCGTGATGCGCAGCATCCTGCCGTCCACGTGCGCGGGCACCCCGCTGACCATGCTGCGCGGGGGAGTGCCGAGGCGCTCGGGCCAGGCGGCGCGCACAAGATCGTGGTCGCCGCCGATGCCGCCCGCCGTGACGATGACGGCCTGCGCCCGCAGGTCGAACTCGCCGACGCTGATGCGGCTGGAGGGGCGACCGCGATCGACGTCCGACGGCTCGAGGAGCGCGCCGTGAACGCCGACCACCGCGCCCGCCTCGATGATCAGGCCGTCGACCCGGTGCCGGAACGCGAACCGGATGCGCCCCGCCTCGGCATGCGCCCGCACGCGCCGCTCGAACGGCTCGACGACGCCCGGCCCCGTTCCCCAGGTGATGTGGAACCGCGGCACCGAGTTTCCATGCCCACCGGCGCGGCCGTCGCCGCGCTCGGCCCAGCCGACGACCGGGAAGATCCGCAGCCCCATCTCGCGCAGCCATGCGCGCTTCTCGCCCGCCGCGAAGTCGAGGTACGCGTCGGCCCACGCGCGCGGCCAGCGGTCCTCCGCCCGGTCGAACTGCGCGCTGCCGAACCAGTCCTGCCGCGCGAGCTCGAGCGAGTCGCGCACGCCGAGGCGCCGCTGCTCGGGGCTGTTCACGAGGAACAGCCCGCCGAGGCTCCAGAAGGCCTGGCCGCCCAGGCTCTGCTCGCCCTCCTGATCGACAAGCACGACGCTCTTTCCCCGGTCGGCGGCCTCGGCCGCCGCCACGAGTCCCGCGAGCCCTGCCCCTACGACGACGATGTCGGCCATGTTCTTCTCATACAGGAACAGGCGGTCGCGTTCGCGAACACTCGCGCCGACCCTTCGGGCCGACACCGCGTGTTCGCGGCCTGTCGCTTCGCTCCATCCGACGAAGGACGTCGCGTCGCGAGCGGGGTCGGCGGTCGCTGCGCTCCACGCTCGCTGCGCTCGCACAGGGGCACAGGAAAACCCGTGAGGGCCCACCCGATGGATGAGCCCTCACGGGTTCGACAAGGGCTCAGGCCTCGACGACCTCCGGCTCGGCGTCCACGCCGGCCTCGGCGCGCTGCTGCGGCGTGATGGGGGCGGGGGCCTCCGTCAGCGGGTCGAAGCCGCCGCCCGACTTCGGGAAGGCGATGACCTCGCGGATCGACTCGGTCTTGGTCAGGTGCTGAAGCACACGGTCCATGCCGAGCGCGATGCCGCCGTGCGGCGGGGCGCCGAACTTGAACGCGTCGAGCAGGAAGCCGAACTTCTCCTGCGCCTGCTCCTCGTCGATCCCCATGATGCCGAAGACGCGCTTCTGGATGTCCTCGCGGTGGATGCGGATGGATCCGCCGCCCAGCTCCGATCCGTTGCAGACGATGTCGTACGCGTAGGCGAGGGCCGATCCGGGGTCGGTGTCGAAGGTGTCCTCGAACTCGGGCTTCGGGCCGGTGAAGGCGTGATGCACGGCCGTCCAGGCGCCGGCGCCGACCGCGACGTCGCCCGAGGCGACGGCGTCCGAGGCGGGCTCGAACATCGGGGCGTCGACGACCCACGTGAAGGCGAACGTGTCGGGGTCGAGCAGGCCGAGGCGCTTGCCGATCTCGATGCGCGCGGCGCCGAGCAGGGCGCGGCTCGCCTTCGTGGCACCGGCGGCGAAGAAGGCGCAGTCACCCGGCTTCGCGCCGACGAGCTCGGCGAGACCCGCCTGCTCGGCCTCGGACAGGTTCTTCGCGACGGGGCCGCCGAGCGTGCCGTCCTCGTTGAACAGGACGTACGCGAGGCCGCGGGCACCGCGCTGCTTCGCCCACTCCTGCCAGGCGTCCAGCGCCTTGCGGGGCTGGCTCGCGCCGCCCGGCATCACGACCGCGCCGACGTACTCGGCCTGGAACACGCGGAACGGCGTCTCGCGGAAGTACTCCGTCGCCTCGACGAGCTCGAGGCCGAAGCGCAGGTCGGGCTTGTCCGAACCGTACTTCGCCATCGCCTCCGCGTAGGTCATGCGCGGCAGCGGGGTCTGCACCTCGACGCCGATCGTCCTCCACATCGCCGTGATGACGGACTCCATCATCTCGATGACGTCCTCCTGGTCCACGAAGCTCATCTCGATGTCGAGCTGCGTGAACTCGGGCTGACGGTCGGCGCGGAAGTCCTCGTCGCGGTAGCAGCGCGCGATCTGGAAGTACTTCTCCACGCCGCCGACCATCAGCAGCTGCTTGAACAGCTGTGGGCTCTGCGGCAGCGCGTACCAGCTGCCCGGGTGAAGGCGCGCGGGAACCAGGAAGTCGCGGGCGCCCTCGGGGGTCGAGCGGGTCAGGGTCGGGGTCTCGACCTCCACGAACTCGCGCTCGTGCAGGACGTCGCGGATCGCCTTGTACACCTGCGACCGCAGGCGGATCGCGGCCGCGGGGCCCTGGCGGCGCAGGTCGAGGTAGCGGTGCTTGAGGCGCACCTCCTCGCCGATCGGGTCGGCGTCGGCCGCACCCGAGGAGACCTGGAACGGCAGCGGAGCCGACTCGTTCAGCACCTCGACCTCGGCCGCGATGAGCTCGATCTCGCCGGACGGCAGGTTCGGGTTCTCGTTGCCGGCGGGGCGCTTGCCCACCTCTCCCGTGACCTTCAGCACGAACTCGCTGCGCAGCGGATGCGCCACGGCCTCGTCGCGGATGACAACCTGGGCGATGCCCGAGGCGTCGCGCAGGTCGATGAAGGCAACCCCGCCGTGATCGCGTCGGCGGTCGACCCAGCCCGTGAGGGTGACGGTCTGACCGATGTGCTCGGCGCGCAGGGAGCCGGCGGTGTGGGTGCGAAGCACGGGGATTCCTCCTGTTGCGGTGCCCGGAGCAGGATGGGCAACCCGTCGATTCTACGGGCTGGAGTCTGTGCCGCCCGGGGAACGGAAGGGGGATACCCGGATCCGGATCGGCGGCTGCCACCCAGGCGGGGGAAAGGCGGCGCCGGTAGCGTCGACCGAGTACCGCACGACGACCGAAGGGCCAGACGCATGACGACCGCTTCCGCCGACACCGACGGATCCTGGCTCGGAGCACTCGTCGACTGGGTCGTCGGGTTGATGGACGTGATCGGCCCGTACGGAGCCGGCATCGGCATCGCGGCCGAGAACCTGTTCCCGCCGCTGCCGAGCGAGGCGATTCTGCCGCTCGCGGGTCTCGCCGCCTCGCGGGGTGCCTTCACGCTGTGGGAGGCGATCCTGTGGACCACGGTCGGATCGATCGTGGGCGCACTCGTGCTCTACGGCATCGGCGCCTGGTTCGGCATCGATCGCCTGCGCCGGATCGCCGACAAGATGCCGCTGGTCAAGGTCGAGGACGTCGACCGCACCGTCGCGTGGTTCCACAAGCACGGTTCCGTGGCGGTGTTCTTCGGCCGGTTCATCCCCATCTTCCGCAGCCTGATCTCGATCCCGGCGGGCGTCGTCCACATGCCGATCTGGCGATTTGTGCTGCTCACGGCGGCCGGCAGCCTGATCTGGAACACGATCTTCGTGCTCATCGGCTGGTACCTCGGCGAGTCCTGGCACATCGTCGAGCAGTACATGGACGTGTTCCAGAACATCGTGATCGCGGTCGTCGTGATCGCCGTCGTCTGGTTCGTCGTGGCCCGCGTCCGCTCGCTCCGGGCGGACAAGCGCGGCAGCTGACGCGCAGTGTCCCCAAGGTGCCGGTTCTGACCGGCACTTCGGGGACAGGATGAGCCCGGTGTCCCCAAGGTGCCGGTTCTGAGCGGCACTTCGGGGACAGGGAGCGCGGTGGGCCCTTGCCCCATCCAGCCGTACGTGGCGACAGGTTGGGGCAACCGGCGCGAGCTCTTGCCCCATCCCGCCGCTTCGAAGCGACAGTTCGGGGCACCTGGCTCCGTCAGCCGTCGGTGAGGGCCTCGGCGATGTTCTCGACCGTGGTCAGGCCCTCGGGCAGCTGCCACTGCGTGGGGTCGTCGGCGCTCGCCGCCGTGATGACGATGCGGTAGCCGGGAAGCCACGACTCCAGCTCCACGCCGCTGGGGACGTAGGCGCCGACGGCGAAGCCGCCCGCCGCGTCGAGCGCGGGGGAGTCCTGGACGCCGCCGAGCTCGGCCTTGCCGGCCTCGACGCGGCGGCGGGCGACCTCGTCCGCGTCCGCGACCTCTCGGGAGACCCACACCTGCACGCGGGACTTCACGGTCGCGTCGTCCGCCGCCTTCCCCTTCTCCGACGCCCAGCCGCAGGCGACGCGGCCGGTGCCGGGCGCCGCGATGCCGCGCAGCGGATGGAACCCCGCGGCAAGCGGCTGCGCGAGCGCGAACAGGTCGTCGCACGACAGCATCGCGAGGCCCAGGCCCGCGATCTCGTCCACCACCACACGCGCGGCGGCCGGATCCGCCCACTCGTCCGGCAGGATCGCCGCGAACCGGGCGCGCTCCTCCGGTGTGCAGTCGGCGAGCGGCTTCACGGATGCGGCGGCCGCGGTGCGCCAGCGCGGGTCGGAGGCGAGCTCGCGCGATCCCGAGGCGTACGCCGGCTGCAGTGCAAGCTCGGCGAACAGGGCGGTGGCATCCGCCTCCGCGTCGTCGCACGTCGGGCGCCACGATCCCGGCGCGGGGGCGTCCCGGGCGGCGAGCACGGTCCACGAGCCGCCGCCGGCAGGCGTCGCCGCCGCGGCGACGAGGCCCTCGGCCGTCGAGGCTGCCAGCGCGTCGAACGCGCCGCCGGCGGCGATCCGCATCGCCGAGGCCACAGCGCGCGCCCCCTGAACCTCCGTCGCCTCGGCCGAGGCTCCCGCAGCCTCGGACAGACGCGTCGCAAGCGCGGACTCCGGATGGGCGACGCAGCCGGTGAGGGCGTGGCCGATCTCGGCGATGTCGGTGGCATCCGAGACGTCGTCGGCACCGGCCGACCCGCACGCGTACAGGGTCGAGACGAGCGCCGTGACCGAGGGATCCGGCACGTCGCCGAACGAGACGCGGCGCGTGAACGCGGCGAGCAGGTCGACGGTCGCCGTGCGGGCATCCACCCCGGCGACTGCGCGATACGGAACGGCCGGGTCGGTCGGCGCGGCGAGACCCACGTCGACGCCGGTGCGCGGCGGCAGCAGCGCGGTGCCGGGCCCGTCGACGAGCCCCGCGGCGATGCGCCAGAAGCGGTCGCCGCCCGCCGTGTCCGAGCGCGTCTTCCAGGCGAACTTCGCGTCGCCGTCGAGCTGGAGGGCGCGGGTCACGCCGTCCTGGCTGCGCGTCTTGACCGTGAGGACATCCGACTGGTGGCCCTCGACGCACGTCGCGATCGTCGCCTCCGGGCGGTCGCGATCCGGATCCGTCGCGGTCGCGAGCCAATCGGGCAGGGCCGCATCCGTGCAGGTGGGAGGCGTCGCCTCCGCCAGCTCGCCGGGCGCCTCGTTCAGCGCCACGGTCGCCCACGTCACGACGCCGGTGTCGGTCAGCTCGGCGGTCAGGGCGCCGTCCGCGACCGCCGGCGCATCGGACTGCGGCACCCACACGCGCCGCCGATCGTCCCACCGCACGAGCGACGCGGCCGCAGCGGCCTCGGCGGGAAGGTCGGCGACATCCCACGAGACCGTCACCGGGTCGGCGAACGACGCCGGCGATTCGAACCGCACCGGGGCTCCGAAGACCTCGAGGGCGATTCCCGAGTCGGCCTCGCCGATCGGCGCGCCCACTGCCACATTCGCGACGTTCGCCGTGACGGCATCCGGTGGCACGTCGATCGTCACGCCCGCGGTCGTCCAGCGGTCGCCGTCGCGATCGACCTGCGTGGTGCGGACATCCGCGAAGGAGGGGATCGGATCGCGGCGCGCCTCGCCGGCGGACGGCTCCGGAACACACGCGGTCAGGCCGAGCACGAGAGCGGTGGCCACGGCGACCGCGATGGCCGGGCGGCGCGCTGCATTCCTCACCCGGCAACGGTAACGGCGGTGCCCGCCTCGGCCCGGGCGGCGCTCCGTAGGATGGGAGGGCGACCGCCCGATGGCTGAACTGCAGGGGAGCACATGCCGGCCGAACTCATCCATCTCGTGCGTCACGGCGAGGTGCACAACCCCGACCGCGTCCTCTACGAGCGGCTGCCGGGTTTCCGGCTCAGCGAGGACGGCCGCCGCATGGCGCGCGCCGCGGCCGAGCACGTGCGGGGCCTCGAGCGTCCGGTGAGCGCACTGCTGTGCTCACCGCTGCAGCGCACGCAGGAGTCGTCCGAGCCCTTCGCCGAGATCTTCGGCGTGGAGCCGCGGCTCGAGGAGCGGGTGATCGAGCCGACGAACGTGTTCGCCGGGCTGCGGATGAGCCGCGCGCTGCGCAAGCCGTGGAAGTGGCACCACCTGCGTCGCCCGTCGGTGCCAAGCTGGGGCGAGCCCTACACACACGTTGTGGACCGGATGCGCTCAGCGCTCGACGAGGCCTGGCACAGCACGCCGGGCGGGGACGTGGTGATCGTGTCGCACCAGGCGCCGATCTGGCTGACGCACCTGTCGGTGGCCGGCCTTCCCCTGCCGCACGACCCGCGCACGCGGCGCTGCGCCCTCTCGAGCGTCACGTCGTTCGAGCGCGTGGGCGACGTGTGGCGCGAGGTGTCGTACGCCGAGCCGGCGGCCGTGGACGACGCGGTGGACGTCGGCGCGGTTTAATTCCCGCTTCGCGGGGCAGTGCAGCTCCCGACCGCGATCACTCGCCCGACGCAAGCGCCGGGACTCGCGATCGCGCGCTGTCGCTCCGCTCCATCGATGACGCACGTCGCGTTTGCGAGATGATCGGCAGTCGCTCCGCTCCACGCTCACTTCGTTCGCACGCGGTGGGCGCGGCCGAGAAGGAACTCTCAGGCCCACACCGGTTGACGATGCTGCGTGCGCCCGGCTTCCCTCCTGCTTTCGGCTCGCACACAGCCCGGCCATAACCGGAAACGTAGGATTGTGGCGTGTCTCGAGCCGCTCGATCCCCCCGTCGTCTGACCGCGGTGATCGGCGCCGCGGCGCTCGCGCTGACCCTCGCGGCGTGCACGCCCGATCCGGTCACCGAGCAGTACCGCCAGGGAAGCGAGACCGGGTACATCGCCGGCGAGTTCCAGGTCGACGAGATCGACCTCGCCGACCGCGGTGAGCCCGTCGTCTGGGAGAGCACGACCGATACCGGCGAGCCGCTCTCGAGCGAGGACGTTCTCGGCGATGTCGTCGTCGTGAACTTCTGGTACGCCGGATGCGCCCCCTGCCGCGTCGAGGCCGCCCACCTCGAGGACGTGTGGCAGCAGTACCGCGACCAGGGTGTCTCGTTCGTCGGCGTCAACACCTTCGACCAGCCGGATCAGGCACGGTCGTTCGCGGAGAAGTGGGGCGTCACCTACCCGAGCGTGATCGACGCGAACGACGCGGCTGTGAAGCTCGCGTTCGCGGCGGCGACGCCGATCCAGGCGACCCCCGTCACGCTCGTGCTCGACCGAGAGGGTCGGGTCGCCGCACGCATCATCGGCGCGATCGACAGCCCGTCCATCCTGTCCACGCTCGTCGCGGACACGCTCGAGGAGAAGGCGTGACCGGCGCGTGAATCCCGGCGCCCTTGTCCTCGACGGCGCCCTGTGGGCGGCGATCCCCGTCGCCCTTCTCGCGGGGCTGATCTCCTTCCTCTCACCGTGCGTGCTACCCCTCGTGCCGGGCTACCTCGGCTTCATCAGCGGCGCCGTCTCGCCGAGGCAGGCCGGATCGGGAGTGCTCGCCGGGCGCGGGCGGCTCGTCGGCGGCGTGCTGCTGTTCATCGCGGGCTTCACGCTCGTGTTCGTCACGATCGTCGTGCTCGGCGGGCTCGCGGGCGGCGCGATGCAGCGGTTCTCGCTGCAGTACGGCGACCTCGTCACGCGCGTCCTCGGCGCGCTGATCATCCTGCTCGGGCTCGTGTTCATCGGGTTCTTCGGCTTCGCCCAGCGCACGGCGAAGCTGCAGCTCAAGGGTGACCTCGGCCTCATCGGCGCCCCGCTGCTCGGCATCGCGCTCGGCCTCGGCTGGGCGCCCTGCATCGGCCCGACGCTCAGCGCGATCCTCGCCATCGCCTGGCAGCAGGGCGACCCCGCCCGTGCCGGCCTGCTGGGCCTCGCGTATTCGCTGGGCCTCGGCATCCCGTTCCTGCTCGTCGCGCTCGGCTTCGGCTGGGCCACTCGCTCGATCGCCTTCCTGCGCCGCCACATCCGCGTGGTGAACATCGGCGGCGGCGTGCTGCTCGTCATCCTGGGTGCGCTCATGGTGACCGGCATCTGGACCATGATCATGTCTCGCCTGCAGGGGGTGTTCGCCAGTGTCCCGACTCTCCTCTGAGGACGCCTCCGTGAAGCAGCGCGACGGATCCGAGCCGCTGCGGCCGTCCGACCACGTCGACGGCGACGCCGACAGCGGCGTGAACTCGCCCGCGCTCGGGATCGTCGGATGGCTGCGCTGGGGATGGCGTCAGCTCACCAGCATGCGCACCGCGCTGGTCCTGCTGCTGCTGCTCGCGATCGCCGCCGTTCCCGGGTCGATCTTCCCGCAGCGGATGGCGAACCCGAACGGCGTGACGCAGTGGGAGCGGGACAATCCTGACCTGTTCCCGATCCTCGACGCGATCCAGATGTTCGACGTCTACATGTCGGCGTGGTTCTCGGCGATCTACATCCTGCTGTTCGTCTCGCTCGTGGGCTGCATCCTGCCGCGCACAAAGCACCACTGGAAGGCGCTGCGCTCGCGGCCGCCGCGCACGCCCGCCCGGCTGTCGCGCCTCGACGACCACCTCGAGCAGCGGATCGACGGCGACCAGGATGACGCGAAGCACGCGGTCGACCTCGCCGAGGCGCAGCTGCGCTCCGCCGGCTACCGCGTCGAGCGCTACGACGGGCGCGGGAGCTTCTCGGTCTCGGCCGAGCGCGGCTACCTGCGCGAGACGGGCAACCTGGTCTTCCACGCGTCGCTCGTCGGCGTGCTGCTCGCGGTCGGCATCGGCGGGGGCTTCGCGTACACCGGCCAGCGCGTGATCTACGAGGGCCAGGCGGTGGTCAACGCGCTCGTCGACTACTCGTCGATGAACCGCGGCCGCTTCGTCGGCGACGACGCGCTGACGCCCTACGCGATCCGCCTCGACTCGTTCGACGTCACGTACCAGCCGCCCCTCACGAGCGGGGCCGGCCAGGCCGGCGACTTCGCCGCGAACGTCACCGTGCGCGAGCCGGGCGGCGACGAGACCAAGGGGACGGTGCGGGTCAACCACCCCCTCGAGGTGGCGGGGGAGCGCATCTACCTGCTCGGCAACGGGTACGCCCCGACCATCACGGTGCGCGACGCCGAGGGCACGCCGGTGTACAGCGAGACGGTGCCGTTCCTGCCGCAGGACGCGAACCTCACGTCCCTCGGCGTGCTGAAGATCGCCGACGGCCTTCCCGAGCAGATCGGCATGCTCGGCTTCCTCTACCCGACGCAGGCCACGCTCGAGACCGGCGCGCTGACCTCCGTGTACGGCGACCTGCTCGACCCGATCCTCACGCTCAACGTGTACTCGGGCGACCTCGGCATCGACGGCGGCGTCCCGCGCAGCGTGTACGAGCTCGACCCCAGCGGGATGGAGCAGCTCACCGGCGGCGACACCGGCGTCGAGTCGATCAAGCTCGCCCCCGGCGAGACCGCCGACCTGCCGAACGGCCTCGGCACCGTCACGTTCGAGGACGAGACCCCCGAGGGCGCCGACCGCGACCAGGTCGGGATGACCGAGTCGGTCAAGCGGTTCGCCTCGCTGCAGACGCACCGCGACGACTCCTCGATCTTCGTGCTCGTCTTCGCCGTCCTCGCGGTGCTCGGCCTGCTCACCGCCCTGTTCGTGCCGCGCCGCCGCGTGTGGGTGAAGGCGACGCCGGATGAGACCGGCATCCGGCTCGAATACGCCGCCCTCGCGCGCGGCGATGACCCCACGCTCGCGACCGCGATCGAGCAGCTGCGCGCCAAGCACCTCGACAGCCTGTAGAAGTAGGATCCCCCCATGCATCCCGACGCCCTCTCCCTCGACGCGATCTCGCTGCTGCTGATCTGGACGGCGATCGTGATCTACGCCCTGGCGTTCGTCGCGTACGGGGCCGACCTCGCCAAGCGCTCGCAGCTCTCGCTCGAGCGGCAGGATGCGGCGCGCGAGCTCGTAGGCGTCGGATCCGGATCGGGGGGGCGCGGCACCGTGCGGAACGGCGTGCCGCAGGATGCTGCGCCGGCCGAGAAGCCGCGTCTCGTGATGGGCCGGATCGGCACGTCGCTCACGGTGCTGGGTTTCCTGTTCCACCTCGCGGGAACGGTGCTGCGCGGGGTGGCCGCCGGACGCGTGCCGTGGTCGAACATGTACGAGTTCGCCATGACCGGCACCCTGCTGATCACCGCGGTGTACCTCGGCGTGCTGTTCTGGCGCGACCTGCGGTTCCTCGGCACGTTCATGATCGGCCTCGTCACCGTGCTGATGGGTGGCGCGACGCTCTATCACGTCGACGTCGTGCCGCTGATGGATCCGCTCAAGTCGATCTGGCTCGTCGTGCACGTGTTCGTCGCCTCGCTCGCGACGGCGTTCCTCGCCCTCGGCTTCGGCCTGTCGGTGCTGCAGCTGCTGCAGGCCCGGCGCGAGCGGATCGCCGTCGAGGAGACCGAGCCGAAGCGCTCGTTCCTGCGCACGCTGCCGAGCTCCGAGGCGCTCGAGGGCCTCGCCTACCGCTTCGCGATCATCGGCTTCATCTTCTGGACCTTCACCCTCATCGCCGGATCCATCTGGGCGCAGGACGCATGGGGCCGCTATTGGGGCTTCGACACCAAGGAAGTGTGGACCTTCATCATCTGGGTCCTCTACGCCGGCTACATCCACGCCCGCGCGACGCGCGGCTGGCGCGGAACGCGGTCGGCGTGGCTGTCGATCGTCGGCTTCGTCGCCGTGATCTTCAACTTCACGATCGTGAACATGTTCTTCGAGGGCCTTCACGCGTACAGCGGGCTGTCTTAGCGGCTCGCGGCGCGCACGCTCGCTTCGCTCGCCAGGCGGGCACGACCCAGCGCGGCCGCATCCGTCCGCTGAGAGCGCATCCTGCGGCTGAGACTGCGCTCGGCGGCTGAGGCTGCATCCTGCGGCTGAGGTTGCATCCCGCGACTGAGACTGCGGGTGACCGCTGCTGTCTCGGACGCGCATCGCTCTGTCGGCCGCGGGGTGCTGTCTGGACGCGCATCGCTTGCGCTCCGTCGCGGCGTGCGCTCGCTTCGCTCCACGCTCGCTTCGCTCGCCAGGGGCGGGGCATGACTCAGCACGGCCGCATCCGTCCGCCGAGACTGCTCCCCGCGGCTGAGACTGCGCTCCGCGGCTGAGACTGCGCCCCGCGGCTGAGACTGCGCCCCGCGACTGAGGGCGCATCCTGCGGCTGAGACTGCGGGTGTGCGCTGCTGTCTCGGACGCACATCGCTGTGTCGGCCGCGGAGTGCTGTCTCGTCGACCGACGGCACTCGCGAGGGTGTGGCATCCGATCTGCGTTTGTGTTGTTCTCTGTGGGATTCGGTTGTATTCTCGATCGCATCCGAAGGAGGACGATGTACGCGACGGAGCGCAGGGAGCTGATCGAGCGGGTGCTGCTCGACGAGGCGCGGGTGTCGGTGGCGGAGCTCGCCGAGCGGCTTGGCGTCACGACCGAGACGGTGCGCCGCGACCTCGCGGTGCTCGAGGAGCACGGCGTGCTGCGGCGCGTCCACGGCGGCGCCGTCGCGGCCGACCGGGGGAGCGCGGCCGAGGTGGATCTGCGCGAGCGTCTCCGCCGCGGCGGGCCCGCGAAGAGCGCCATCGCCCGGCGCGCGCTCGAGGGTCTCGGCACGGGGTTCACCGGATCCGTCCTGCTCGACGCCGGCACCACGACCGGCGCGCTCGCCGACCTGCTGCCCGGCCGCAGCGACGTGCACGTTGTGACGCACTCGGTGGTGCTCGCCGCGGGCCTCACCGGCGCCGGCTACACCGAGCTCACGACGATCGGCGGCCGGATCCGCGGCATCACGGGCGCCGCCGTGGGCGCCGGCACCGTCGTCGCGATCGAGTCCCTCCGGCCGGATGTCGCCTTCGTCGGCGCGAATGGGCTCTCGGCCGCGTTCGGGGCGAGCACGCCCGACCCCGAGGAGGCGGACGTCAAGCGCGCGATCGTGCGCGCCGCGCGCCGCGTCATCCTGCTCGCCGACCGCACCAAGTTCGAGGTCGAGTCGCTGCGCCGGTTCGCCGCTCTGGACGAACTCGACGTGCTCGTGACCGACGAGGCTCCCGCCGGAGCCCTGGGTGAGGCGCTGGACGCCGCGGATGTGGAGGTGTGGGTCGCATGATCGTGACGCTCACGATGAACCCGGCGCTCGACCGGACGGTCGAGCTCGCCTCCGCGCTCGAGAGCGGCCAGGTGCAGCAGGCGCTGGCGGCGCGGGAGGACCCCGGTGGCAAGGGGATCAACGTCGCCCGGGTGCTCGCCGGATCCGGCGCGCCCGTCACCGCCGTCCTGCCGCTCGCGGAGGACGACCCGTACCGCTCCCTGCTCGGCGACCTCCCCGTCCGGACCGTGCCGATCGCCGGGCACGCCCGCGCGAATCTGACTCTGACGGATCCGGACGGCGAGACCACCAAGATCAACCTGCCCGGTCCGGTTCTCGGTGAGGACGCCGCGCGGGCGCTGATCGACGCCGTCGTGACGGAGGCGGATGGGGCCGACTGGCTCGCGCTGTGCGGCTCGCTCCCGCCGGGCCTCGCCCCCGACTTCTATGTGGATGTCGCCCTCGCCGTGCGCGCCCGGTGCGAGCGCCCGCCGAAGATCGCCGTGGACGCCTCCGGGCGGGCCCTCGCCGAGGCCGTCGCCAGCGGTGCGGTCGACCTGATCAAGCCGAACGACGTCGAGCTGATGGATCTGCTCGCGCGCTCCGCGCGCGACTCCGGCTTCGCGACGACGCGCGAATCGATGGAGTTCTTCAGCGAGATGCAGAAGAACCTTCGCGCCGACCCCACGGCGGCGCTCGCGTACGCCCGCGTGCTCGTTCCCCACCAGGTGCGGGCGGTGCTCGTGACGCTCGGCGGCGAGGGGGCGATGCTCGTCCACGGCGACGGCGCGTGGTTCGCCACGCCGCCCGAGACGGATGTCCGCAGCACCGTCGGCGCCGGCGACAGCGCGCTCGCCGGGTACCTGCTCGCGGCCGTCGCGGGCGAGGACGGCACCGGCCGCCTGCGCTCCGCCATCCGATACGGCTCCGGCACCGCCGCTCTTCCCGGCACGCGCCTCGCCACCCCCGCCGACCTGTCGACCGCGGACATCCCCGTCCGCGAGCTCGCCTGATCCACCGCATCGTCGTCGCGGCCCCCGCCGCGCCGTATTCCCTCGAGGAGGAGAAGTGTCCACCATCACCCCGCAGCTCGTGAGCCTCGACGAGGATCTCGGGCCCGACAAGCAGAGCGTGCTGCGCGCCCTGTCCGCCCGCTTCGTCGCGCAGGGCCGCGCGACCGACGCCGACGCGCTGTTCGCCGCGGCCTGGAAGCGCGAGGAGCAGGATGCGACCGGCCTCCCGGGCGGCATCGCGATCCCGCACGCCAAGAGCGCCGTCGTGACCCAGGCATCCCTTGCCTTCGCGCGACTGAAGCCCGGCGTCGACTTCGGCGCCGAAGACGAGCCGAGCGACATCGTGTTCATGATCGCGGCCCCAGACACCGCGGCGGAGGAGCACCTCGCCGTGCTGTCGAAGCTCGCGCGCAACCTCATGGACGAGGACTTCCTCGCCGCCCTCCGCGGCGCGGCCGATGCCGACGAGGCGGTCCGGATCGTCCGGGTGGCGATCGGCGAGGAGGCCGCGAGCGAGACGGCGGCCGCCCCCGCCCAGGCGGCCGCGCCGGCCGCCACGGGCGACGGCGCCATCCTCGTCGACGGGCGCCCCGCCCGCATCGTGGCGGTCACCGCCTGCGCGACCGGCATCGCGCACACCTACATGGCCGCCGACGCGCTCACCGCGGCGGCGAAGAAGGCCGGCGTCGAGTTCCAGGTCGAGCCGCAGGGATCGAGCGGCTACACGGCGATCGATCCCGCCGTCATCGCCGCCGCCGACGCGGTGGTGTTCGCGGTCGACGTCGACGTCCGTGAGCCGCAGCGCTTCGCCGGGAAGCCCGTGATCCGCCGCCCCGTGAAGGCGGGCATCGAGCGCGCGACCGAGCTGCTGACCCAGGCGGCGCACGCCGCGGAGGACTCGTCGGCCGAGCGCGTTCCCGGCACTGCCGGCGCGGCCGAGGAGAACGAACGACCTGCCGAGTCGGTCGGAGCGCGCATCAAGCGCGTGCTGCTGACGGGCGTGTCCTACATGATCCCGTTCGTCGCGGGCGGCGGCCTGCTCATGGCGCTCGGCTTCCTGCTCGGCGGCTACCAGATCAACGAGGTCGCGAACAAGATCGCCGTCGAGAACGCTCTGTGGAACCTGCCGGACGGCGGGCTGCTTCAGTACCTCGGCGCCGTCGCGTTCGCGATCGGCAACATCTCGATGAGCTTCCTGGTGCCGGCGCTCGCGGGCTACATCGCGTACGCCCTCGCCGACCGGCCGGGGATCGCGCCCGGGTTCGTCGCCGGATCCGTCGCGGTGCTGATGAACGCGGGCTTCATCGGCGGCATCGTCGGCGGCGTCCTCGCGGGCCTCGCCGCCATGTGGCTCGGGTCCCTCACCGTCCCGCGGTGGCTGCGCGGCCTGATGCCGGTGGTGATCATCCCGCTGCTCGGCTCGATCTTCGCCAGCGGGCTGCTCATCCTGTTCGTCGCGGCGCCCATCGCGGCGCTGATGGCCTCGCTGACCGACGGGCTCAACGGCCTCGCCGCGTCGGGCCTGCTGCCCCTGGTCGGCGTCATCCTCGGCCTCATGATGTGCTTCGACCTCGGCGGACCGATCAACAAGGTCGCCTACGCCTTCGCGGTCGCGGGGCTCGGCGCCGGCTCGGCCGAGAACCCCGTGCCGTTCTACATCATGGGCGCCGTGATGGCCGCGGGAATGGTGCCGCCGCTCATGATGGCCTTCGCCTCGACCGTGCTCGACCGCGGCGGATTCAGCGAGCCGGAGCGTGAGAACGGCAAGGCCGCCTGGCTGCTCGGCCTGTCGTTCATCTCCGAGGGCGCGATCCCGTTCGCCGCCGCCGACCCGCTGCGCGTCATCCCGGCGTCGATGCTGGGCGGCGCGGTCACCGGCTTCCTCAGCATGCTGTTCCAGGTCGGCTCGCGCGCGCCGCACGGCGGAGCGTTCGTGTTCTTCGCGATCGACCCGCTGTGGGGCTTCGTGATCGCCCTCATCGCCGGTGTGCTGGTCGGCGGCTTCGCGGTCGTCGGTCTCAAGCGCCTCGCCCGCCGTCGCACGGAGGCCGTCGCCTGACGCCGCCCCCTCTTAGCCGCCCCCTTTTACGGAGAAGCCGGCTTCTCCGGAGATCCTTCGCGGATCGCATCCTGAGAAGCCGGCATCTCCGTAGAACCCGGCGGGCCCCGGCGGGACCCGGGCGGGCGGATCAGGCGGGCACGCCCTCCAGCAGCGCCCGGGCCGGCAGCGTGCGCTTGCGGCCCACGGCGATCGTGGTGGCGATGAAGGCGAGCACCGCCCACACAAGCAGCGCCACGATGGCACCGCCCGTGCCGCCCGCGTCGGTCACGGCGCCGAGGAGCGCGCGGTACGCGGGGGCCGTCGGCAGGGCTGTCGAGATGCCCGCGAGCCACTCGGGAAGCGTCGAGACGATGCCGGTGGCGATCCCGATCGCCCCGACCAGCGCGCCGATCCAGTGCCCCGCGCCGCCGAACACGGCGACGAGCGCCTGGTGCACCGCGGCGAACGCGACGCCGATCAGGGCGCAGAGGCCGAACAGCGCCGCGGCCGTTCCCGCCTCGTAGCCGCTGACAACCTGCACGACGGCGGCGACGAGCACTCCCTGCACCGCGCCGACGATCGCCGCGGGAAGCAGCGCGCCGCCGGCGAGCGACACCGAGGCGCGGCGCGAGGTGAGCGCCCGCCCGGTGACCGAGCGCATCACGAGGAAGGTCGCGAGCCCGCCGAACCACAGCACGATCGCCGCGAGCAGCGGCACGGCCGCCGCGCCGAACAGCGAGACCTCGCCGCCCGCCGACGACGACACCGGATCGGCGACGACCGTCGCGAGGTCGTCCGCCTCGTCGTCGGTGTACGACGGGATCTGCTCGGTCGCGGTGCCGAGGCCGTCCGCGAGCGTGCGCGTTCCCCCGGCGAGCTCGCCGATGCCGTCGCCGAGATCGGCGGTGCCGGTGGCGAGCTGGCCGGCTCCCGTGGAGAGCTCGCCGGCTCCGCCCGCGAGCTGCGACGTCCCGGTGGCGAGGCCGTTCGCGCCGGTCGCCAGCTGCGCGGCTCCCGTCGACAGTGTGCCCGCGCCCTCGGCCGCCTGGCCCGCGCCGGTGGCGAGCTCGGACGCGCCGCTGGACAGCTGGCTCGCTCCCGTCGACAGCTCGCTCGCGCCGCCGGCGAGGGCGGTCGCGCCCTCCGCGGTCGTGGCGACGCCGGCCGCGTACTCGCGCAGGCCCTGGGCGAGGCCGCCGGCGCCGGTGGCGGCGCTCTCGGCGCCGGTCGCGAGCAGCTCGAACTGCTCCGTGAGCGCGGCGGCGCCGCGCAGCTGCGCGACCAGGGTGGCGGGGGACTCCGCCGCGACCTGGCCGAGGGCGGTCGAGGCAGTGCTGGCACCCGTCGCGTACCCCGCGAGCCGCTCGCAGAAGTCCGCCGATGCGCCGGTGGCCGCGCATTCCTCGCTCAGGGCGGTGAGGCCCGTCGCGACTCCCGCCGCTCCCTCGGTGATCTCCACCGGGATGAGGCCGTTCTGCTCGATGGCGTCGGCGCCCGCGGTGAGCCCCGACCCGATGGGGGCCGCGGTGTCCGCGAGCTGGCGCAGGCTCGGCGCGAGGCCCGGGTTCTGCGCGGTGCCGTCGCCGGCGAGGCCCGTGGCGAGCTGCTGCGCGCCGTCCGCCAGGTTGTCGGCCCCGCCGACGAGGCCCGGGTTCTCGGCCGTGCCGTCGCCGGTCATCCCTGCCGCGAGACCGTTCAGGCCCTCCGAGAGGGTGGTGGCGCCGGTGGAGAGCTGGCTCGCACCGTCCGCGAGTCCGGTCGCGCCGTCGGCGATGCTGGCGACGCCGTTCGAGAGCTCGGCCGCTCCGCCGGAGATCCCGCCGGCCCCGCCCGCGAGCTCGCTCGCGCCGTCCGCGAGCTGAGTGGCGCCCGTCGCGAGCTCACCCGCTCCGCTGCCGAGCTGGGTCGCCCCGTCGGCGAGCGCGGTCGCGCCCTCCTGGGCCTCGCCGGCGCCGTCCGCGAGCTGCGAGGCGCCGTCCGCGGCCTCGCCGAGCTGGTCGCCGAGCGTCGTGAAGCCGATGAAGACGTTCGACAGCGTCGCCTCCGAGAGCATCTGCCCCATCGACGACGCGGCGACCGTGGCGACCTGGTTGGTGATCGCCTCGTCGGCGAGCCGGGCATCCGGTGCCGTGGTGACCTCGATGCGGGCCTGCTCGGGCTCGGCGTCTTCACCCGACATCCGCTGACCGGCCGAGGTCGCCGCGGCCGAGAACTCCTCGGGGATCGTGATGACGGCCTGGTAGGTGCCGTCAGCGAGCCCCTCCGCGGCGTCCTCCTCGTTGGACAGCACCCACGTGAGGTTGCTGGGGGTGTCGTCGGATCCCTCGACGAGGCCGGCCGCGAGCTGGCGGCCGAGAGGGGTGACCTGATCCTGGATCGTGACGGGTTCGTCGTTGTTCACGATGGCCGCGGTCATGTTGTCGAGACGCTCGGTCGGGTTGTACAGCGCGGCGACCAGCACGCCGCCGATCAGGGCGGGCAGCAGCAGCACGCCGACAAGCGTCAGCCACGAGACGGGCTTTGTGCTGCGGGCGCGCTCGATTCCGGTGGCGGCGAGACGGCGGAGGGGGCTCACTTCGGCTCTCTTCGTTCGCTCAGTACGTCGCATGCGTGTTCACCTCGAAGTGAGTGGGGGCGGCCGCAACGTCGTGCAGCTGCACGGCGTCCCAGCCTGCGTCGGAGAGGAGGGTCTGGGCGGCGCGCGGATCGGATCCGGTCAGCACCACCGTCAGTTCGGTGGGGGAGAGCGCGTGGCGCGCGTCGCGCAGCACGGCCGCGACCTGGTCGCGCGCGGCGGGCTCGAGCGCGTCGGCGCCGTGGACGACGACGAGGCGCGTGCCGCCGCGGAGCGCGTCGCACACGGCGCGCGCGGCGGTCGCCGACTCGGCGCCGAGGAGCGCCAGGCCGACGTGCGCGCGCACCCAGGCGGAGCGCCCCGGAAGCAGGTGGCCCGACACGCGCAGCAGCCCGTCGGACGGGACCGCGCGGCCCGCGATCGCGAGGCCCACGGCGCGCGCGGAGCGCGGATCGGCCGAGGTGAGCACGAGCGCGGCGCCCGGCTCGGCGCGCAGCGTCACGCCGGACGCCAGCACGGTCTCCTCGGCCGCGACCTCGAGGTCGTCGGCGGCGATGACCGCGGTGGATCCGGGCTCCGGCCAGTCGGCGAGGGCGCGCTCGCGCTCCACCGCCTCGCCCTCGATGTCGAAGTGCGGCAGGATCCGGTCGAGCCAGCGCGGCATCCACCACGCCTTCTCGCCCAGCAGCGCCATGACGGCGGGGACGAGCGTCATCCGGACGAGGAACGCGTCGATCGCGATCCCGACCGCCAGCGCGAGTGCGATGGGCTTCAGGTTCGAGTCGCCCTCGGGGACGAAGGCCGCGAACACCGCGAACATGATGACCGCGGCGGCCGTGACGACACGGGCCGAGGCGGCGAATCCGGTGCGCACCGCGTCGACCGCGACGTCCCGTGTGAAGCCCTTCTTGCGGCCGGCGTGCACGTAGTCCTCGCGCATCCGGGACACGAGGAACACCTCGTAGTCCATCGCGAGGCCGAACAGCACGCCCATCACGACGATCGGCATGAACGCGATGATCGGGCCCGTGCGGGCGACGTGGAGCAGGTCGGCTCCCCAGCCCCACGAGAACACCGCGGCCACCACGCCGAAGGCGGCGAGGATCGACAGCAGGTAGGTCAGGGCGGCCTTGAGCGGCACCCAGACCGACCGGAACACGATCATCAGCAGGATGAACGACAGCCCGACCACGAAGATCCCGAACGGCACCAGGGCCCCGCCGAGGCGGTCGGAGATGTCGATGCCGACCGCGGTGGATCCGGTGACCTTCAGGTCGATCCCGTACTCGTCGAGCCACTCGTCGTGGTGGGCGCGCAGCTCGCGCACGAGCTCGCTCGTGGCCGGGTCGTCCGGTCCGGTCTCGGGGACGATCTGCACGATGCCGGTGTCGGCGGTCTCGTTCGGGGTCGCGAGCGCGACCTCCTTGACCCCGTCGATCGCCTCGACCTCGTCCTTCAGGTCGTCCATCAGCCCGAGCGGATCTGTGGACGTCACGATCGTGCCGGTGAGGATGAGGGGGCCGTTGAAGCCGGCGCCGAAGTGCTCGGAGGTGAGGTCGAAGCCGATGCGCGCCTCGTTGTCCTTGGGCAGCACTCCCGCGTTGGGAAGCGACAGCGCCAGGCTGCCGACGGGGGCGGCCATGAGACCCAGACCCAGGACGACGGCGACGGTCGTGACGACGGGGTGGCGCGTGACCATGCCGACCCAGCGGGCCGCGAATCCCCTGCGCGAGGCACGCTCCTTCTTCGGCTTGGGCATCCGGCCGATGGCGCGGTGCTTGACGAAGCCGAGCACCGCCGGGGTGAGCGTCACGGCGATCATCACGGCGATCGCGACCGCCACGGCCGCCGCGATGCCCATCGTGGTGAGGAACGGGATGTTCGCGAAGCCGAGGCCGATCAGGGCGATCAGCACCGTCACGCCCGCGAACACGACCGCCGATCCCGCGGTGCCCGTCGCGCGCCCGGCCGACTCCTCCGGATCCATCCCCTCTCGGAGCTGATCCTGATGGCGCGCGGCGATGAAGAGCGAGTAGTCGATGCCGACGGCGAGGCCCAGCATGAGGGCGAGCATCGGGGTGGTGGCCGAGACCGTCGCCCACTGGGTGGAGGCCACGAGGCCGAGGAGGGAGACGCCGACGCCGATCAGCGCGATGCCGAGGGGCAGGCCGGCGAGCACGAAGGAGCGGAACGTGATGATCAGCACGAGCAGCGCGATGATCACGCCGACCGCCTCGGTGAGGGTGACGGTGGGAAGCTCGGTCGCGAACAGCTCGCCGCCGAGCGCCGCCTGCGCGCCCTCGGGCAGCTGCTCGGCGAGGTCGTCGACGACGACGTGGAGCGACTCCTTGTCCTCGTCCGTGACGTCGGTCTGCGTTCCCTCGAACTGCAGCCGCACGATCGCGGCCGAGTCGTCGTCCGACACCATGCCGGTGACCATCTCGTCGAACGGCGAGGTGACGCTGCTGACGCCCGGCACGTCCTCGAGGGCGGCGATCGTGTCGTCGATCGGATCGCGGTACGCGGCATCCGTCACGTCGTCGCCGTCCGCGGCGACGACGATGAACTGCGCGCTCGTGCCCGACACCTGGGGGAAGGTGCGGCTGAGCTGCGACAGGCCCTCCTGCGCCTCGGTGCCCGGGATCGAGAAGGCGTTGTCGAAGCCCTTGTTCAGGCCCGCCGCGGCCCCGCCGACGGCGGCGAGGATGAGCAGCCAGCCGACGAGCACCCGCCACGGGTGACGGTATGACCAGCGACCGAGCGAGTAGAGCAGGGTGGACACAGGGCGCCTCCGGAAGAGCACTGACAGGGGATCTCGATACAGCGCTGTATCCAATACAAGTGTGTATCGTATTAGCCCGAGAGGCAAGCCGGGCTGAGCGTTCGGTATGAAACCGGGGAGCGGGATGCAGCACGCAGGGCAGGACGAAGTGAGCGAGCAGGATGCGGCGAGGCCGCAGACCCGCAGCCGCGAGAACACGCGCGCGCGCCTGCTCGACGCGGCCGCGCAGGTGTTCGCCGAGGTCGGCCTCGGCGACGCCTCGGTCGAAGCGATCTGCGAGCGCGCCGGATTCACCCGCGGGGCCTTCTACTCGAACTTCGAGTCGAAGGACGAGCTGTTCGTCGAGCTCGCCGGCCGGTTCGCCAGTCAGCAGGTCGAGGGCGTGCGCCGACGCGTCGCCGCCCTGATCGAATGCGGTCCCGAGGTCGACGGCGGCGAGGCCGGCATGGTCGGGCTCGTCGAGGCGCTCGACGTCCCCGGCGACGTCCGGCTCGCGGTGCTGCTGATGAGCGAGATCAAGGGCCGCGCGATGCGCGACGCCAAGACGGCAGAGGCGTACCTCGCTCAGGATGCGCAGCTGCTCGGCGAGATCGCGCAGCTGCTCGAAGAGATCGCACACGCGAAGGGCCTGCATCTCGCGCTTCCCGCCCACGAAGCCGCTCGCACGGTGCTCACCGCCTGGGAGGGCGCGGCGACCCGCGCGATCATGGCCGGCCTCCCGGAGAAGGAGCTGCTCGAGGCGCGCGCGCAGGAGGTCGGGCGGATCGCCCACCTCATCATCGCGCGGGACTGAAACCGCGGCAGGGGCCGGGCGGCTTCGGCTCGCTCGCAGTACTTTTCTCGGCTCGCACGCTCGCGCCGACGCTCCGCTCAACGAGCGAGATCGCTGAGCCTTCCCCCGCTCGTTGAGCGGAAGTGAGCGCCGGCGAACGAACGTCGAAACGGGCTGAGCGAGCGTCAGCGAGTCGAAGCCGGACCTCAGACCTCGCCGCGACCGTCGAGCACCGCGTAGCAGCGCTCGATGCGGGCGATCCACCACTGTCGGCGCTCCGGCGACGCGGCGTGCTGGTCAAGCAGCGCCGGATCGGGCGTGAGACGCCCGACAGGGATCACCCCGCCGCGGGGGACGAGTGGATCCCGCACCACGTCGGCGGCGAGCAGCGACGCGGTGCCGAGGCCGCAGTCGAAGTCGAGCTCGGGCAGGGCGGCCGCGAGCGCGGCGCCCTGCGACAGGCCGATCGACGTGTCCAGCGCGCTGGAGACCACGGCGGGCAGCCCGGCCTCCGCGACGATCTCGAGGGCCCGGCGCACACCGCCCAGCGGCTGCGCCTTCACCACGATCAGGTCGGCCGCTTCCGCGCGCGCGACCGCGATAGGATCCTGCGCCTTGCGCACGCTCTCGTCCGCGGCGATCGGCAGGTCCCACCGGTGAAGGCGCTCGCGCAGCTCGGCGAGCTCGTCCACCGTGGCGCACGGCTGCTCGAGGTACTCGAGGTCGAACTCGGCAAGCGCGTGCGCGGCGTGCTCGGCCTCGTCGACGTTCCAGCCGCCGTTCGCGTCCACGCGGATCCGGCCCTCCGGTCCCATCGCCGCCCGCACCGCGCGCACCCGCGCGACGTCGTCATCCAGGGTCTGCCCCGGCTCGGCGACCTTGACCTTCACTGTGCGGCAGCCGTCGTAGCGGGCGAGCACCTCGGGGACGCGGTCGGCTGCGACGGCCGGCATCGTCGCGTTGACGGGGATCTCGGTGCGAAGCGCCTTCGGCTGCGGCTGCCACGCGAAGTCGAGCGCCGCGGAGAGCCAGGTCGCGGCCTCCTCGTCGCCGTACTCGAGGAAGGGCGAGAACTCCGCCCATCCCTCCGGGCCCTCGATGAGCGCGGCCTCGCGATGATCCACCCCGCGGAAGCGCGTCACGAGCGGCAGCGACACCACCCGCAGAGAGGCGAGGAGGTCGGCGAGCGGCGGCGTCACTGCGGCCGGCTCCGGGCGATCGATGGGGTGCATGGTCTCATCCTGCCCGTGCCGGATCAGCCGGCCGCCAGCGCCGCGAGGGCCGCGCCGTCCAGACGCTGCACCGTCCACTCGTCCATGCCCACGGCACCGATCGCGCGGTAGAACCGGATGGCCGGCTCGTTCCAGTCGAGCACCGCCCACTCGAAGCGGGTGTAGCCCTGCTCGACGCACTCGCGCGCGAGCGCCCGCATCAGCGCCAGGCCGTAGCCGCGGCCGCGGTGGGCCTCGCTCACGATGAGGTCCTCGAGGTAGATGCCGTTGCGGCCCGTCCACGTGGAGAAGTTGAGGAACCAGATCGCGATGCCGGCGATCTCGCCGTCGCGCTCGACGACGTGCCCGTAGACGGTCGGCCGTTCGCCGAACATCGCCTCGTGGATCAGCTCGGGGGTGCTCGTGACGGCGTCCGGCTCGCGCTCGTAGATCGCGAGCTCCGTGATGAGCGTGAAGATGCCCGGCACGTCGGCGGGGGTCGCGCGGCGCAGGACGGCGCCGTCGTCGAGGGTCTGCATCCGGTCAGGCTATCCAGATCCCCAGCACTAACAATGTCTCCGTTGCAATAGTGTGTGACGCACAGTAATGTGATGGGCATGAGCGAACGCGACGACATCGAGACCCACCGGCAGGAGCTGCGCCGGGGCACGCTCGTGCTTGCCTGCCTGCGCATGCTGCGCTCGCCGGGCTACGGCTACGGCCTGCTCGAGCAGCTCGACGCGGCGGGGTTCCCCGCTGACGCCAACACGCTGTACCCGCTGCTGCGACGCCTGGAGAAGCAGGGGTACCTCACGAGCGAGTGGAACACCGACGAGGCGAGGCCCCGCAAGTTCTACCGCACCTCCGCCGAGGGCACCGACCTCGCGGATCTCCTCTTCTCCGACTGGCGCGCGATCTCCGACGCGCTCGGCGGACTGTCCGACTGAACCCGTTCCAAGGAGGAACACAATGTCCGAACTCATCGACCGCTACGTCGAGGCCGCCACGCGCTCCGTCCCGCAGGCCTCGCGTGACGACATCGCCTCCGAGCTGCGCGCCTCCATCGCCGACCAGCTCGACGACCGCCTGGCCGGTGGCGATCCCGACGCGGTCGCCGAGCGCGCCGTGCTCACCGAGCTCGGCGACCCCGAGATCCTCGCCGCGAAGTACAGCGACCGGCCGCTTCACCTCATCGGCCCCAGGTACTTCGCCGACTGGAAGCGGCTGCTCATCCTGCTGCTCTGGATCGTCGTTCCCTTCGCGGCGCTCGGCGGCGCCCTCTCCGGTGCGTTCGCCGACGGGGCGACGGGCGACCTCGGCGACCGGATCGGCGGCATCATCGGCGGCGCCATCGGGCTCGCGCTCTCCGTGGCCGTGCACGTCGCCTTCTGGGTCACGCTGGTGTTCGCGATCCTCGAGCGCGATGCGGCCATCCGGCCGAAGCGCGCGAAGGGGATCGGCACGTGGAACCCCGATCTGCTGCCGCTCACCGCGCAGCGGCGCGAGTCGCTCGGCGACGTCGTCGCCTCGTTCGTCTGGCTCGCACTCGCGACGGGCTTCGTATTCTGGGACCGCGCCTTCGGCGTGGTGTTCGGGCCGGTCGCCGAGGGCCGGCGCATCCCGTTCCTGCACGACGACCTGTGGCCCTGGTGGATCGCCGTCGGCCTCGCCCTCACCGCCGCCTCCGCGCTGATCGGGCTCCTCGGCTACATCCGCCGTCGGTGGACGCGGGGTCTCGCGATCGCGAGCGCGGTCGTGACCGCGGTCGGCACGATCCTGGCGATGATCCTCTTCGTGCAGGGCCGGCTCATCCACCCCGCGTTCATCGAGACCGTCCTGCCCATCCCGGCGACGGCGCTGCAGGTGCTCACAGTCTTCCTCGGCGTGGTGATCGTGGGCATCGGCGTCTGGTCGGTGTGGGACGCCTTCCGCCGGCTGCGGGTCTCGGCCCGCTGACGACGAGGCCCCGGGCCGGGATCCCGCATCCCGCCCCGGGGCCTTCGCGGCGCCACTAATCTGGCGCCATGCCTGACTTCGCGACTGACATCCCCGTGCGCCTCGCCGTGCAGATCGCCCCCCAGCACCACGCGTCGTACGCCGTCATCCGTGACGCCGTGACGCGTCTCGAGGACATGGGCGTCGACATCCTGCTCAACTGGGATCACTTCTTCCCGCTGTCGGGCGATCCCGACGGCACCCACTTCGAGGGCTGGAGCATGCTGGCCGCGTGGGCCGAGCAGACCGAGCGCGTGGAGTTCGGCGCCCTCGTCAACTGCAACTCGTACCGCAACCCCGACCTGCAGGCCGACATGGCCCGCACGATCGACCACATCTCGAAGAAGGGCGGCGACACCGGTCGCTTCATCTTCGGCACCGGATCGGGATGGTTCGAGCGCGACTACACCGAGTACGGCTACGAGTTCGGAACGGCGGGCTCCCGCCTGGACGACCTCGCCGAGGCGCTTCCCTGCATCGAGTCGCGCTGGGCGCAGCTGAACCCCGAGCCCACGCGCGACATCCCGATCCTGATCGGCGGCGCGGGGGAGCAGAAGACCCTTCGCCTCGTCGCGCGTCACGCGGACATCTGGCACAGCTTCGTCTCGCCCGAGGACCTGCCCCGCAAGCTCGGCATCATCGAGACCTGGGCCGAGAAGGAGCAGCGCGACACCGCGTCGCTCGTCATCTCGAACGAGCTGAAGGGGCGCGACGAGTCCGACGCGCAGGCGCTGTTCGACGCCGGCGTGCGGCTCTTCACGATCGGCGTCTCGGGCCCCGACATCGACTTCGACGGCGTCGGGCGCTGGCTCGCCTGGCGCGACGGCCTCAACGGCTGAGCCCCGGGTCGACGACCGAGCGCCGAGCAGGCATCGGCGCGCCGAGCGGGCATGCGCCCGCATGCTGTCTGGCGGCGCGGATGCCTGCTCGGCGGTCAGGACGTCGAGAATAGGCTGGAGCGCGTGACCGACACCTTCGTCTCCGACCTGTTCGACGCGTCCGAGTGGGACGCCGCGCCCGGATCCGAGGCGTACCAGGACATCACCGCCCACGTGTCGAAGGACGGCCGGATCGCGCGCATCGCGTTCGACCGCCCCGAGGTGCGCAACGCGTTCCGGCCCGCGACGGTCGACGAGCTGTACCGCGCGCTCGACGCCGCCCGACAGGATCCGCGGATCGGCGTGGTGCTGCTGACGGGCAACGGGCCGAGCCCGAAGGACGGCGGCTGGGCGTTCTGCTCGGGCGGCGACCAGCGCATCCGCGGCCGCGACGGGTACAAGTACAGCGAGGACGAGACCTCGGTCACCGACGCCGCGCGCGCCGGGCGGCTGCACATCCTCGAGGTGCAGCGGCTCATCCGGTTCATGCCCAAGGTGGTCATCGCCGTCGTGCCCGGCTGGGCCGCGGGCGGTGGGCACTCGCTTCACGTCGTGTGCGACCTCACGATCGCCTCGGCCGAGCACGGCCGCTTCAAGCAGACGGATGCGGATGTCGGATCCTTCGACGCGGGCTACGGGTCGGCGTACTTCGCGCGCCAGATCGGCCAGAAGTTCGCGCGCGAGGTCTTCTTCCTCGCCGAGGAGCATTCCGCGCAGCGCATGTACGAGATGGGCGCCGTGAACCGCGTCGTCCCGCACGCCGAGCTCGAGCGCGAGGCGATCGCGATGGCGCGGGTCATCCTGACGAAGTCGCCCACGGCGATCCGGATGCTGAAGTTCGCGTTCAACGCGGTGGACGACGGCCTTCCCGGCCTGCAGATCTTCGCGGGCGAGACCACCCGCCTCGCCTACGGCACCGACGAGGCCGTCGAGGGCCGCGACTCGTTCCTCGAGAAGCGCGAGCCCGACTGGTCGCCGTACCCCTGGCATTACTGAGCTCATGAGGCTCGACCGGCTCGGCTCAGACGACCCGCGCGATGTGCTGCGCGCGCTTCGCGCCGCGCTCGGCGCGGGCCCGGCGGTCGCGCTCGGCTCATCCGCGGCGCTTCCCGACGAGGTTTCCTCCGGCACCGCGGTCGTTGTGACGACCTCGGGATCCAGCGGCGTGCCGAAGAGCGTGATGCTGTCGCGTGCGGCACTCACCTCCAGCGCGCTCGCGACGGCCGAGCGGATCGGCGCCGGCCAGTGGCTGCTGGCGCTGCCCGCCTCGTACGTCGCGGGGGTGCAGGTGCTTGTGCGCTCGCTGGTGCAGGGAACCGAGCCCGCGGTCCTCGCCGGGAGGTTCTCGGCCGCGGCCTTCGCGCATGTCGTCACGGGAATGCACTCCTCGCGCGGGGGCGAGCGCGTGCCGACCTACACGTCACTCGTGCCGGCGCAGCTGCAGACGCTCGTCGACGCGGCCGCCGAGGACCCCGACGTCGCCCGCGCCCTGAGATCGTTCGAGGCGATCCTGATCGGCGGTCAGGCGCTTCCCATCGCCTTGCGCGAGAGGGCGGCGGAACTCGGTGCGCGGATCGTCCGCACCTACGGATCCAGCGAGACCGCGGGCGGATGCGTCTACGACGGCGTGCCGCTCGACGGCGTCACGGTGGCGGCGGTCGACGGCGAGCTGCGGATCGCGGGCCCGACCCTCGCCGACGGCTACCTCGGCGACGACGAACTCACCGAGCGCGTCTTCGTGCGAGACGACACCGGCACGCGCTGGTACCGCACGGGGGACGCGGGGCAGGTCGTCGACGGCGTCGTGCGGGTGACCGGCCGGATCGACAACGTGATCGTGTCGGGCGGCGTCAACGTCTCGCTCGACCTGGTCGAGCGGATCGTGCGCGAGCTGCTCGACGCGGTCGTGGTCGGTGCACCGGACGAGCGCTGGGGCGAGACACCGGTGATCGTGGCCGCCCGGGCGGGGGTGCCGGATCCGGATGCCGCGCTCGCGGCCGCACGCGCGGCGGTCGCCGCCCAGCTCGGCAAGCCCGCGCGGCCGTCGCGCATCCTGTTGCTCGACGAGCTGCCCCGCCTGGCTTCGGGCAAGCCCGACCGCCGGGCGCTGACGGCGATCGCGGCAGGCTAGCGTCGGCACCGCGCGGCCAGGGTCTCCGCGCCTCAGCCGCTCGGCAGGTCGATGCGGATCAGGCGGTCGTCGTCCGGGCCGGGCGAACCCCGGCCGTCGGTGTTGTTCGTGAGGATCCAGACGCCGCCGTGTGGCGCCGCCGCGACATCCCGCAGCCGCCCGAATTCCCCGGCGTGAAGGTCGGCGCTGTGCTCGGGCGCGGCGACCGACATCGCCCGCAGCCGCTCACCGCGGAGGTTCGCGATCAGGATGACGTCATCGATGATCGCCATGCCGCTCGGGCTCGCCTCCGCCGTCGGCCACTGCAGCAGCGGATCGGCGAAGCCCTGATCCCGCCCTCCCGCGCCCTCGACCTCGGGCCAGCCGTAGTTCGTGCCCGCGGTGATCCGGTTCAGCTCGTCCCACTCGTCCTGCCCGAACTCGGTCGCGAACATCGTCCCGTCCGACGCCCACGCCATGCCCTGCACGTTGCGGTGCCCGAGCGAGTACACGAGCGAATCCGGATCCGGATTGCCCGGAGCTGGATCGCCATCCGGTGTCATCCGCAGGATCTTGCCGCCCAGCGACGACGGATCCTGCGCGAGCGCCGGATCGGCCGCGTCGCCGACCGAGGCGTACAGCATGCCGTCGGGGCCGAACGCGAGACGCCCGCCGTTGTGCCGGCCGGCGGAGGGAAGGCCGTCGAGGATCGTCTCCGCCTCCCCGAGCGCATCGCCGTCGACCTCGAATCGCTGGATGCGGTTGCCGTCCGCTCCGGTGGAGTAGGCGTACAGGCGCCCCTGCGGATCGAACGCGAGCCCCAGCAGCCCGCCCTCCCCGCCGTGCGCGACGCCCTCGACGACACCCAGCTCGTGTGTGGATCCGTCGTCGGAGAGCCGCAGGATCCGGCCGGAGTCCCGCTCGCTCACGACAACGAGATCCCCGGAGTGGGCGATCGACCACGGCGCCTCGAGCCCGGTCGCGACCACCTCCGTCCCCGAGGGAGCGCTCGGCGCGGGACCGGGTGACGACGCGCTCGCGGGATCGGATGCCGCCGCGGACGGCGACGGCCCGGGATCCGGATCCGTCGCGGTGCAGCCCGCGAGCGCCAGCGACGACACAAGCGCGGCCGCGATGGCAAGGCCGTGCGTCGCGGTGCCGCGAGGCGCTCGGTCCGTGTGCCGCATGGCGCCCACGGTACGCCGGATCGCGCGCGCGGCGGCCGTAGGATCGTGGATCGTGGCGAAGCGACCGAGCAGCAAGCGCAAGAACACCCGTGGCCTGAGCGGAAACCCCGCCAAGCGCGCCGTCGCGCGCACGGACGCATCACCCGCCGCCGGCCCCGTGACCGTCGGCGACTGGATCGGCGCCGCGCGCCTGCGCACCCTTCCGCTCGCGGTGTCGCCCGTTGTGATCGGCACGGGAGCGGCGCTGATCGTGAGCGACGTCTTCCACTGGGTCATCGCGCTCGCCTGCCTGGTGGTCGCGGTGTCGCTGCAGATCGGCGTGAACTTCGCCAATGACTACAGCGACGGCATCCGCGGCACCGACGCCCACCGCGTGGGCCCCGCGCGCCTGACCGCCTCCGGCCGGGTGAAGCCCCGCTCGGTGCTCGTCGCCGCCTTCGTCTTCTTCGGCATCGCCGCGCTCGCAGGTCTCGCGATCACCATCCGCACGCAGCAGTGGTGGTTCATCGCGCTCGGTCTCGTCTGCATCGTCGCCGCGTGGTTCTACACCGGCGGCAAGCGTCCCTACGGCTACAACGCGCTCGGCGAGGTCTTCGTCTTCATCTTCTTCGGCCTCGTCGCCACGCTCGGCACCACGTGGGTGCAGGCGCTCGCCCTGCCGCAGGAGGCCTGGTTCGGCGCCGTCGGCGCCGGCCTGCTCGCCTGCGCCGTGCTGCTCGCCAACAACCTGCGCGACATCGACCAGGATCGCCGGGTCGGCAAGCGCACCCTCAGCGTCCTCATCGGGCGCCGCGCGACGCAGATCCTGTACACCGTCTTCGTCCTGCTCGCCTTCGCGACGTCCTGGTACCTCGCGCTGTTCTACCCGATCGCCTGGCTCGCCTCGCTCGCCCTCCTCGCGGGAGGCCCGGCCATCCTGATCGTCTGGACCTACCGTCAGCCCCGTGAGCTGGTCACCGCGCTGGCCCTGACATCGCTGACGTCGCTCGGCTACGCGGGGTTCCTGTTCTGGGCGTTCTTCTAAACAGCGGCTCGCACGCTTCGGGGCCGCAAGCGGCGCCCTTGCGAGCGAGGCACCGTCGCTGACGCTCGGCTGCGGCAGCGCTTCGCGCTGCGGGGTCGCTTCGCTCCACGCTCACTTCGTTCGCACAGGGGCACAGGCCCTTTGCCCAACCCCGGTTATCGAGCGAGCTTGCGAGTCGAGATGACGGGTCGCACGGGTGGGCGGCTTGAGGCGGGTCGCTTCGGCTCGCTGGCGCTCGCTCAGCAACCGGTGGGGAAAAGGTGCGGCGTGTGCAGCTCAACGCGCCCCATTCGATGCGTTTGCCGCACCTTTGCGCGCCGCACCCCGGTTATCGAGCGAGCGGAGCGAGTCGAGATGACCGACTCGCACCGGCGCGCGGCTTGGGGCCGGTCGCTTCGGCTCGCTTCGGCTCGCTCAGCAACCGGTGGGGCAAAGGTGCGGCGTGTGCACCTCAACGCGCCCCATTCGATGCGTTCCCCGCACCTTTGCACTCCCACCCCGGTTATCGAGCGAGCGGAGCGAGTCGAGATGACGGCTCGCACGGCTGGGCCGGGTCGGTCGCTTCGGCTCGCTCAGCAACCGGTGGGGCAAAGGTGCGGCGTGTGCACCTCAACGCGCCCCATTCGATGCGTTCCCCGCACCTTTGCGCGCCGCACCCCGGTTATCGAGCGAGCGGAGCGAGTCGAGATGACCGGCTCACACGGATGGGCGGCTTGGGGTCGGTCGCTTCGGCTCGCTGGCGCTCGCTCAGCAACCGGACGGCGCACAGGTCCGTTGCCCAACCCCGGTTATCGAGCGAGCACGGGCGGGCGGCTTGAGGTCGGTCGCTTCGGCTCGCGGGCTCGCTCAGCAACCGGGGGCTGATCCCCGGGCGTCAGCCGCGCTGGGCGTCGTCGTTCGCCGCGTCCTCGAGTTCGTCCTCCAGCTCGCGCTCGGTGCGCGCGCGGGGCGCCGCCTCCCGGCGGGCCGCGAGCGACTGCGCCGCATCCGCGAGCGGGCGACGCAGGAACAGCACCGAGATGCTCAGGCCGATCAGCGCGGCGAAGATCGCGGCGAGCCACCACAGGTCGTGGAACGCCGGCAGCAGCATCATCAGCCCGAACGGCACCAGGAACGCGGCGAGCCGCAGCACCCCGTAGACGAGCAGCGACACACCGGCACGGCGACCGGCGCCGGCCGGCCGGGCCTCGTCCGTCGCGGCGGATCCCGGGGCGTCCTCGAGCGGGGCGTCAGCGTGCGTGTTCACGTGTTCGAGTCTAGATTCGCCACCTGAGCGCGACCCGGGCCGGCGGTCGCGTCAACCCCATCCCGTGCACAGGTGACCCGCCTAGGATGAGGAGATGCCGCCTCGCGTGTTGATCCCCCTCGTTGTGGCTGCGATCGCGTTCTGGGTCTTCAGCATCGTCGACTGCGCCGTCCAGCCCCCGACCCGCCACCGCGGTGTCTCGAAGGGTGCATGGATCGCGATCGTCGTCCTGGTGCCCGTGCTCGGCGGCATCCTGTGGTTCGTCCTCGGCCGCTCTCGCCCCCAGTCAGCGAGCCGCGTCATCGCTCCGGACGACGACCCCAACTTCCTCGGCACGCTGAAGGGCGTGAGCGATCAGGATGAGCGCATCCGCCTGCTCGAGGAGGAGCTCGCCCGTCTCGACTCCGAGTCGGACGAGCAGCCGAAGCCGGGCGAGGAGAAGCCGGACGAGACCGGGGACGACGACCCCCGCGACCGTCGCGGGACGCTCTGACGTGAGCCGGGACCCCGGCGCATCGCCCGCGAGCGACGCCGCCGCCGCGCTCCTCGACGAACTCGTCGCCCACGGGGTGCGGCACGTGGTGGTGAGCCCCGGCTCGCGCTCCCAGGCGCTCGCGCTCGCCGCGGCGGCCCTCGAGCGCGCGGGGCGCATCCGGCTCCACGTCCGGATCGACGAGCGCGTCGCCGGCTTCACGGCGCTCGGCATCGGCCGCGAGACGCGCGTGCCCGCCGCCGTGATCTGCACCTCGGGGACGGCCGTCGCGAACCTGCTTCCCGCGGTGCTCGAGGCGCATCACGCCGGCGTCCCGCTGCTGCTGTTGACCGCCGATCGCCCGCCCGAGCTGCGCGGCGTCGGGGCGAATCAGGCAACCACCCAGCCTGGGATCTTCGGCGCGTTCACGCGTTTCGCGATGGACGCGGAGACGCCGACCGGCGAGCAGGGCGAGGTCGCCGCGGCGCGCGCCATCGCGCGGCGCGCCTACGGCTCGGCGACCGGCCAGGCGGGTGATGCCGCTGCCGGCCCCGTGCACCTGAACCTCCCGTACCGCGAGCCGCTCGCCGGAGCGCTGCCGGACTGGTTCGCCGCGGGCAGGACGCGTGCCGTCCCGGCCGCCGTCCCGACCCCCAAGCGCGATCCGCACGTCCTTGAGCGGGGCCCCCGCACGGTTGTGATCGCCGGTGCGGACGCCGGCCCCGCCGCGGAGGAGCTGGCGCACGCCGGCGGCTGGCCGCTCATCGCCGAGATCGTCAGCGGTGCGCGCTTCGGCCGCCAGCTGATCCACGGCTACCGTTCCCTTCTGCGCGATCCCGAGCTCGGCGGGCGCATCGAGCGCGCCGTCGTCCTGGGCCATCCGACCCTCTCCCGCGAGGTCACGGCCCTGCTCTCGCGGCCGGACGTCGAGGTGATAGCCGTGCGCGGGGCGGGGGAGGACCTCGATCTCAACCACCGGACGACCCACGTCGACGCGGTCGCGGTGACCCCCGGGGATCCGGATCGCGCCTGGCTCGGGACCTGGCTGCAGGCATCCGCCGCGCACGCCGTCGACCTCGACGCACCCGCGCCCGATCTCGACGGGCTGGCGTCGAAGGACCCGCTCGCCCGCGCGCAGGCGACCCGCGCCGAGCTGGCCGCGGTGCGCCGCCCGCTCGATCGCGCGCAGCTCGCCGCCGCGGTGTGGGCCGCGACCTGGCCGCACGACCGCCTCGTGTTCGGGTCGTCCCGCCTCGTCCGCGTGGCCGACGCGGTGCTGCCGGGCAAGCGGGTTCCCGTGCATGCGAATCGCGGTCTCGCGGGCATCGACGGCACGATCGCGACGGCCCTCGGCATCGCGCTCGCGAGCCAGGATGGCGCCCGCCCCGGCGTCACGCGGGTGCTGCTCGGCGACCTGACCCTGCTCCACGACGTCGGTGCGCTGCTGCTGCCGGTCTCGGAGGAGCATCCGCGGATCCAGCTGATCGTCGGCAACGACGGCGGCGGCACGATCTTCGACGGGCTCGAGGTCGCCTCCCTCGCCTCGAAGGACGACATGGACCGCGTGCAGTACACGCCGCAGCAGGCGGACGTCGCGGCGCTCGCGTCCGCGTACGGCTGGGAGCACACGCGCGTCACGACCCGCTCGGCCCTGGATCAGGCGCTGATCGCGCCGGGATCCCGACGCATCATCGAGGTCCCGCTCGAGCGGGAATGAGCTCATCCGCGCGTCGGCTCCCGCCGCTCTCGCGTCGGGTCGGATCCGGGTGGTTGACTGTGCCGCATGATCGCGAAGAGCCAGGCCCGCTGGACGGATGACGCAGCCCGCGTGCTGCGGGTGACGAAGGGATTCCGGCTGTCGGACGTCGACCCCGACGCGACCCCCGGGTACGACGGCGACAAGGCCGCGGGCAAGGCCGACCTCAAGTCGGGCCTCGAGCAGCTCGCCGAGTACCAGGAGCGCCTGTACGCCGCGAGCCGCGGCGGCGCCGCGAAGGACGCCGTGCTGCTCGTGCTGCAGGCGATGGACTCGGCCGGCAAGGGCGGGGTCGTCCGTCACGTGGTGGGAGGCGTCGACCCGCAGGGGATCCAGCTCGCCGCCTTCAAGGCGCCGACGGAGGAGGAGCTCGCGCACGACTTCCTGTGGCGCGTCGAGAAGCGCCTGCCGGGTGCGGGCCTGATCGGGGTGTTCGACCGGTCGCACTACGAGGACGTGCTGATCGGCCGCGTGCGCAAGCTCGCCGACGCGCAGGAGATCGAGCGCCGCTACGGCGCCATCGTCGACTTCGAGCGCCGCGTCGCCGACCGCGGCATCCGGATCATCAAGGTCATGCTCCACATCTCGCCGGAGGAGCAGGGCGAGCGCCTGATGGAGCGCCTCGAGCGCCCGGACAAGCACTGGAAGTACAACCCGGGCGACGTCGACGAGCGCGCGCGGTGGAGCGCGTACATGGACGCGTACCAGACCGCGCTCACCCGCACCTCGACGGATGAGGCGCCGTGGTACGTCGTGCCGGCGAACCACAAGTGGTACGCGCGTCTCGCGGTGCAGGAGCTGCTGCTGGAGACGCTCGAGGACATCGACCCGCAGTGGCCGGTCGCCGAGTTCGACGTCGAGGCCGAGAAGAAGCGCATGAAGGCGACCCTGTAACCGCGCGCCGCCCGCCCGCACCCGGGCCGTGGCCTGGACCCGTCGCCGGGTGCGGAAGGATGGCGGCATGGGTATGCGGGTGGTGGTCGCGCCGGACAGCTTCAAGGGCACGTGTCCCGCCGCCGAGGCGGCGCGGACGATCGCCGACGGCTGGACGGGGATGCGCAGCGACGACGAGGTGGTGCTGCGGCCGATGGCAGACGGCGGCGAGGGCACGCTCGACGCGTTCGCCACGGCGTTCCCCGAGGCGACGCGCATGCCGGTGCGCGTCACCGGTCCGCTCGGGCTCCCGGTCGATGCGGCCTGGTTGCTGCTCCCCGACGGCACGGGTGTCGTCGAGCTCGCCTCGACATCGGGAATCGAGCTGCTGGCGGGCGACCTGCGCGGCCGGGACGCGTCCACCCTCGGGTTCGGGCAGGCGATCCGCGCCGCGGTCGATCACGGCGTCTCGCGGCTCATCCTCGGCATCGGATCCAGCGCCTCGACGGACGGCGGCATCGGGGCCCTGACGGCCCTCGGCGCGCGCTTCACCGACGCGTACGACCTCTCCATCCCGCCCGGGGCGGCGGGCCTCGAGGAGCTCGCGAAGGCGGATCTCACGAGACTGCGTCCGGCGCCGTCGGGCGGCGTGCTCGTGCTCACCGACGTGACGAAGCGCCTGACCGGTCGCCGCGGCGCGGCTGCCGTCTTCGGCCCGCAGAAGGGCCTCGACGCCGGCGGCGTCGCCCGCGCGGACGAGGGCCTCGCCCGCCTCGCGAGCCTGCTCGACGCCGATCCGGATGTGCCCGGCGCCGGCGCGGCCGGCGGCTGCGGCTTCGGGCTGCTCGCCTGGGGCGGGCGCCTCGTCGGCGGAGCGGCCGAGATCGGCGCCCTCACCGGTCTTCCGGCTGCGATCGAGGGCGCGGACCTCGTCATCACGGGCGAGGGCTCGTACGACGGCCAGTCGGCCGCCGGGAAGACCCCCGCATACGTCGCCGGGCTCGCACGCGAGGCCGGCGCCCGGATCGCCGTCGTCGCCGGGCGGATCGCGGACGACGCCGACGTCACCGGCATCGAGGCGGTCTCCCTCACGGAGCTCGCCGGGTCCGCCGACGCGGCGATGACCGACACGCGGCACTGGCTGCAGGCCGCGGGCGAGCGACTCGCCGCGGCACAGGGAGAGGATGACTGACATGGAACTCACCAACTGGGCGGGAAACGTGCGCTTCCGCGCGAACCGGATCGCCGACCCCGCCAGCACCGACGACGTCCGCGAGATCCTGCGGCGCCCCGGCCGCGTCCGCGCACTGGGCTCCGGCCACTCCTTCAGCCTGATCGCCGACACCGAGGCGACGCTCGTCTCGACGGCGGGGCTGGCCTCGGCACCGGTGATCGACGCCGACGCGCGGACCGTCACGGTCGGCGCCGGCACCCGGTACGGCCACCTCGCCCAGGCGCTCGAGGCTGAGGGATGGGCGCTGTCGAACCTCGCCTCGCTGCCGCACATCTCGATCGGCGGCGCGATCGCGACCGGCACGCACGGGTCAGGTGACGGGGTGGGGACGCTCTCCTCCGCCGTCACGGCGCTGGAGCTCGTCACCCCGACGGGCGATGTCCTGACGCTCGCCCGCGGCGACGAGCACTTCGACGCCGCCGTCGTCTCGCTCGGGGCGCTCGGCATCGTGACGCGGGTCACGCTCGACATCGAGCCCTCCTTCGAGGTGCGCCAGCGCCTCTACGAGCACCTCCCGCTCGAGACGGCGATGTCGCACTTCGATGCGCTCATGGGCGCCGCCTACAGCGTCAGCCTCTTCCTGCGGTGGACGGATCCGGACACCATCGATCAGGTGTGGACGAAGTCGCGCGCCGAGGAGCCGCCGACGATCCCCGGCGATCCCGCGCCCGCGACCGAGCCGCTGCACATGCTCGCGGGCGTCTCGCCCGACGCCTGCACGCCGCAGCTGGGGGAGCCCGGGCGCTGGCTCGACCGGCTGCCGCACTTCCGGATGAGTCACACTCCCTCGAGCGGGGCCGAGCTGCAGTCGGAGCACCTGGTGCCGCGTCGGCACGCGGTCGCCGCGATCCGCGCGGTCCGCGAGCTCGCCGGCGACATCGCCCCGCTGATCCAGGTCACGGAGATCCGCTCGATGCGCGCCGACAGCCTCTGGCTGAGCCCCGCGTACGAGACCGACACGGTCGGCCTTCACTTCACGTGGCTGCCGGATCAGCCGGCGGTCGAGGCCGTGATCGCGAAGATCGAGGCGGCGCTGCAGCCGTTCGCCGCCCGCCCGCACTGGGGGAAGCTCGCCACGATGAACGCCGCGGGCCGCGCCGCCGTCTGGCCGCGCCTCGCCGACTTCGCCGCGCTCGCGCGTGAGTTCGACCCGGGGTCCCGCATGCGCAACCCCTACCTCGGCTTCCTCGACGAGCTCTAAACCGACGCTGTTCTTTCTTGGCCGCGCGCTGATCGATCACTCGGCCGACGCGGGCTGTTCGTGACTCTCACGCGTCGGGCACCGCTCCGCGGTACCACTCCGCGAGAGAGGCCGCCGCTCCGCGACGGCGGCTCGCTCCGCTCGCGGGGCGCCGGCGCTCGCGATCGATGGGCTGTCGCTTCGCTCCATCCGTGGGCGCGCTGGTTGGCCGCTCCGCGGCACGCTCCCTTCGGTCGCACGTGGCGACCACAAGCCTCGCGAGCGCCGGCGCGGAGCGTCGGCCGAGTGATCGATGCGCGCGCGGCCAAGAAGGGCTACGCCAGCGCGTCCACGATGGGCCGGAACTTGACGCGGGTCTCCAGCAGCTCCGCCTCGGGCACGCTGCCGGCGACGATTCCGCCGCCCGCGTGGGCGGTGACGGGGCGCGTTCCGTCCGGATCGGCGGTCCAGCCCCTCTCGGTGGCCTCGCCGGGCACCCCGAACTGGGCGCAGCGCAGCGCGATGGCCCACTCGCCGTCGCCGTTGCCGTCGATCCAGCCGACCGGACCGGCGTAGCGCCCGCGGTCGAAGGGCTCGATGCGCCGGATGGCCGCCATCGCGGCCTCGCGGGGCGTGCCGGCCACGGCCGCCGTCGGGTGCAGGGCACGCACCATGTCGAGCGCCGTCGATCCGTTGGAGAGCGTTCCCTCGACATCCGTCGCGAGGTGCCAGAGGTTCGGCAGCTTGAGCGTGAAGGGCTGCTCGGCGGACGCGAGCGCCGAGGTGTGGGGGCGCAGCGCATCGACGACCGAGCGCACGGCGTACTCGTGCTCGTCGACGTCCTTCGGGTTGGCCGCGAGCTCGGCGATGATCGCCGAGTCCTCGTCGGCGTCCGCGCCGCGGGGGCGGGTGCCGGCGAGCACGCGGGCCGTGACCTCTCCGCCGCGCACGGTGACGAGGGTCTCGGGGCTCGCGCCGATGATCCCCTCCACCGCGAACGTCCACGTGTCGGGGTAGCCGCTCGCGAGGGCGCGCACGAGGCGACGGAGGTCGGCGTCGACGGGAACGGAGCCGGCGATGTCGCGGGCGATCACGACCTTCTTCACCTCGCCGGCCTCGATCGCCGCGAGCGCCTCGCGCACCGCGTCGCCGTGCGCGGCGGGATCCATCCGCCCCGGTCCGAGCGTCGCCGACCAGTGCGATCCGTAGTCGGAGCGTTGCGGGGCCTCGTCGGGCGCGGCGGCGCGGGCGTTGCGGATCCGCGTGATCCAGTGACGGCCGCCGCGGCGCCCGAGGATCGTCGACGGCACCGTCAGGGTGCTGCGCTGCGCCGAGCCGTCGTCGAACGCGAAGGCGCCGAACGCGACGAGCCCCGTCCCGGGAACACGCACCTCGTCGTCGACCTCGGCCGCGGCCATGATCTCGCGCCACGCGGCCGCGATGCGCGCGATCCGGTCAGGGCCGGTGACGTCGAGGCGCAGGATCTCGGCGCCCGCGCCCACGAGCATGTCGCCCTTGCGCTGCCAGGCGAGGGGCCAGGAGCGGCTCGCCCAGAGCAGCGGATCCTCGACCGGATCCGCCTCCCGGGTCTCCACGATCAGGCGCGGGACGCGGGACGTTTCTGACACCCGTCCAGCTTAGATCCGCCCCTCCGGCCCGGGCGCGCGCTCCTGCCCGCCCGGGCGGCATAGGCTCGGACAATGCCCCGGCCCGCCATAGGAACCCCGCTCGTCTTCCGCTGGCGGAAGTGGGACGGCTCCCCGCACTGGGAGCATGAGTGCGTCTACCTCGGATCGGATCACTGGGGCGACTGGCTCGGCCAGCGGACCGGATCGCGCAGCTTCCGTCCGGGACGGGACCTCGTGCTGGACATACCGAGCGTCATGATGATCCCCGCCGGCCGCCAGGACTACGTGCTGACCGTCAACGCGTCGCCGGCCGCCACGCGCGTGTACATCGACGTCTCGTGGGCCGCCGGCTGGGGCGAGGACGGTCTTCCTACCGCGATCGACATGGACCTCGACGTCGTGCGCCGCACCGACGAGCGCGGCGTCTACATCGACGACGAGGACGAGTGGGAGGTGCACAGGGTGCGCTACGGCTACCCGTCCCGCGTGATCGAGGCCCTCGAGGCGACGGCCCACGACCTCGAACGGCGGGTGCGCGCGCTCGAGGCGCCGTTCGACGAGGCGACGGCCGAGCACTGGCTGGCACGGCTGGCGACCGTAGACTCGGAGGCGTGATCTCGCACGCCGGACGCCGCAGCCCCTTCGACGGAGGCCCCAACCGCGCCGACCTGGGCAAGGACCCCGCCAGCGTCAGCGGCATGTTCGATCAGGTCGCGCCGAAGTACGACGTCACGAACACGGTGCTGAGCGTCGGCAACGACCGCCTCTGGCGCGTCGCCACGACCCGCGCCGTGCACCCTCGGCCGGGGGAGCGCATCCTCGACCTCGCTGCCGGCACGGGCGCGTCCGCCATCTCGCTCGCCCGCAGCGGTGCTCACGTGGTCGCCGCCGACTTCTCGCCGGGGATGATCGCCGAGGGGCGTCGCCGGTACCGGGACGTGCGCAACCTCGAGTTCGTCGAGGCCGACGCGACAGCCCTTCCCTTCGCCGACGGCGAGTTCGACGCCGTGACGATGTCGTTCGGCCTGCGCAACGTCAAGCAGCCGAAGAAGGCGCTCGCCGAGCTGCTGCGGGTCGCCAAGCCCGGCGGCCGCCTCGTGATCTGCGAGTTCTCGCACCCGCCCGTCCCCGCGATCCGGGGGCTCTACCGCTTCTACAACGACCGCATCCTGCCGCGCATCGCGCGCGTCGTCTCCTCGAACACCGAGGCCTACGACTACCTCAACGAGTCGATCAGGGACTGGCCGGACCAGCGCGCGCTGTCGGCCTGGATCCGCGAGGTCGGATGGACGGACGTCGCGTATCGCGACCTGAGCTTCGGCATCGTCGCCCTTCACCGCGCGGTGAAGCCGGCGCAGCCGGGAGCCGCGGCGAGGTCCTTCGACGCCGAATCGGAAGGCCGTCGCGGCGAAGACGCCGCCGGTAGGCTGGAGTCGTGACACCCCGACCGGCGACGGGCTCCTCCATGGCGAGTCGATTCGGCCTCAGCGAACGCGTCTTCGCCGGGCCGGGATCGAAGCGGCTCATCGGGCTGATCGAGGACGGCCTGGAGCAGGTCGAGGAACGTCTCGCCGACGAGCTCCACTCGGCCGATGAGCTTGTCGACGCCACCGCGCGCTACCTCTACGAGGCCGGCGGCAAGCGCGTGCGTCCGATGCTCACGATGCTGTCGGCGCAGCTCGGCGACGGCACCGTCCCGGCCGTGATCGACGCGGCCACCGCCCTCGAGCTCACGCACCTCGGCTCGCTGTACCACGACGACGTCATGGACGGAGCCGACCGCCGCCGCGGCGTCGCGAGCGCGCACCAGGTGTGGGGCAACAGCATCGCCATCCTGACCGGCGACCTGCTGTTCTCGCGGGCGAGTCAGATCATGGCCCGCCTCGGCGAGCGCGCCATGGCGCTGCAGGCAGACACGTTCGAGCGGCTCGTGCTCGGCCAGATGCACGAGACGGTCGGTGCGCAGCCGGGTCAGGATGCGATCGCGTTCTACATCCAGGTGCTCGCCGACAAGACCGGCTCGCTGATCGCCGCGTCCGTGCAGGCTGGCGCGATCTTCTCCAACGCGGATGAGCGCTTCCACCAGCCGCTGCGCGTGTACGGCGAGAAGGTCGGCGTGGCGTTCCAGCTGCTCGACGATGTGATCGACCTGTCCGCGGATGCGTCCGAGACGGGCAAGGTCCCCGGCACCGATCTGCGCGCCGGAGTGCCGACGATGCCGTACCTGCTGCTCGCCGCGGCCGACGACGACGAGTCGCGCGCGCTCACGCAGCGCATCGACGACGGCGTCGCCCGCATCGGCGAGGGCGAGGACCCGGCCATCCTGGATGAGCCGCTCGCGGTCCTGCGCGACCACCCCGCGACCGCGCGCACGCGCGAGCTCGCCCTGACCTGGACCCGCGAGGCGATCGACGCCCTCGACCCGCTGCCGCGCGGCGGCGTGCGCGAGGCGCTCGTGCGCTTCGCCGAGTCGCTCGTCGACCGCAGCAGCTGACACCGGATCCATCCGGCGTCGCGCGGCAGACTCTTGTGTATCGAAGGCCTGACCGCCTGAAAGGAAAGTCATGACCAAGCTGAGGCTGGCCATCGTCGGCGCGGGACCCGCCGGCATCTACGCCGCGGACATCCTGCTCAAGGCAGAGAAGAAGTTCGACGTCTCCATCGACCTCTTCGAGCACCTGCCGGCGCCCTACGGGCTCGTGCGCTACGGCGTCGCCCCCGACCACCCGCGCATCAAGGGCGTGATCGGCGCGCTGCGCGAGGTGCTCGACCGGGGCGACATCCGCCTGTTCGGCAACGTCCGCTTCGGCGAGGACATCACGCTCGACGACCTGAAGCACCACTACAACGCGGTGATCTTCGCGACCGGTGCCGTGCGCGACGCCGATCTCGACATCCCGGGCATCGACGCCGAGGGCTCCTACGGCGCCGCCGACTTCGTGAGCTGGTTCGACGGACACCCGGATGTGCCGCGCACCTGGCCGCTGACCGCGCCGTCGGTCGGTGTGATCGGCAACGGGAACGTCGCCCTCGACATCTCGCGCATCCTCGCCAAGCACGCGATCGACCTGCTGCCGACCGAGGTGCCGCCGAACGTGTACGAGATCCTCGAGGCGTCGCCCGTCACCGACGTGCACGTCTTCGGCCGTCGCGGCCCCGCGCAGGTGAAGTTCACCCCGCTCGAGCTGCGCGAGCTCGGCGAGCTGCGGGATGTCGACATGGTCGTCTACGACGAGGACTTCGACTACGACGAGGCGTCGAAGGCGGCGATCGAGACCAACAAGCAGGTCAAGGTCATCGACCGCGTGCTGCAGTCGTGGCGTCAGCGCGAGTCGGCGAACAACGCCGGCGGCACCGCGTCGCGTCGCCTTCACCTTCACTTCTGGGCCAAGCCGATCGAGGTCAAGAAGGACGAGCACGGCCGGATCGCGGCCCTCGTGTACGAGCGCACCCGCCCCGATGGGCAGGGCGGCGTCGTCGGCACCGGCGAGCTGCGCGAGGTGCCGATGGGTCAGCTGTACCGCGCGGTGGGCTACTTCGGCTCGCCGCTGCCGGGCGTCCCGTTCGACGAGCGCCACGGGGTCATCCCGAACCATGAGGGCCAGGTGCTCTCGCCCGACTCGAACGAGCGGATCCCCGGGATGTACGCGACCGGATGGATCAAGCGCGGCCCCGTGGGCCTCATCGGCCACACCAAGTCGGACGCGATGGAGACCATCCAGCACCTGCTCAACGGCCAGGGGTCGTGGTGGCAGCCCGCCGATCCGTCGGAGGAGGCGATCCCGGCGCTGCTCGCCTCGCGCGGCGTCGCCTGGACGGATCTCGAGGGCTGGCACCGGCTCGACGAGCACGAGATCGCCCTGGGTGCACCCGAGGGCCGTGCGCGGGTCAAGGTCGTCCCCCGCGACGAGATGATCAAGGTCTCGCGGGGCGAGTAACCCGCCCCCGACCGACCGAGAGCCCGGCGCCTGGTGGGGCCGGGCTCTCGTGCATCTGGCGAGAAGCGGTGCCGTCGGCCCCTCATCCGGATGGATGACGGCCCGACGGCACCGATTCTCGTCCCGCCGAAGCGGGGGTGTCGCTTAGAAGGAGCTCGACGCGCGGCGCGGGCCGCGGCGGCGCTGCGGGGCCGGGTTGCCGGCACCGGTCGAGCCGCCGTGCGCCGAGCCGCCGTGGGCGGGGCGCTGCGCGGGCTGGCCGGTCGAGGTGCTGTACGTCGGCGCCGACTGACCGCCGCGGGGCGCGCCCTGGCGCTGGCCGCCCTGTGACTGACCGCCGCCCTGGCCGCCACGACCGCCGCGTCCGCGTCCGCCGCCCTGACCGTGGCGCTGGCCGCCGGCTGCGGCGCCCTGGCCCTCGCGGGCGGCGCGCTTGCGCTGGGCGTTCGCGCCGGTCGAGCGACCGCCGCCGGTCGATCCCTCGACCGGGGCGTTGCCCGCACCGGGGCCGCCCGGACGCGGCGCGACGCGCTCGGCGACCTCGCCCACGAGGGCGAGGACGGCCGAGTGGTTCGCCGTGACGTGCTGCGGCTTGACGTCGATCGCGGCGCGGCGCATCAGGATCTCGGTGTCCTTGCGCTGCGACGGCACCATCAGCGTGACGACGTCGCCGGCGGCGCCGGCGCGGGCCGTGCGGCCCGAGCGGTGGAGGTACGCCTTGTGCTCGGCGGGCGGATCGATGTGGACGACCAGGTCGACGCCGTCGACGTGCACGCCGCGGGCGGCGACGTCCGTCGCGACGAGCACCTTCACGGCGCCCGACGAGAAGTCGGCGAGGTTGCGGTCGCGCGCGTTCTGCGACAGGTTGCCGTGAAGATCCACCGCGGGGATGCCGGCCGCCGTCAGCTGACGCGCGAGTTTCTTCGCCTGGTGCTTGGTGCGGGTGAAGAGCATGCGGCGGGCGGTGCCCGACGCGAGGGCCTTGATGACGTCGGTCTTCAGCTCGGTGCTGGAGATCTCGAAGAGGTGGTGCGTCATCGCGGCGACGGGCGATTCGGCCGAGTCGATCGCAATGTGCTCGGGGTTCGGCAGGAAGCGCTTGACGAGCTTGTCCACGCCGTTGTCGAGCGTGGCCGAGAAGAACATGCGCTGACCATCGGTCGGCGTCTTCGACAGGATGCGCGTCACGCCGGGGAGGAAGCCGAGGTCGGCCATGTGGTCGGCCTCGTCGAGCACGGTGATCGAGACGCGGTCGAGGCGCACGACGCCCTGACCCATGAGGTCCTCGAGGCGGCCGGGGCAGGCAACGACGATGTCGACGCCGCGCGCGAAGGCGGCCTCCTGCGGCTTCTGCGAGACGCCGCCGAAGATGGTGGTCACGGCCATCCCCGCGGCCTTGGCCAGGGGCTCGACCGTGCGGGTGATCTGCGTGGCGAGCTCGCGCGTGGGAGCCAGGATGAGGGCGACCGGCGAGCCGGCGCGACCGCGCTGGCCCTTCGCGGCGAGGCGGGCGACGAGCGGGATGGCGAACGCGAGCGTCTTGCCGGATCCGGTCTTTCCGCGGCCGAGGACGTCGCGACCGGCGAGCGTCGAGGGGAGCGTCTCGCGCTGGATGGGGAAGGGGGTGGGACGGTCCATGGTGACGAGCGCGTCGACGAGGATCGAGGGGACGCCGAGATCGGCGAAGGAGATCTGCTCAGCAGCAGAGGTCATGTGTGTTTCTTTCGATGATCCGGCCCAGGCGCACAGAGGCGCGGGCGCAGGGAAGCGCAGGCCGGTGGGAGGCGAACACGGCGGATGCCGGATCCGTTCGCCGCGGCAGGAAGACGGGGCGTCAGCCGGATGCGATCCGGCGAGCCCTGGTCTCTGGGGAGACCTGTCGAGACACGACGATGCGCCCGAGACTCGGACGCATCCCCGACACTAGCACCCCGGGGTGAGCGGGGGCTGTGCGAGGGACGGCCGCAGCGGAGGGGGAGTCCCCCTTCAGTCGCGCGGCCGGGTCGTCGACGACCGCACCCGCAGCTCGAACGGCAGCGGGGTGTCGGACGGCGGGGTGTCTTCGCCCTTCGGCTCGAGCTGCGCCATCAGGATGTCGACGGCCAGCGCGCCCTGCGCGCCGGGGAACTGGGCGATGGTGGTGAGGCCGAAGAAGTCGGACATGTCGTGGTCGTCGACACCGACGATCGACACGTCGAGCGGCACGCTGAGGCCGAGGTCGCGCGCGGCGAGCATCGCGCCGAACGCCATCTCGTCGGAGGCGGCGAAGATCGCCGTGGCCCGGTCGCGCAGGGGAGCGCCGAGCAGCTGCTTCGCCGCCCGGTAGCCGCCCTGCACGGTGAAGTCGGCGTTCGCGACCCGGCTCGCGGCGATGGGAAGTCCCGCCTCGCGCAGGGCCGCCTCCCAGCCCTGACGGCGCTTGGTCGGCAGGTGGAAGTCGGCGTCCGACTCGACGTCGCCGCCGATCAGGCCGATGCGCGAATGACCGAGGCCGATGAGGTGCTCGGTGGCGAGCGTCGCCACGGCCACGTCGTCGATTGCGAGGGTGCGTACGCCGGGGATCGGGCCGCCGACGCCCACGAGCGGCTTCCCCAGCGCGTGAAGGCTCGTGACCTCGGGCTCGGTGAGCTCGAGCGACACGGCGATCACGGCATCCACGCGCTGGCGCTGCAGGAAGTGCTCGAACACCGTGCGGCGCTCGCCGCCGTCGCCGGCGAGGTTGTACAGCGTCACGTCGTAGCCCGAGCGCATCAGCCGCTGCTGCGCGCCCTCGAGCACCGCGGTGAAGTACCAGCGGCTGAGGAACGGCAGCACGATGCCGACGTTGCGGGTGCGGCCGCTGGCAAGGCTCGACGCGGCCTGGGAGACCACGTAGCCGAGCTCCCGCGCCGCCGCGACCACGCGCTCGCGAGCCGCGGCGGACACGTGGCCGCGCCCGGAGAGCGCGCGGGACACCGTCGCCGTGGACACTCCGGCCAGCCGTGCCACCTCTGCGATGCTCATGCTCCGCGCGCTCCCTTGCGTGCTCGGGATCCGATCCGGATCCGTGGATCAGTCCTGGATCAGCCAGACGGTCGTGTCGGCGGGAAGGACGCGCGATCCGGATCCGTCCTCCTCGAGCGCGCCGCTCGAGACGAGGACGCGACCCTCCGGCAGCAGCACCGGCTCGGCGCCGGTGTTCGCCACGACCGTGACTCCACCGCTGCGGAACGCGACCGCGGAGGCCGGGAGGCCCTCCACCCACGCGAAATCGTACGCGGCGCCGAGGCCCAGCTCGCGCCGCAGGCGCAGCAGCGTGCGGTACAGGTTCAGCGTCGAGTCGGGATCGTCCTCCTGACGATCGCGCGCGAGCTCCGCCCACTCGGACGGCTGCGGCAGCCACGCAGCACCCGTGCCGTTGAACCCGAACGCCGGGGCGTCGGCCTCCCACGGGATCGGCACGCGGCATCCGTCGCGGCCGTAGCGCTCGCCCTGCGTGCGGAACCACGTCGGATCCTGGCGCGCGTCGTCCGGAAGCTCGATCGCCTCGGGCAGGCCGAGTTCCTCGCCCTGGTAGAGGTAGGCGGAGCCGGGCAGTGCGAGCATCATCGACGTCGCGGCGCGGGCGCGGCGCAGGCCGACCACCGCGTCCGGTTTGCCGGGGGAGAGCGGGCCGATGCCGTGGCCCTGCGGCGCGTCGGCGCCCAGCGCGAGGCGCGAGGCGTGGCGGATCACGTCGTGGTTGGACAGCACCCACGTGGTCGGGGCGCCGACGCCGCCGAACGCGCGGAACGACTCGTCGACGACCTCGCGCAGCTGCGCGGCATCCCAGTCGGCCATCAGGTACGGGAAGTTGAAGGCCTGGTGCATCTCGTCGGGACGCACCCACAGCGCAGTCTCGGCGGCGGTCGGCAGCCACGCCTCGGCGCACAGGGCGCGGTCGCCCTCGTACTCCTCGAGCAGGCGGCGCCAGTCGCGGTACACCTCGTGCACGCCCTCCTGGCCCCAGTAGGGAACCGGCTCCTTGCCGCCCATCGAGTCGGAGTCCTCCGGCGGCATGTAGTCGGGAAGCTCGTCGTGCTTGACGAGGCCGTGGGCGACGTCGACGCGGAAGCCGTCGACCCCGCGGTCGAGCCAGAAGCGCAGGATGCGGCGGAACTCCTCGCGCACCTCCTCGTTCGCCCAGTCGAAGTCGGGCTGCGACGAGTCGAACAGGTGCAGGTACCACTGGCCCGGCGTGCCGTCGGCCTCGGTGACGCGGGTCCAGGCGTTGCCGCCGAACACCGACTGCCAGTTGTTCGGGGGCAGCTCGCCGTTCTCGCCGCGACCGTCGCGGAACATGTAGCGGCCGCGCTCGGGGCTTCCGGGAGCGGCGGCGAGGGCCGCCTGGAACCAGGGGTGCTGGTCGGACGAGTGGTTCGGCACGAGGTCGACGATCACGCGGATGCCGCGCTCGTGCGCGTTCTCGAGCATCTCGTCGAAGTCGGCGAGCGTGCCGAACAGTGGGTCGACGTCGCAGTAGTCGGCGACGTCGTAGCCGGCGTCCTTCTGCGGCGAGGTCATGAAGGGCGAGAGCCAGATCGCGTCGATGCCGAGGTCGCGCAGCGCGTCGAGGCGCGAGGTGATGCCGGGCAGGTCGCCGATGCCGTCGCCGTTCGCGTCCGCGAAGGAGCGGGGATAGATCTGGTAGATCGCGGCGGTGCGATACCAGGCGGCGCCGGGGGCGGCGGCGTCGCCTTCGGGGCCCACGAGTGTCGGGCTCAGGGTGGGAGCGGGAGTCATGAGATGAGACTTTATGCGATTCCGGTTGGATGTGGAAACGTTTGCAGGCAGGAGCGGCGTCCGTGTGCATCACGGTTGCGTATCGAACCCCTGGCATCGCAGAAGGGCCGTTTTGCGGATCCGGGATGAACGGGTATACCTGTAACCGCTTGCAGAAATCGGCGGAGTGGCCGGTTCCACGACAGAGAGGCAACACGCCAATGAAGGTGAACAGCAAGGGCCGCCTGGTCGCGGCTTTCGCGATCGCGACGACTCTCGGCCTTGCCGGATGCTCGTCCACGCCGGCCCCGCAGGGCGGCGAGACGTCCGCCCCCGCCGAGGGCGAGGGCGAGGCCACATCGACTCTGACCGTCTGGGTCGACGCCGAGCGCGTGGATGCGCTGCAGGGTGCGGCCGACGCGTACACCGAGCAGACCGGTGTCGAGGTCGAGCTCGTCGGCAAGGACAACGCCGACATCAAGGACGACTTCATCCAGCAGGTGCCGACGGGCGAGGGCCCCGACATCACCATGGGTGCCCACGACTGGCTGGGCGAGCTCGCCACCAACGGCGTCGTCGCGCCGCTCGAGCTCGGCGACGCGGCCTCGGACTACCTGCCCGTCGCGCTGGACGCCTCCACCTACGAGGGCACCGTCTACATGCTCCCGTACGCCGTCGAGAACATCGCCGTGCTGCGCAACAAGACGCTCGTGCCGGATGCGCCCACGAGCTTCGACGACATGATCGCCAAGGGCAAGGCCGCCGGCCTCGACCAGCCGTTCGTCGTCGAGCAGGGTGCCGAGGGCAACCCCTACCACCTGTACCCGTTCCAGACCGCGTTCGGCGCCCCCGTCTTCGGCACGAACGACAAGGGCTACGACCCGACCGACCTGCAGCTCGGCAGCGCCGGCGGCGAGCAGTTCGCCCAGTGGCTCGCCGGCCAGGGCAAGAACGGCACCGGCGTGTTCAACACCGACATCGACGGCGACATCGCCAAGCAGTCGTTCATCGACGGCAAGGCTGCCTACTGGCTCACCGGCCCGTGGAACGTCGGCGCCGCGATCGACGCCGGCGTGGACGTCGCGATCGACCCGGTCCCGAGCCCGACCGACAAGCCCGCCTCGCCGTTCGCGGGCGTCAAGGGCTTCTTCGTCTCGGCCGAGTCGGACAACAAGGTCGCCGCGAACGACTTCCTCGTGAACTACCTCGGCTCCGAGGACGCGCAGCTCGCGCTGTTCGAGGTGGGCAACATCCTGCCGGCCCTCTCCGCCGCGGCCGAGACCGCCTCGGAGGACCCGATCATCGGCGGCTTCGCCACGGTGGGCGAGCAGGCGGTGCCGATGCCCGCGATCCCGGCGATGGGCTCGGTGTGGCAGTACTGGGGCATCGCACAGGCCGAGATCATCAACGGCGCCGACCCCGTCGCGACGTGGCAGAAGCTGACGTCCGACGTGCAGGCCGCCATCGGCTGATCCGGGACTGACACCTCCACATCCCTGCTCGTCGAGCGAGGGCCTCGCGGCCCTCGCTCGACGAGCGGACTCTGACGACTTCGCACGGGCAAGGGAGCCATGACCGACACCGATACCCAGGTCGCCGAGACGGCGACCGACGCCGCGACCGATCCGCGTCGCCTGCGCAGGCAGCGCCAGGCGCACGACATCGCCGAGCGGGCGGGCGGCGGCATCCGCGCTCTCGTCCTCAAGCTGATCCTGCTCGGCATCGTCGACGCGATCGCCGTCTACGCGGTGCTCGTCCTGATCGGCTTCCAGCAGTGGATCGTGATCGGCGTCGTCGTCGTCGTCGCCGTCATCGTCAATTGGATCTACTTCTCCCGCCGCACCCTGCCGGCGAAGTACCTCACGCCCGGCGTCATCTTCCTGTGCCTGTTCCAGGTGTTCGTGCTGATCTACACCGGCTACGTCGCCTTCACGAACTACGGCACCGGCCACAACGGCACCAAGGAGCAGGCGGTCGCCTCGCTCATGGCCTCGGCGCTCCAGCGTGTGCCCGACTCGGCGACCTACCCCATCACGGTCGTGGAGCAGGGCGGCGCGCTCGGCCTGCTCGTCACGACGCCCGAGGGCGAGGCGCTCGTAGGCACCACCGAGATGCCGCTCGCCCCAGCCGCGAACCCGACGTTCGAGGGCGACAAGGCCGTCGCGGCCGACGGCTGGAACAGCCTGCAGTTCGCCCAGGTGCTGCAGCGTCAGAACGAGGTGACCGAGCTGTCGGTGCCGTTCTCGGACGACCCCAACGACGGCGCGCTGCGCACTCCGGATGGCACGAGCGGCTACCTCTACACCTCGGCGCTCGAGTACGACGAGGCCGCCGGCACCCTGACGAACACCGAGACCGGCGCGGTCTACCGCGACACGGGGGTCGGCGCGTTCACCGCGGAGGACGGCACCCAGCTGCTGCCGGGCTGGCAGATCACCGTCGGCTTCGACAACTTCATCCGCGCCGTCACGGATCAGCGCCTCGCGGGGCCCCTGTTCTACGTGACCCTGTGGACGTTCGCCTTCGCCCTGCTGTCCGTCGCGACGACGTTCTTCCTCGGGCTGTTCCTGGCGATCACGTTCAACAACGCCCGCATGCGCAGCCGCGCGGTCTACCGGGTGCTGATGATCCTTCCCTACGCGGTCCCGTCGTTCCTGTCGGCGCTGGTGTGGGCGGGCATGATGAACCAGAGCTTCGGCTTCCTGAACCAGGTGATCTTCGGCGGGGCGTCCATCCCGTGGCTGACGGATCCGGTGATGGCGAAGGTGTCGATCCTGATCGTGAACCTCTGGCTCGGCTTCCCGTACATGTTCCTCGTGTGCACCGGAGCGCTGCAGTCGATTCCCGACGAGCTGCAGGAGGCGGCGACGGTCGACGGCGCGAAGCCGTGGGCGGTGTTCCGCCTGATCAAGCTGCCGCTGCTGCTCGTCAGCGTCGCACCGCTGCTGATCGCATCGTTCGCGTTCAACTTCAACAACTTCAACGTCGTCTACATGCTCACCGACGGCGGACCCCGCGACTCGGCGGCGCCCATCCCCGTCGGGCACACCGACATCCTGATCTCGATGGTCTACAAGGTGGCCTTCACCGGCCAGACGCGCGACTACGGTCTCGCGAGCGCCTACTCGATCATCATCTTCATCGTGGTGGCAGTGATCTCCGTGATCGCGTTCCGCCGCACCAAGTCGCTCGAGGAGCTGAACTGATGAGCGCGACCGCCCTCACCGACCGCCGCCGCTCCTTCGGACGCTGGTTCGCCGACCTCGGCTGGCGCCACGTCGTCGGCATCATCGTCACCGCGTTCTCGCTGCTGCCGATCGTGTTCGTCATCTCGAGCTCGCTCAACCCGCGCGGCACCCTCACCGGATCGAACGCGCTGTTCTCGGCGATCGGCTTCGACAGCTACGTGCGCATCGTCAGCGACCCGAAGGTGCCGTTCCTCGCGTGGTTCGCGAACACCCTGATCATCGCGGGCATCACGGCCATCCTCACCGTCTTCCTCGGCGCGCTCGCCGCGTACGCGTTCTCGCGCATGCGGTTCACCGGCCGTCGCTTCGGGCTCATCACGATCGTCGTCGTGCAGATGTTCCCGCAGCTGCTCGCGGTGGTGGCGATCTTCCTGCTGCTGAGCGCCATCGGCGACTGGTTCCCGGCGATCGGCCTGAACAGCAGGATCGGCCTGATCCTCGTGTACCTCGGCGGCGCGCTCGGCGTGAACACCTACCTGATGTACGGGTTCTTCAACACCGTGCCGCAGTCGATCGACGAGGCCGCGAAGATCGACGGCGCGAGCCATGTGCGCGTGTTCTTCACGATCATCCTGCGCCTCGTCGCACCGATCCTCGCGGTTGTCGCACTGCTGTCGTTCATCGGCAGCGTGAACGAGTTCGTGGTGGCGTCGGTCGTGCTGATCGACACCGAGAACCAGACGCTCGCTGTGGGTCTCACCAAGCTCGTGTCGAACCCGCGCTACGCCGACTGGAGCGCGTTCTCCGCCGGCGCCGTGATGGCCGCCCTGCCGGTGGTCGCGCTGTTCCTGTTCCTGCAGAAGTACATCGTCGGCGGGCTCACGGCGGGTGCCGTGAAGTAACCCGCGGCGATCACGGCCGTCGTAGGCTGGCAGGCGTGTCCGCCACATGGGTCGCCGATGTCCTCGGTGAGGGGTTCGAGGCCCTGACGCTGCCGCTGGGCGCGGATGAGGAGGGCGAGGTCGTCGCCACGGTGGTGCGGCACCTCCCCGCTCCGCGGCGGTTCTGGCAGCGACCGCGGCTGCTCGAGAACGTCGACGTGCTGTACGTGCACGGCTGGTCGGACTACTTCTTCCAGCGCCGCCTTGCGCGGTTCTGGACGGATCGGGGCGCCCGCTTCTTCGCACTGGACCTGCGCAAGTACGGCCGGAGCCTGCGCGAGTGGCAGACGCCGGGCTACGTGACCGACCTCGCCACCTACGACGAGGACATCCGGGCGGCTCTCGACGCGCGGGGTGACAGCGCCGAGCGCCGGCTCATCCTGCTCGGCCATTCGACGGGTGGCCTCGTGCTGAGCCTGTGGGCCTCGCGGCACCCCGACGAGGTCGCGGCACTTGTGCTCAACAGCCCGTGGCTCGAATTCCAGCTGAGCGCCGTGGCCCGCACCGCCTTGTCGCCAATGGTCGAACTGCGCGCGCGGTGGCGTCCGCTGGACAAGATCCGGGTCACCGACCACGGCTTCTACTCGCGTGCGGTGGAGGAGGCGGCCGACCCCGAGGACCCCGTGTCGATCGACGCCGACTGGCGCCCCGCGGCCGGCTTCCCTGTCTATGCGGGCTGGCTCGACGCCATCCTGGGCGGCCACAATGCCGTGGCGAAGGGCCTCGGCATCACGGCGCCCGTGTGCGTCATGCTGTCGGCGCGCAGCACGCTGCCGGTCCGCTGGAGCGACGACCTCACCCGCTCCGACACCGTGCTGTATGTGGAGGACGTGGCACGGGCGTCGCTGCGGCTCGGTCGGACGGTGACGGTCGAGCGCCTCGACGGGGCGCTGCACGACGTGTTCCTGTCGCACCCCGCGGTGCGTCGCGACGCATATACCCGCCTGGATCGCTGGATCCGCGGCTTCGCGGCGTCCTCGGGCTGAACCGCTGTCCTCAGAGGCCGAACTGCTCGCGGACGAGACGTTCGGCGGCGACCTTGTCGCGCGCGCGGATGGCCTCGCGCAGCCGGCGGTAGTTCTCGCGCAGCTCGTCGTCGGAGACGACGGGACCCACGTGGGTCAGGTTGCGCTCGAGGGCGAGGTCGAGATCCTCGAGGTGCTGCTTGTAGATGTTCTCGGCGGTCAGCGAGGCGATGTACCGCGAGAACGCGATGCGGGCGGCGATCGAGGCGGCGGCGTCGCCGAGGGCGCCGTCCATCGCGTCGAGCAGCTCGACGGCGTGGTCGGCCTGCTCGTCGGTCATGCTCGGCAGTGTGGCGGAGATCTCGATGCCGCACTTGTAGCCCGCGTAGGCGAGCGAGGCGCGGACGAGTTCGTCGGTGACGACCGTCACGCGCGTGTAGCGGCTGGGCATCATCTCGACCAGGCCGATGCGCTCCAGGCGCTGCAGGGCCTCGCGGATCGGCATGCGCGACACATTCAGCTTCTCGGCGAGCTCGGCATCGCGGATGCGCGAACCCTGCTCGAGGGTTCCATCGATGATCGCGGCACCCAGGTACTGGAAGACCGAGTCCGCCAGCAGCTGCTTGCCCTTGTCGATCGGCGTCAGGCCGCTCATTCAACTCCTGCCATGGCTGTGGGATCGCGCGGCTGGGGAGGGGAGCGTGCTGCACACGCCAACCGCGCCCGCAGCGATCAGATCCTCGTCATTCTACGGGAGCAGGCCGAAGCGGAGCGGGCCGCCGAGCGGCGCTGCACCGCTCAGTGGCGCTCGCGCGCGGGGCCCGCCGGGCCGGGCTTCGCCGGTGGGGTCAGCGGTAGTTGATGAATCGCGCACCAGCGACTGCCCGACGCGGTGAGCGGTTGTCAGCCGCGGAATCTCGCGGGCGCGGAGTTGGTCAGCGTTGTGACCCGGGGGCACGCGTAGGGGATTCTGCGGACTCAGTGCGGACTCGAGATTGCATCAGGTCCTCGGCCGCATCGCGCAGAATGATCGCTGCTGCGCGGATCCGCTCCTCTCGGCTCAGCGTCGTCGGGGGCTCTCTGTGTCCGCTGGCGTTGTCTGCCATGTGTTCTGCCGGCACCTACCGGTCGACAACCCAGACCTCGAACCATCGGCGCTCTCCGGTCGCCGGGTCCTCCATCTGCACGTCACCGGCGCCCCGCAGGGCGTCACTCGGCAGATCCGCTCGCAGGATCAGTTCCCCGTCCTCGTAGTCCGGACCGAACGACAGATGCACCATGTCGTTGTCGCGATCGCTCATAAGTGGAGGGTAGTACCGCTGGCGTGAGATGCGTCATGTGTCCCACATGTCCCATGTGATGTCCCACCTCTTGTCACGCTTCAGGCGCCTTCTGGCGCGGAATCATGCGGGATCTGTGACGTATGACGCTTGAGGGTGGGACAGGTGGGACATGGGACATCCCCAGCCGGAGGGGGATACGTCACTGCCGGTGGAATGCTTTGGCCGTGATTGTCTAGCTGTACTTCCCCGTGACGTTGTGAACGCGGGCTGAGGGGGTCTGGCCGCCGATGCCGGTGTGGG
>NZ_BAAANG010000010.1:0-11487 GCF_039529675.1 Microbacterium paludicola
GAGACCTCGACGCCTACCCGGCCACCGCGACGCTCAGACCGCTACACGCTCAAATGCGATGAGCCGCTTGAACCTGTCACCAAAGAAGGCTGCGAGCGTCGTCAGTCGCTGCTGGCCGTCCAGCACAAGGTACTTTTTCCCGGGCTGCTCTACGAGGAAGATGCCTGGTACCGGGAACCCCAGCAGCAATGACTCGATGAACCGGTCCATCTGGTTCCGGCTCCAGACGCGTCGTCGCTGGAAGCCTTGCGCTTTGGGATCAGGTAGCTCCACCTGCGGATCGAAGGCCGGAACGATGATCGCTTCGGCGTTGAACCTGCGCACCAGCCCATGCACGTCGAACTCCGTGCCGAAGTAGGTTAGCGGTGCAGTATTCCGAGCAGCAGCCTCGGACTCGTCGACGTCCAGGACGTCATCGACGTTGACGAGATCGTCTGAGCTGACGTCGTTGGGTTGAGGGGCCGAGTCGTCCGGGTTGCCGTGCGCGTCCGTGGTCACTCTGTGATGGTATCCGTGGGGTGGCAACACGGCCTTGTTCGAGGTGCCGAAGGCGAGGGGCGCGTGCGAAGAAAATGCGAACATCCGAGCGCTCGTGAGCATCCATGAACCAACGCGAACGCGCCCGTGAACCCCGGCGAATCCACGGAGAGCCCTTGACCACCAGCGACTGAAGGCATGGACGCGGGGTTCAAATCCCTCCGTCTCCGCCAAAAAATCCCGGTCAGCATGCTTTTACGTGTGGGCCGAACGTCGATTTGCGTAAGATCTGCGCAAGATTCTTTACGCAGATCGCGTGGCGGTCATGGTTCAGCGCCGACCGTGTCGCGTATTTTCGCGGCTTTCTAGAGGGGAGACGGAGGGATTGTCTCCCTCGTCCCTCTGGAGCGTTAGTCGGACCGCCAACATGGGACTGTGTCTTCGGGGCCAATCGGGCTAATCGGCCAGCGGAGGACCGTCGCGGCTTGCCGGAGGTCATCTGCACGGATGGCGACCGGCCATCTCGCGCTGAACGACTGTAGTACGAGTTCGAGCTTCACGCCCCGCTAGTCTGGCTGGCGTGGAGTGGATTCTCACCGGCGTCGTCGTTCCGCTCGTTATTGCAGGAATCACAGCGTTCGGTGCGACGTTGTACACCAACCGTCGAGCCGACCGACGAGAGACGAAGCGAGAGGATGAAGTCGCTCGTGCCGCAGTCCGAGCATTCATCCGTGAGCTTCGAAACGTGGCCGACTACCTCGAAGAGGACGAGATCACTCGAGGAAGCGGTCGAGGCGCGGATATGACGATCATCGACCCAGGCGGAAAAGAGGCAATCCGCGACGCATACCGGAGGGCAGCCCCGTACTTCCACCGACTCGCCGTGCGAGACGACGAACGCGTTGCAACGAGCAACAGCTTTCCCGATTTCGGTCGCTGGGCGATGGAGGGCTCGGACAACTTCTACGAACGCGCGCGGCTCCTCCAGAAAGTCCTCGACCGCGGGTTGCGACCCGCACCGTGAACCGCTGTCGTCTATCCGCAGGACGACGCCCCAACGGCTCATTGCCCGGCCCTTACCGCTGCTCGATGTCGTTCATGACATCATGTGCGGGCTGAGTGTTTGGATCAAGCGTGTCGGCGTCGGTACGCGGAGCTCATCTGGAACGCTGACGATTGGGGAAAGGAACATGGGTGTCTGTCATTTCGATCCCGCCATCTGATGCGCGCCGTCGCGGCGGATCCACGAGCCAGACCGCAACACGAGTCCTTGTACTCCTCGACGTGTTGGGAACGCCTGTCCCCGTTACCTGCGACGTCGAGAGCGCGGTTGCCGTTATGTCTTCACTGATTCGCCTTCAGAAGCTCGACTTCTGGCTTCGGAACCCCGACTACCTTGCAGACGAACTCCTCACCGATTTTGAGAATGGCATCTTGCGCCTCGACCAGGTTCAGCCCCACGTTGTCCGGATGCTGTCGGGCAATGCGCCTCAGTTGCACACCTACCCTATGGAGCGTTACATCTATGGGGCCTATGAGTTCATTGACGACGCGCTTGCAGTGCTCAAGCTCTATGGGCAGATCGTGCATCGACGGTCCGCCGACTCGGGCCCAGCGTCTCGGCGGGACTACTTCCTCCTGGAGAAGGGCCGCGAAACCATCGCTACGATGCGCGCTGAGATCCCGGACCTCGCCTGGTACGACCGGCAGGCGAACGCCATCGGCCTCATCGCCGACGCCGCGATAGGCGCGACTGCGAAGCGCCGGCAGTACCTGCAAGCCGAATACGCCGGAACTGCACACGGGGATGTCATCCCGTCGATTCTCGAGCGAGTAGGTGAGCGCGCTGTCGCGCTGAACGTGATGGAGGCCTGATGGAAACTGGCATCGACTGGGTAGGGGCCGTCGCACAGCGCGCAAGTGCGGATCGAGACGCCGTCAGAGAAGTGTTCGACCGGTATGGGATCGTTGGGCCGAAACCGGTCCCAACACGTCGCCCGTTGCATGTGGACGCGCTCCACTTTGCCGGCGTCAAGAACCTCGCGGCCGACGATGACGGGCAGACGCGACGATTCGTGCCCTTCTCCTTCCATCGCGCGTTCACGACGCCGGTGACGGCGTTTGTCAGCGACGGAAAGAACGACGCCGGTAAGAGCTCGACGCTCGACATCCTCAAGTGGGGCTTGCGCGGCTCGTCGAAGGTCGCGGGGGACGTACTGAAGTGGCTTCGTCAGGCGTGTGTGCTGCTGACCATCGGCGGAGAACGGGCGCTCATAGCGTGGCGGGTGGATGACGGGGCTCCCAAGGGACAGATCCTCATCCTTCCGATAGGAGTCGGACCAGACCTCGACGACTTGAATGTCACGACGGGCGACACGATGGCTGAACACAGCGACGAGGCGGCCACGGCCGGTGCACCCGTGTTCGGACTTGACGTCCCCGTAGACCATTTGGTTGCGCGGCTACTTGAGGAAGGCGCGCTCGCTGTCGACGTATTCAGCGGCCACGACGAGATGGAGGCTGTCGTCGGCGATTTCATGATGCAGCGCCTCGGCCTGGACGGACTCACCCAGTGGACGCGCATTGCCGGTGCAATGGACACTGACGACGGCAATCTGGTCGACCATGGCTGGCGCCTTTGGTCCCAGGCGCTGGCCATCACGAAGCCAAGTGAGTCGTCCGTCATCGGAGAGACGCCCTATCACGCGAGGAACGTGCTCAACACATTTCTCGCGACGGAGTGGGGTGCGACCAAGCTCAGCGCACGCGCCCAGAAGAATGCGGTGGACGGAAAGCTCGCCATCCTCCAACGCCGTCGAAGCCGGGACGCCGAGTCCCGGGAGGCCAGCGCGCATGTACTCCGCGCGGAGAAGGCCGAGGCCGAGGCAGAGTTGAGCTCCATTCCCGCGTCGAGCCTGACAGCGGAGGACGTCGAGGCCGCGATGGCCGCCGTCGCGGCCGCGTCAGAGAGAATCACCCGGACACAGCGTGCGGCGTCGGATGCTGCACTCGCGTACGGGGACGCGGAGCGGGAGCTGCACCGTGCCGAGCAGGATCTAGCGGCCTTCAAGGAGGCTGCAGTCACCAAGCGGTTCTGGCACTCGCTCAAGCCGTCGTGTTGCCCGAGATGTGACGCGAAGGTTCAGCCCGAACAGTGGGCGAGGGAGCAGGAAGGATCGTGTTCCCTCTGCAACAACCCGATAGACGAAGCGGATCAAGTGGCACCCGTGGGCGTCGAGGGTGGTGCTGGTGCCGATGAAGACGAAGACGAAGACGAACTCGACCCTGTAGCGATGGCAGAGCAGCGTGTCACCCAGTGCGCTGCCGACGCGGACCGACTCTCCACGCTCCATGACAAGGCGGTGGCGCACGCGAAGACCGCACAGGAGGAGTTCGAACGCGCGTCGGAGGCCATGCGTAACGTGCATGGAGACCCCATCGAACGCCGAGCCCTCGAGCGCCGCATCGCGGTGCTCGAGGGCCGCATCAAAGAGCGTTCCGAACCGTACGACGAGGGCCCGGAGGAGGAAGCATTGGCCGCCGACTCGCGCATCCTCGACGCCGCCGAGAGCTACGCGGATGCCTCGGTGAAGACCGTCTTCGCGGATGCGTTGACCTCAGTGAGCGCGCAGATCACGTTGCTCGGGAAGACTCTCGGGATCAGCAACCTCGAGAAGGCGACCCTTCAGGGGAACGCCCAGCTCCCGGTCGTGAAGGGCGGAGAGAAGACCGCGTTCGGGAAGCTCACCGACGGAGAGAAACTGCGGTTGAAGATCGCGCTAGTCGTGTCCCTCCTCGACGTAGGAACGACATCAGGCCTGGGCAGGCATCCAGGGCTCCTCATCGTCGACTCTCTTGCCAGCGAGGAGCTCAACCGGGAGAACGGCGAGCTGCTGCTGCGTGAGCTGAACCGAGTAGCCGAGACCTACAACCTCCAGGTCATCACGAGCACCGCGCATAGCGAATTGGTGGCGGCGGTCCTACCGGGCGAGGCCATTCAGACACCGACTGCGCAAGATTTGATGTGGTGAGGAGTCGCTAGCCGTGGCGCAGACCGTCTTCGATTTTCTCGACACCCTCGACGGCACCCCCTCCGTCGCCGGTCTCGGCGGCGAGGAGACTATCTACGCCTCGTCCGACGCGCTGACCCACGACACGCGCGTCGTCGAGGTCGCCGTCGCACTATGCGCCGAGTGGGTGGACCTGAAGGATCAGGAGGCGGCGAGCACGCTACTCCTCAGCGCTGCAAACAGCATGCCTGTGATCGCGATGCGGGACCTCTTCGACGTCCTGCTCGCTGCGGAAGCGGCGCTTCCCCAGATCGCCGCGGGCCTTGCGATCGCGTTCAAGGCACGCGCGGGCGGACGCGGATACGAAAGAGACATCGCGCTTGAGGGATGGACGCGGCTGGCGCTGGGACGCTGGACGAACAACACGCTCCAACTACGTGCGCTGCTGCACGAAGGGAGCGAGGCAGCTGACGCGACGCCACCCCTGGTTCGAGCCCTCGGCGCCGCCTGCTCGATGTGGGACGACGCCGAGCTGCTGGCCGCGCTCACCGCACTCGCGGCGCATGACGAGCTGGATTCCGACGCCGCAATGGAACTTGGCTTCCAGAAGATCGCATCCGCGGCCGCATGCACCGACGTTGCCGCCGTCCGCGGCGATCTCGCCGACGCACTTCACTGGTTCGACGCGGCGTACCGCGACGACGCTCGTCCCGACGCCGCCGCGTTCCGGGCCGTCGTCACCGGTGTCACCGAACAATTGTCAGGGCACGGGCTGCCGGATGAGCGGTTTGGCGCCATCACCGACGCCGTGTACGAGTACCTCGACGGATACCGCGGCGTGGAGTCGAGCTGGCGGGGAGCTCGCGCAGGCACGACGAGCGCCTGGTTGGACCTGCTGACCCAGCTCCGAGTGGCCGAGATGGACCGGTGGTTCGACACTGAGACGACGCTGGGGGCCCTAGCCCACGCATTCGCGGCAGAGCAGACCATGGCTCTCGTCGTTAATCCGGGCATGGCCGATCCTGCTTCACAAATCGGGGTGAGGGAACTCGTATGGCCCCGGGTCGAAGAGATCGCGCACGGGAACGCCTCCTTCATTACACATATGAAGCGGTGGCTGCTGACCACCGGCGAGGCCGAAGGTTCGAGTACGCGGACGGCAGTAGAGCGCCTGCTTGCACGCTTCGAGGAGTCGCCACCAAAAAAAGCGATTAGCGAATCGGCCCGTCTCTCGGATGCGATTCGCGAGAATCTCCACCTAACGGACGACCTCTTCTCTGAGCTCGAGAGTGCGGCGGCAGCGGCGCCGTCCCTCATCCCGGTGTTCGAACAGGCTGCACTTCAGATAGGGTCGCTGAACATCGCCGAGAGTGATCTCCTCGCGAGCCTGTTGGCTCAGTGCGAAGACCATGCTGAGGGAGGAATCGGCGCCTTTCGGACGGAGCTCACGGTGCTCCTTACTGACGTCATCCGATTTGCGTCCGCCCACATCAACATCGGCCAGACAGGGAGCAGGCTGCCACCGTGGATGGTCAGGGGAGAGCCCTGGCCGGAGGAACACGAACTCGCCGATGAGCTCAACTCCAAGCTGGTAATGGCCGGCCGAAGTGCGCTCGTCGAGCTGCCCAATGTTGCAGGCGGCCGAGTGGACGTCGCCGTGACCTTCTCTGGGCGGTGCACGATGTATATCGAAGTAAAGACGATCGACAAGGACCGTTCCGACGACGAACTCGTCGGTGACTTTGGCGCCCAGGCGGTCCAATACGCTGTGACCAATATTCCCGTCGCACTGCTGGTCGTAGGTGACTACTTTCCCCGAAAGATTCGCCGTGACCTGACAGGGGCGTTCCATGTCGCTCCCGTGAAGCTCGACCCCACCTCGCGGCATCACGCCCTTGTCACTGTCCGTTTGCAGGCGAACGTTGCTCCGCCGTCCGCGACCTCGAAGAAGCGGATCACACGCAAGAACTGAGCGTTCGGGTCTGCTGAACGAACTGTGATTCTTCGAGCCCCGTGTTTCCGTGGGCGGTCACGCGATTTCAAGCCGTGTGCGAACGCCCGTATTGAGCCAGTCACCTGGCGATCCGTGCACCGCGGCAGGCTGTCCGAGGGACTTCGGAAGATATCGCAGTTGTGCGATGATGCCGTGAGTGCGATCATGGGTTATGGCTGAGATCGAGTTGCACGACGAGATCGAGGCGTGGCTGGACAGTCTGAGCCAAGGCGACTGGGAACGCGTGGCCGTGATCGTCGACCGGTTGGCGGTGCTCGGTTCGGCGGCTCGGATGCCGTTGTCCCGGAGTCTAGGCGAGGGTCTGTTCGAGCTGAGGTTCACGCTGGGACGCACGGCGAGACGGATCACATACAGGTTCACGAGGGACGGGCGGATCATTCTGCTGACGACGTTCCGAAAGCAGCGCGACAACGAGCGGCACGAGGTCGCTCGGGCGAGGCGCGCAGCCGACGAGTGCGCGGTGGAGTACCCGTGATGGAGGACAAGATGGCGAACTACTCCCGATGGGATGACGTGAAGCAGCGTCGCGCTGCGGTCGATGACGAGCGTCGCGCGGAGATCGACCAGGATCTGGATCTCGGCCAGCTCGTCTACGACCTCCGCACCGCTGAAGGCTTGAGTCAGCGCGAGCTCGCCGCGCGGATGAACACCACCCAGTCGGTGATCTCCCGCCTTGAGGAAGGGGGCGGCGCGAAGAACCGGATCGACACCCTCGCGAGGCTCGCAACCGCGCTCGGCCGTCACCTCGTCCTGTCCTTCCCGGAAGAGCCGTCCGCGCGCACCGCGGACTCCGTCCAGGTCGCGTGACGGATATCACTCGCGCCGGGGAGCAGGGCGAGGGTCACTGCGTAAGAATCGCGTAAAGCTGAACGACTCCCACTCCGCTCGAACGTCGTCGTATGCAGCCAAGATCCGCGTGAACCAACGCGAACGGAGCCGAGCGCTCCTGGGTGCACCGGCACGTTCCGGGTTCAAATCCCTCCGTCTCCGCCAGAAATCCCCCTGATCAGAGGGCAATCCCTGTAGTGTGAGCCGCCGATTTGCGTGAGATCTGCGCAAGATTCTTTACGCAGATCGCATGGCGGTCGGGGCCCGGCGCCGATCGTGCCGCGTGTTTTCGCGGGTCTCCAGAGCGGAGACGGAGGGATCTTCTCCCTCGTCCCCTGGGGCGTCAGCTGGACCGTGCATCTGTGTCTTGCGGCATTGGAGCCAACTGAACCCATCCTCACCAGTCCCAGCGGGCCTGTTCTTGGGGTCCTCAGATGCCCGCGCACGGCATCAAGCACCTATCGCAAACCAGCTGAGCGCCTGCCGGCAGCGGAGCACCGAGAGTCTCCTCCACATCGGCGCGAGAGATCGGGCGGCTCATGATCCGGGCGTCCGGAAAGTCCGGCCGCTTGACCAGGCTCGCTTCGAAGAAGTTTGCCCTCGTGACAACCCTCGTCGCATGTCGGCCGCCATATGACTCACCTGGGATGTGAGGGCATTCCCATGGATCCTGCTCGCAGATCGAGCAGTGGCTCTCCAGTATCTCGACCCCGACGCTAAAGCCGACGCGAAGATGGCCGAGGTCCACCGGGCATTCCTGGAGGTAGCCCTCGCCGTCAGGAGTGAGGAGGCAGAGATCCGGTCTGACCTGTCTAACAAAGTTGCCAACTGCGTCTAACGTCTCGTGCGCTCGGTGAAACTCTGGTTCATCGTCAAGTCGGTCGATCGCGGCACGAGCGCTCTTGCGGAGGGTGCGAAGATCATCATCCGCTGCAGCACCCGGATCGGTTTGGTAGACCTCCAACATCCGGCTCACTTCAGCGAGGCGGGTGCGGCCATCGTCAGTCATCATTGTCGCCGTACCCAAGGCTGTGCTCGAAAGCGCGCGCGGCCTCCACGGCCGTCTCCCCGTCGCCATCGAAGCTGAAGTCGTGAGCCACCCCATCTGGCCCCTGAACCTTCCAACGAATGTGCGCCGTTGTGGTGCGGCGCGGAGGAGGCATCAGGCGCGTGAGGATATCGGCGAGGACGTTACCGGCACCGCCGGCGAGAACCGCTAGTCCAAACTCTGCGAGAGGCAACCATAGCTCTGCCGAATGGTGACTGACTTCCCGGATGTTGTTGGGCGTGGCAACGCGAACGGAGTATCCCAGGATCCGAAGAGCCTTCACGAAGGTAAGAGTGGAACCGGGGTAGACCGCGTGATCGCCATCTGGCCGAGAGAGCGAGTTGGGCAGTCCCGGGACCACGACAATTGAATTCGGATCCCATTCGCTCATTGCATCTGTCATGAACGTATTCTGCCCCTCGACACCCCGCGTTGCGTGAAGCAGGGCGTTGCAATGAGTTGAGCTCGATGCTATCTCGTTCGGCGCACGCATAGCGACCGCGTATCGGGCGAGCATCGCGGGCTCTCGAGACGGGGTGCGCTCCTCACAATTGCTGGGTGGGGAACACTGTTCAGTCCGACGGTCTGGCGCTGGCACTGGCGCCCGCTCCAGCCGCGCCTGTCGAGGCTCAGTAGTCATCGGTTTCCGAACACGCGAGAGCTCATCATCCTGGAGCTCCGGTCCTTTGGTGAAAGATGGTCGGGAACGAAGCGAGTGCCTCTCGCGGACGGCGGAAGGATGTCGACGTGAAGAAAGAAGCTCGGCTGTTGAAGGGCAAAGCGGTCGCATCGCTCCTCCTGTCCATCGATCACTTCAATCGGCTGTCCGATGTCGGACGAGTCGAGTCGGTGTTGATCCTGATGGATCATTCCTTCGAGATGCTGCTGAAGGCGGCGATTCTCAACGCTGGGGGTCGGATTCGCGAACCGCGCGAGGTCAACACCATTGGATTCGACGCCTGTGTTCGTCGCGGACTCTCGGCCGAAGGATTTCTGTCCGACGATCAGGCGTTGGTACTGCAAACGCTCAACGGGCTGAGGGATGCAGCTCAGCACCACCTCCTGGAGCTCTCTGAAGGCCAGCTCTACCTTCACGCGCAGTCCGGGGTCACCCTCTTCCGCGACCTTCTGTGGGATGTGTTCGGCGAGAATCTCGCGACACTTCTTCCGGAGCGGGCGCTTCCGATCTCGACGGTTGCTCCGATCGATCCGATCTCAATGTTCGCTGAGGAGATCGAAGAGGTGCGGCGGCTACTCGCGCCCGGCCGCAGGCGACACGCCGAGGCAACCGCGAAGCTCCGGGGCCTGGCGATCGTCAATGGTGCCCTAGAGGGAGAGTTCATCCAGCCGAGCGAGAGGCAGCTCTCTCAGCTTGGGCAGAAGCTGATGCTGGGCTCGAGCTTTGACGATCTGTTTCCAGGAATCTCAGCAGTCTCGTTCAATGCGGTCGGAGTAGGGGCTGACGTGAGCCTACGCATCACGAAGAATGAAGGAATCCCGGTTCACTTGGTTCCTGAGGGAACTCCTGCCGGTGGGGTGATCGCAGTAAGGCGGGTCGACGAGCTGGGCTTCTACAACCTTTCCCATGGAGACCTTGCGCGAAAGCTGAAGCTCACGCCCAACAAGACGACCGCGGCGATAGCGGTGCTGGGGTTGAAGGACGACCTCGATTGCTCGAAGGCCTTCAAGATCGGGCGCACCGTGTTCCAGCGGTACTCGCAGAAGGCGATCGAGCGCATCCAGGTACTGATCGATACCCGAGGGGTTGAGGACTTCTGGGCCCAATACCGAGCCCTGCAACCGTCGCACCGACGGGGATAGGACTTCCGACGGTGCTGCTCGGCAGAGGCTCGTTCGCAAGATGGCGCGTGTCACGCACGAGTGTGTCGCGTCCGAGCTTCTGCGTCGTGTTCTGGGCCGTGATAGCCGCGGCGAGCGGCAATCATGCGATCGATGAGGTGCTGCTCGCCCGAGAACCAGTCGCGAAGTTGGCCGACGGCCATCCGCCGAGATGTATCGGGTTCGCATTCCGAGCGAGCGTCGGAGTGTGGCTGGGGGCGAACTCGCGCACTCTCTTGCCGAACGCTTCGATATCTCGTCCGGACAGCGGACAAGTCCGCGTTCCCAAGGGTCGTGAGGTGGTTCTCGATGACGACGAGCGTCGTTGGCACCTGATCACGAGCCGCGTCGCCAGCGGATCAACTGGCCATTGAGCGATGTGTCTAGCGATTGATCATCTGTGTTGCACTCGTACCGTGCGAACGGCTCTAGTCATGATGCCGAGCGCGGCGACGCATCTTGGGAGCGCTCTTCGCTGATCACCTGATGTCTGGCAAGTCTGCCCGGTCGCTCACGAGCCGGTCGTTGAGTGATCGGATCGAGAGCGCACTCAGGAGCGGTGGTACCTGCCTGTGCTGCGAAGCCAGTCGTCGTACGTTGGTGCGCCGACGGTCACCGCGTCGCGTTCTTTCGCCTCGCGCCACCGTTGCAGTACCTCGATGGCCACGCCCACGTAGTCGCGCGCGTACTCCGTCCAGCGCGGGTCGAATTCGGGGGGCTCAAGCTGCTCGCGTATGTCCACAAGCTCGAACACCGCGACGACACCCAAGGCTTCTCCGCACGCGTCACGAACGCTTCGCCGGAGGTGCAGCATCTGCCGAGGAAGGACGGGCTTCGCGGCATCGAGTGCGTCGTACGTGTTGCCGAGCACGCGCTCCCAGTCGCGGCCGGCCCATTCGGAGTCGCTTTCGTGGAGAGCGGTTCGGAGGGCGAGAGCTGACGCGATGGCGGTGTCCGCGAGCTCGTGGCGGCGGGCTCGTCTCGCATCTATCTCGGCGCTCTGCTGGCCAACTCGTCCGCTGAAATAAGCGCCCAGACCTGCAGCTACCACCGTTGCGGCTGGCGCAATCAGCGTCGAAATGTCGAACATGTGAGAATTCTGGCGGACGCCGCCGACATAAGTGGCCGTCGCCCTTAGCGCGGTCTCCCAACGTTCAGTTTCCTGCCCCTTCTCGAGTCGCCGCGCGTGGGCTGCTCGGTCGCATGGGCGTGAGGAACGAACTGGTGACAGGTTCGGTTTAGGCCGCGAGTGTGAGCGGCTCGGCTAGCTT